>NZ_JBFBLA010000028.1:0-62101 GCF_040702485.1 Arthrobacter sp. NPDC080031
CCCTCAACCTACAAACCCCAGCCAACCGGCTCAACCAGCTGCTGCAGGCAGCCTAAACCCCCTGCGTTGCTACGACCAGTTGACTTTGCCGCGCTCTGAACGACATCTATTGCTAGTCAGTTGGGCGGACGCCGGTGGGGTTCAGTAGTTCCTGCGGTGCTTGAGTTTCGGGAGTGCGACGGCGAACACCGCCGCCGCGGCCACGCCCAACACGCCTGTGGCCCAGACGCCCGCCGCGAGCGACACAGCGGCAGTCAGGGCCGAGAGCAGCACGGGTCCACCTGTGGCACCGGCGTCGGAAATGAACCTCCACAAGCCGAGGAATTGCCCGCGACCCTTATCCGGGGAAAAGTCGGCGCCGAGCGTCATGATGAGTCCTGAGCTGATGCCATTGCCGAAGCCGATCAGGAGCGAAGCCAGCAGCAGCCCCACAAAATCCGCGGACGACGGTATCAGGAACAACGCCGCGCCCATGATGAGGGTGGACGGCACCGCGACCCACATGCGCCCCTTGCGGTCCATGAGCTTGCCGGCCGGATAGAACACCAGCATGTCGATCGCTCCGGACAGACCGTAGATCAGTGACGCGTGTGTGGCGTCCAATCCCAGGTGCTCCGCCCACAAAGGGATGACCACTTGGCGTGAGGCCCGCAGCGCGCTGAGCAGCAGGACCCCGGTCCCGATGGTCAGGAACACGCCCGCATGGGAAACCGCGACGCCACGGAGGGTGGGCTCGGGACCCTTGCGTCCGCCGTCGACGTCGTCCGGCAACACAAGGTCCGGGATGGTGAGGGACAGCACCGCGGCGGCCGCCATGCCCGCCACGCCAACCCAATACGCGCCGCTGATCCCGGCGAACTGCATGACGGCCGCGCCCACGAACGGGCCGATGAACACGCCGATCCGGGTGACGCCGCCCAGCGTCGAAAGGGCGCGTGCCCGGTAGATGACCGGGACGGCTTCCGTGAGGTACTTCTGGCGCGCGAGGTTGAAGACGCTCGTGGACATCCCGACGACGGTCATCGCCGCGGCGAGCAGCCAGATGCCGTTGTGGGCAAGGAGCGGCGCGAATCCTGCGGCCAACAAGGCCAATGCTCCGGCGGCGCCCGCGGCGACGATGGCCCATCGTTCGCCGAACTTGATGGTGATGAGCGACGCGGGCAGGTTGAAGAACCACGACCCCAGCCCGATCAGGGTGACCACCAACGCGGAAACGGCCACGGAAGCACCAAGGTCGCGGGCGGACAATGCCACCACCGGAAGTACCGCCCCTTCGCCGATACAGAACAGCAGGGCGGGCCCAAAAGCGGGCAGGGCAATGCTGCGAAGATTGAAGGGCTGAAGGGTGCTGGTGGTGGTCATCCCTTTCATCCTAGGACGCTGCCTCCTTTGCGACGCGCCAAATACCTCTCGCGAAGGGATTTCCGGCTGCGCCGGCCATTCAGCGCAGCGCGAGGCATTCAGTTGTCCCTGCGAGCCCGGAATTCCCTATCCGGCAGGAATTTGGCGCAGCGCCTACTTCAGGAAGCTCGCGTCGAACGAGTTCAGGTCCACGTTGATGCCGTTCAGGGTGTGTTCGAACTTCTGCTGGATCCCCACGCGCATGGTGCCGGCCGTGTTCCAGCCGCCGTACTGCACAGGTGCCGGAGCCAGGTAGTCTGCGGTCCAGCTGGAGTAGTTGAGGTTGCTTGTGTCGGTATCCCAGAGGGGCACGTCCGAGAATGCGGTGCTGTTGCCCATCAGGCCTGGCCACATGCCGCTGCCGCTGTAGATCACAGGCCGCACGCCCAGGCTCCGCACGCCATCCACCATGGCCCGCGTCACCAAGGATCCCCCGGGCTCGATATCCAGGGCGAAGAACTGCAGTCGGGACATGTACGGGCCGGCGGCTTTGATCCCGTTCTCCCAGCACGAAGCGTCACGGGTGTAGACCGCGATCTTGAGGCCGGCGTCGAGCGCCATCTTCAATTGGGCCTGGGTCTGTTGCCACGGGGTGCACGTGCCCCAGACGGTGGAGTGCATCACGTAGAGGCGGAAACCCTCGGCATAGGCCTGACGGAACCAGTTGGGATCGGTGATGGCTGCGGTGGTGTCGAGCACCTTCACGGAGCCGCCCTTGGAAGCTTGGGGCACGTCGGCAGCTTGGGGCAGGACGGCAGCCTGGGGCACGACGACGGCGGGCCCGGGTTCGGCGGCAGGCTGCGGAACCGCTGGCGGTGCTGGAGCCGGGGTAACGAGCGGGGCCACCTCAGCGGCAGGTGCGGCGTTCGCGATTGGTGCGGGGGCGGCGTCGGGCGCTGGGTTAGCGGAGGGGCGAGCCCCGGTGGCACCCCTCAGTCCGAGGAGAAGCACGGCAGCAAACATCAAGGCAAGTTTATTGGGAATCAAAAGAGGCTCCTGGGGTGCTGGCCTCGGGTCCAGAAACGGGCGCAGCAGGGTGTCACGAAGGCACGGAACGGGGTGCACCATGCCCGGGCCCAGTTCCCGGTCATGGCGAGGACGCCCCGCAAAGCGAATGACGTCCAGGTGCAACTCTAGGGAAATCCCGACGGAAGCGACAATTTGCAATCCGCATAGTCGTCGAGTAAGAACCCGTTACTACTAAGTCGCCCCACCGAAAAGGGGAGGCGCTACACGTACCCGTCCACGATCGCGGCCGCGATCTCTTTGTACGCACGGCGGGTATCGGGGCGCAGGACGTCCAGGGTGACCAGGTCACCGTCGGCCACTCCCCTGTCGTGCGGGACGGCGATCAACTGGCGGCAGATCCCGGAGAGGTGTTCCTCGATGGCGTCCTTGTCCACGCGGGAAGACACCTCGTCCTTGTCAGTGATGACCACGATCGCGTTGCGGGCGAGTTCCTCGTAGCCGTGGCTCGCAAGCCATTGGAGGGTGCTCCGGGCACGCTTGGCGCCGCTCACGGCATAGCCAGCGGCGATGATGAGGTTGTCGGCCGATTGCAGGATGCCGCTCATCGCGTTGTGTGTGACGCCGGTGCCGCAGTCGGTCAGGGCAACGGAGTAGTAGCCCGAGATCAGCTGGCGGATCCGCAGGTATTCCTCGGCGGTCAGTGAGTCCGAAACTTCCGGGTCCTGTTCGCCGGCGATCAGGTGCAGTCGGCCGGCATGATGCATGTACCGGGCGAGTGCCGTGAGCGAATCGACATTGTCGACGTTCTTGAGCAGGTCCGTGATGGTGCGCGGCGTGGCCTTCTGGTAGATGCCCTCGCCCAGGGCGCGCTCCACGAGGTCGCCCGAATCGGGGTTGGCGTCGATGGCGCAGGGCGGGTCGCCGCGGAATTCCGCCAAGGTGAGCCCCACGCCGACCGTGGTGGAGGTCTTGCCGATCCCGCCCTTGAGGCTCAGGACGGCCGTGTTGTAGCTGCCTTGGAGCTGGCGGGAAATGCGCCGCGCCAGCTCGTCCTCTTCACGCTGCTTGGCGCTCGGCCCGAGGTTCCAGGCCCCGCCGGTCAACCTGTAGAGCATGCCGCGGAAGCCACCGACGGGACGCGGTTTCTGTTCCCGCACGAACGAACCCGGCGAGGAGATGAAGTCGGAAATCGGAGCGTTGGCGGCTGCGGCGCGTCCGGCCCGTGCGGCAGCCGGGGAACCAGCGCCCGACGCCGGTGCTGCCGCCGTCGCGATGTCGCCGCGTGGTTCCACGCGGCTCGCGTCACCGCTGCCCGAGTCCGCTACCGCCCCGGCGGACGCGTCGGCGGCGGCTGCCGCTTCGGCCCAGGATCTGCTTTGGAGCGGGGCAGGAGTGGATGCGGGCGCGTCGGAGTCGTTCGGCGTAATGATCGGCATAGTTCCTGTCCAGGCGTCACCCTCTTCGCGGCGGCGATCGCGGCGTCGACGAAGTTCGGGCTGCCCTTCGTTAGATGCAGCGGCGCTGGCTTCGTTGTCCACAGAATCCGGCATGGTCTTGTCCCCTAGGACTCGCAGCGTTGTGCGCCGCGGCTCTCGTTTAGATTGCTTCAACCAGCAATTCTAGGCGGCGCCGGCCCCAAACCTGACATACGGGCCGTGCCGGGCAGTTCGGACCGCCGACATTCTGCTGGATCACCCGGCGCCGCCCGCGGCTCATGCCCCGGAAAGGCGCAGATCTTCCTCCGATACCTCGGCGGTGATCCAGCAGAATGTAGCGCTACTTGGCGGCAGGCGTGAGGGACTCGATCAGGCCCTCGATGCGGCTCTTGATCTCGTCGCGGATGGGGCGGACGGCGTCCAGGCCCCGGCCGGCCGGGTCTTCGAGGACCCAATCCTCGTAGCGCTTCCCCGGGAAGTAGGGGCATTCGTCGCCGCAGCCCATGGTGATGACGACGTCGGATTCCTTCACGGCTTCGGTGGTGAGGATCTTGGGGATTTCGGCGGACATGTCGATGCCAAGTTCGGCCATGGCTTCGACGGCCGCCGGATTGACTTTATCTGCAGGCTGCGAACCCGCCGATCGGACCTCGATCCGGCCCTCGCCAAGAGTCGTGAGGAAGGCGGCAGCCATCTGGGAACGGCCTGCGTTGTGGACACAGACGAAGAGGACGGAGGGTTTCTTGACGGTTTCAGTGCTCATGAGAGGACCTTTCGATCGGGCGCCGGGAAGGCTGCGGGCAACGTGGCAACACCTGGGTACAAGGCGCGGACCAGGAAGAACCCGAGGCCGCCGCCCAGCAACTGGGCGAGGATGAACGCCGGGGCAGAGGCCGGGGCGATCCCGGAAAACGTGTCGGTGATGGTCCGGGCCACGGTCACAGCCGGGTTCGCGAAGCTGGTTGAGCTGGTGAACCAGTAGGCGGCCGTGATGTACCCGCCCACGGCAAAGGCAACCTTGTCCGGTCGGCCGGAGCGGACGGTGCCGAAGATAACCAGGAGCAGCCCCATGGTGGCGATGACTTCGCCGAGCCACAGCCCTCCGCCGGCACGTTCGTGCGTTGAGAGTGTCACTGCGTCGAGGCCGAACATCAGGTTGGCGAGCACGGTTCCGGTGAGGCCCCCGGCGAACTGGGCGGCGATCAGGGCCAACGCCGTGGGCGTGTCCAGGATCCCCAGTGCGCGCTCCACCACAGTGACCACGGGGTTGAAGGATGCCGAGACAGGCTGCAGGGCCAGGATCAACGCCACGAGGGCGGCGCCCGTGGCGACGCTGTTCTGCAAGAGCTGCAGTCCGACGTCGTCCGGGGACAGGCGCGAGGCCATGACGCCGGACCCCACCACGGCCATGACCAGGAAGGCAGTGCCGGCGAACTCCGCCACGGCCCGCCGTGACAGCACGCTCACTGGGCCTGTCCCCCGATCAAGGCCGCCAGGCCGGACAGGGCATCGGTGCGGGCGCGGTAGTAGACCCAGACGCCGCGCTTCTCGCGTTCCAGGAGGCCCGCTTCGTGCAGGACCTTCAGGTGGTGGCTGATGGTGGGCTGTGACAGCTCAAAGGCGTCGTTGAGATCGCATACGCAGGCTTCGCCGCCCTCGTGGGACGCCACCAGGGACATCAGCCGCAGCCGCACGGGATCACCCAGAGCTTTCAGCAGCGGAACGATTCCTTCGGCTTCGGATTCCGACAAGGGTTCCCGGGACAGCGGCGAACAACACGCCACCGTCTGGACAGGCGTTAACTCCATGGACATAGACACAGGTAAATATTCACACTTATCGATGTTTAAGGCAACGCCGGATCGTCGTCTGCCATCGACGCCGCGGCGGCAGTGATGCGGTTGGCCATTCCTTTGAAGATGACGCCATGGAACGGCAGCACCGCCAGCCAGTACAACCGTCCGCCCAGCCCCTTGGGGAAGAAGACCGCCCTTTGTCGGTACAGAGCCCCACCTTCGGCTTCTTCGGCGCGCATTTCCAGCCAGGCGCGCCCTGGGACCTTCATTTCCGCGCGGAGGCGCAACAGGGAGCCGCGGTCGATCTCCTCCACGCGCCAGAAGTCCAGCGCGTCTCCGGTATTCAGACGGGTAGGACTGACCCGGCCGCGGCGGAGCCCGACTCCGCCCACGATCTTGTCCATCCAGCCGCGCACGGACCAGGCCAGGGGAAACGAGTACCAGCCGTTGTCGCCGCCGATGCCTTCTATGACTTGCCATAGTTGTTGCGGGGTGGCTGTCGTAGCCTGCTCCTGGTTGTCCTGGTACACCAGGTGGCCAGCCCATTGCGGGTCGCTGGGAAGCGGATCACTCGGGGCACCGCGAACGGAGGAGTTCTGCCAGCTTGTTTCCACTTCCCCGGCGGCCTCGCGCGCCAACGCCAGGCGAAGGGATTCCCGGTATCCAAGCAGCCCGGCTTCGGGCGGATCGATATATCGGTGGATGTCCTGCTCCCCGACCACGCAGTTCTGCTGCAGGGATCCGATGAGCGGCACGGCCAAGGAACGGGGTATGGGGGTGACGAGGTTGACCCACTGGGATGCCAGCCATGGAGTCAGGACGGGCAGTGAAATCACGGGCCGGCGCCTCAGGCCCGCTTCCGCGGCGTAGCCGTTCATCATCTCGTCGTAGCGGAGGACATCCGGGCCACCGAGGTCGAAGGTGCGGTTGAGCGAGGTCGGAAGTCCTGCTGCGGCGACGAGGTAATACAGTACGTCGCGGATAGCGATCGGCTGGACTTTGTTCCGCACCCATCGCGGAGCCACCATGAGGGGCAGCACCTCGGTCAGTTGCCGGATCATTTCGAAAGAGGCCGAACCGGAGCCGATCACGACGCCGGCCTGAAGCACTATCGCAGGCACCCGCGCTTCCGAAAGGAGAATGTCGCCCACTTCCTTGCGGGATCGGAGGTGCCGGCTGAGTTCCGTTCCTTCCGGGTGGAGTCCGCCCAGGTAAATGATCCGCCCGGCGCCAGCGTCGGCCGCCGCCCGTGCAACATTGCTGGCGCAAAGCCTTTCGGTCTCTTCAAAAGACCGCTCGCCGGAAGGACCCATCGAGTGGACCAGGTAGTAGATGGCGTCAGCCCCGGCAAAGGCCTGCCGCAGGGAGTCCACGTCCTCAAGGTCGCCAATCATCACATCCACGCCCCCTGCCCAGGGGACGTCCCTGAGCTTGTTCGCGTGGCGTACCAGGACGCGGACGTCGTAGCCGGCGTCGAGCAAGCGCGGGACGAGCCGTCCCCCGATGTAGCCGGTGGATCCCAATACCACTGCCAGTGGATTCATCGTGGCCCTTTCCGATGCCCTTGCGGCGCCGGAAGACCGACGTCCAAGGACAGCGTAGCCCTACACCGATCCGGCCCGTTTCCGGCGGTCGTTCTTGCCGCGGAGGTCGCGGTTCAGGCGGCGGTCCCCGTGATAGAGCAGCGACTCCCAATCGACCTGCTCCGGAGTTTTGGGGATGATGGCCGGCGGTAGCGCTTTCGGCTTTTTGGGCGCGACATACAGCCAGTTCAACACGCCCAGGTACATGTCCACTCCGGAGTTGGCCAGACCGATGTAGGCCCGGATCGCGCCGGCGGCCATGACGGCGTTGAAGGCAGCGAATGCGGCGTTGCCCCAGTTTCCCAGTTCCCAGTTGCGCCAGACGGTCAACAAGGAGAACGCGACGATCAGGTACGGAGCGAGGACGTAGAGGGCCGGGGCAGCGGTGCGGTCCTTGACCTTGGGGGTGCGGACGAACGGGATCTTGTCTCCCGTGAGCGCCTGCTGGAGAGACTTCAGGACGCCGGCCAGATTGACCGGCAGGAGAACGAGGTTGAAACCATAGATCCGGAAGATGTCGCTGAACCGGTGGCCGCAGTCCCGCAGGTCGCTGCCCATGGCCAGGAAGTAGGGCAGCGCGGCAAGGAAGACCAAGGGGCTGAGGAGACGGCTGTCGTAGGGGTACGCCAGGAGGAACAGCAGCCCGAAGCTGGCCCAGGTGATGGAGGCCATGTAGTTGACCCGGAGCAGGATTTCGCGGAAGAGGACTGGCCGCGCCTGGCCTCGGCGGTTGCGGATCTGTTCCCAGAGCTTGGGCAGGATCAGCAGGCCGCCGTTGGCCCAACGGCGTCTCTGGACCACGAGCGATCCGAAGTCGGGCGGCGTGGCACTGTAGCTGAGCCTCTCCGGGTAGTTGACCAAGGTCCAGCCGTGCTTGCCGAGGTCCACGCTGGACTCGGTGTCTTCGATGACGGTGCGGTCCTGGATGTAGGTTCTGACCTCGAAGCCGCCCATCGTGGAAATCTCAACGATGTCTTCCAAGGCGCGTTTGCGGATCACGGCGTTCGCTCCCACCCAGAACGTGGCGCCGTATTGGGTCAGCCCCTGGTGCTGGATGTGCTGGATGTCCGTGGTGGCGCCGGCGATGCGTTCGATCCGCGTCGGGGCGCCTCGGAAGGAGGAATACGGGGTCTGGGTAACGGCTACCTGCTCATTGCCCGGAGATTCGAGGAGTTGGACCAGGCGGAGGCAGTAATCGCGCAGCAGCAGCGAGTCCGCGTCCAGGGTCAGGACGTAGGTGGTGTCCGGGATCGAGAGCGCGCCGCCGTCGGAAACCCCTGCAGGGCCAGAAACCCCTGCGGGCCGCAAGACGGTGCCGTCCGCTGTCTGTTCCGGGTGCCAAGTCCCGCCCATGAGCGAGAGGTAGGCGTTCAGGTTCATGGCCTTGTTGGCCTCGTGGGAGAGGCTGGCGAACCGCTTTCGCTCGAACGTGGACACCCGGGCGTTGAAGATCCAGGTAAGCCGCGCGTACAGCTCAGCGATGCGTTCCGGGCCGGGCGAGGCCTGCTGGGCGTTGGCGGCCGTAAGGGCCAGAATCACCAGTCGTAGTTCCCGTGCCAGGCCCATGAGGACCAGGTCCACGAAGAACTCGTCCACGTGGTCCTCGACGGACTCGGTCTCCGCCATTGCTTCGAGCCACTCCGCAGCGTATTCGTATTCGGCGATCAGCCGCTCCACTTCGGTGCCCGCGTCCAGTTCAGGTCCCTGATCACGACGACGGCGGTACCTCGCGTAGGCCGCGTTGACCCTGGCCGCCGGTTCCTTGAGGGTGTCCGCGATCTGGCCTGCGAGCGCGCGCGTGGCTTCCAGGCGCCGGAGTACGTCGGGGTCTTCGGGGAAGGGCGGATCATCGAGAAGGAGCACAACGCTGAGGTCCGGGAACTCCTGCAGGACCGCGGACCACATGGTGCCACGGACGACTTCCGGCTCTTCCGCGTAGGAAGGAATCAGCACGGTGATGCCCTCGGAGTAGTCGAAGAAGTGCCGGTCCAGTTCCCCTCGGGGAACCCGGCGGTGGGCCCGGAAACGAGTCAGGGCGCCCTGGCGGGCAGTGAGGTACATCAGGGCCGAGAACGTCAGGAAGGACACCACCACCAGGTAGGACAGGGATTCGGCGCCGAAGCGGAATCCGGCGCCGGGGTTGTCCACCAACTGCTTGAGCACCGTCGTGACCACATAGCCGACCCAGGCGAGCACGGTGGTGAGTACGGCGATGCGGCCGAGGACTATTTTCCGCCGCGATGGTGCAGGGTGGACGATCGAGAGCGGTTCGGAGCGTTTTTCCGCGCCCCACTGACGCTTTCGGGCTTTTGAAGACTGCCCCTCGGCCGTTCCCTGTTCATCGGGGCGAAGCAGCACGATCTGATCCGACATGAATCCCCATTCGCTGTCCGTGCACCCCCAGCGGGCGCGCGGCACAATGCGGGCGTAATGTAACGGACCGCACTCCAGTGCGCCCCTATGATAGGCGAACAACGCGGAGTTCCGACAGAACTCATGGAAATGCTACGCAAGATGCTGCGTTTCCCGGGGGTGAGATCTTTCCCAGACATCCGTGAAGTCCTTATTCACAAAGTTCTAGGGGTATCTCTGTGTCGAAGCGCTTTCCCGGCCGCCGGCTGTCCGTCCTGCGTTTGGGAATCCTTTGCGTCATTGTGGTCGCGGCGGTCACGGCTGGCTATCTCGGCCTCCGGAACGTCCAGGACGTCAGTGCCGCGGCATCCATGCCTTCGGTGTTCTCCGGCTATGTGGACGTGACAGCGACGCCGCGCTTCGCGTTCGAAGATCCAGCCGTGCCCAGCGCGAAAGCCGTGGTGCTGTCGTTCGTCGTCGCCGATCCGAAGCAGGACTGCGCCCCGTCCTGGGGTGCGGTGTACAGCCCCGGCCAGGCAGCTTCCGATCTCGACCTGGACCGGAGGATCGCCCGGCTCCGCCAGCTTGGCGGAGCCACAGCGGTATCCTTTGGCGGGCTGAGCAACAGCGAACTCGCCGTTTCCTGCAAAGACACGAAGGCCCTGACTGATGCCTACCGGCAGATTGTGGATCGCTATGATCTCACCACCGTCGATCTCGATATCGAAAGCAATGCGCTGACGGACACGGCTGCTGCCGACCGGCGGGCGCAAGCCATTGCCGCCCTCCAGAAGGAACGCGCAGCCAGCGGCAAGCCCCTCGCCGTTTGGCTGACCCTTGCCGCCGACCCGAATGGCCTCACGAGCCAAGGCCAGGGCATCGTGGCGCATACCCTCGCCGGCGGGGTCGAACTGGAGGGCGTGAACATCATGGCGATGGATTTCGGTGCGAGTAAGCCTTCAAGCTGGAGCATGTCCCGGGCCGCAGAATCGGCTGCGGATGCCGCCCACGGCCAGCTTGATGCCCTCTACCGCAACGCCGGAACTGACTTCGGCAGCGAAACCCTCTGGCGCAAGCTTGGCCTGACCGTCATGGTCGGCCAGAACGATATCGCCGGTGAAATATTCACCCTCAATGACGCTTCCACCATGAACAGCTTCGCCAAAGACAAGGGCGTCGGCAGATTGTCGATGTGGTCCATGAACAGGGATAGAACGTGCAGTCCCAACTACCCCGACTTGAGCAAGGTCTCGGACAGCTGCAGCGGAGTGGTCCAGGGTTCCCAGCTGTTCTCCGCCACCCTTGCCAACGACGTGGCGCTGCCTACCCCGACTGTGGTTCCGTCGCCTACGGCCACTGCGTCAAGCAGCGCCACGGCCACCGCCACCGACGACCCGGCAACGAGCCCCTATCCGGTCTGGAACACCAATGCCGCCTACACCGCGGCGGACAGGGTGGTCTGGCACGGCAGCGTCTACGAGGCAAAATGGTGGACCCGCGCTGACGTCCCGGATAACCCGGTCTTGCAGGGCGGTGCCACTCCGTGGAAACTGGTGGGTCCGGTGCTGCCCGGAGATAGGCCAAGCCCCAAAGCAACCGTGCCCGCGGGTAC
Organism: Arthrobacter sp. NPDC080031; assembly: GCF_040702485.1. Taxonomy (NCBI): domain Bacteria; kingdom Bacillati; phylum Actinomycetota; class Actinomycetes; order Micrococcales; family Micrococcaceae; genus Arthrobacter; species Arthrobacter sp. NPDC080031. The sequence goes on from NZ_JBFBLA010000028.1 coordinate 11,150, forward strand.
CTTCCCGGGATGGGCGCCGGCGACCGTCTACCATAAGGGCGACCGCATCCTCTTCGACGGGTCCGCGTTCGAGGCCAAGTGGTGGACTCAAGGCGACAGCCCGGAAGCCGCAGTCCAAGGCGCCCCGGACTCCCCTTGGGCAAGATTGACGCCAGCCCAAATCCTGACCGCGCCGGCTTCCTAAAGCGCGAACTGGCAGCAGATGCCCGCAAAATCGTTTCCAGAGGGCATCTGCTGCCAGTTCGCGCTTCGTGGAGGAACGAGCGTGAGTGTTCGTGATGAAGTTACCGGCGGTCCGGCGAGTGGGGCGTCCGATGCGCGCTGAATACCGCAAAGAGGATTCCTCCCATTAAGGCAAAAAGCGCGCCGACGACAGAGAGGGATACGACCGCGAATGGCCAGGAAGGGCCGTGCTCGGGATCGAGCCGCGAGGTGTTGAGCCCAAATACCGCCGAACCGATCCAGATGTAGTTAACGACCAGAACGGCGGTAGCTCCAAGCACTATGGCGACTATGAAAAGTGGCTTCTGTGCTTTATACATGCTCTTCCCCCAATATTTGTGTTCCTCCGAAGGAGTACACAGAAAAATATCAGCCCCGGTGGCCCCTGGGTAGCTCCAGCAGCCAAACCCCCTAGCGCCGCAGCGCGATGACGACGACCACCACGGTCGCCACCGCGAGGATCCCCAGGCCCACGTACGCAAGCAGCTGAAGGCGCTGCTTCCGAATTTCCCGCTTCGATTCACGAGTCGAGAGCCCAATCAACTTGTTCCCCATACGGGGAGCGTACGCCGCGATTGTTTCGCTCAGGCAACAAAGGGGATAACTGCTAGGAAGTTCCCAGCTGGCACCCCTGGCTAGAACCACGTTCCCCTATACTGACATCTGAATAGTTGTTCATATGTTGGAGGTCCCGTGGTTGCCCGTGAAGCCGTCGATGAATGCGGCGTGAAACTTGTCGACCCCGACAAGGTCGAACTCGTCCGGGCGGCCCTGCCCTCGGACCATGACATTGCCGAGCTGGCGGATGTGTTCTCGCTGTTAGGCGATCCCGGTCGGTTGCGGCTGTTGACGTCGCTGCTGGAAGGCGGGGAACTGTGCGTGTGCGACCTGGCGGCGACGACGGCGATGAGCGAGAGTGCGGTCAGCCATGCGTTGCGGCTGCTGCGCGCCCACCGGGTGGTTTCCGTTTCGAGGCGCGGCCGGATGGCTTACTACCGTCTGGATGATGGGCACGTACGGATGCTGCTGGACCTGGGCTTGACCCACACCGGACATACCGTGGCCGTTCATCCCGAGCGCACGGCCAAGAAGGCCAAGGGCCAATGAGCACCCACCACCATACCCACGACACGTCGGGGAACTCCTCCAAACACCATGCCCACAGCCACGCAATAGCAGCGAACGCAGACCGGCGCTATCTTGTTGTCGCGTTGGCGCTGATCGTCGGCTTCATGATCATCGAGGTGATTGTCGCCGTCGTTTCCGGCTCACTGGCCCTGCTCTCGGATGCCGGGCACATGCTCACCGACGCAGGAGCGATCGCCGTGTCGCTCTGGGCGATCAACCTCGCGGCCCGGCCGGCGCGGGGAATCTGGACGTTCGGATTCAAGCGCGCGGAAATCCTCTCCGCCGCCGCCAACGGAATCACCTTGCTGGTCATCAGCGCCCTCGTGGCTGTGGAGGCCATCCACCGCCTCCTCGATCCTCCGCCGGTCCAGGGCGGCCCTGTCCTGGTGGTCGCGATCCTCGGGATCATCGTGAACCTCGTGGCGGTGTGGGTGTTGGCCAAAGCCAACCGGTCCAGCCTGAACGTCGAGGGATCATTCCAGCACATCCTGACCGACCTCTACGGGTTCATTGCGACGGCGGTCGCCGGGCTCGTCGTCCTGACCACCGGTTTTACCCGTGCGGACGCGATTGCTTCGCTCATCGTGGTGGCCCTGATGCTGCACGCCGCGTGGGGGCTGCTGCGGGACTCCGGGAGGATCCTCCTGGAAGGGGCGCCGGAAGGTGTCGACCTGGACCAGGTCAGGGAACACCTCCTCGAAACCGGGCACGTGCATGACGTCCACGACCTGCACGTCTGGACAGTCACATCGGACCTTCCGGCCCTCTCCGCGCACGTCGTCCTGGACGAGAGCTGCTTCAACGACGGACACGCCCCGCTCATCCTTGACCAGCTGCAAAGCTGCCTGACCGGGCATTTCGACGTCGAACACTCCACCTTCCAGCTCGAACCCGCCGGCCACGCCGTCCACGAATCCGGAACCCACTGATGACCGCTGCCCCGCCGGCGTCTCCCCAACGCTGACCTTCAAACACACCCCTTAGTGGTGCGCTTGCGTCTCCTGGAGCCGCTTGATGAACCAGCGTGATTGCTCGGGTCCGTAGGGAAGCACCGGTATCGCTTTGGTAGCGTCCGACGGCGTGTCCCGGATCGACTGCCTTGCTTGCCGTACCGCTGTGGACATGGTGTCGGCCATGGTCTTCACGAATTGGTCGCTGCAGGGCTTGCCGTGGCCGGGGATGAGGAACTCGTAACGATGCCGCAGGGCGGAGATGTGCCGCAGGACGTCTGCCCAATCTTCCGGGTAGGAGTCCTCGAACGAGGGGTGCGCGCCTTGTTCCACGAGGTCACCGGCGAATAGGGTGCTGGGCGTGCCTACCAGGAGGTCGCCGTCGGTGTGGCCGCGGCCCAGGTAGAACAGGGTGGCGGTGAGGCCGCCGAGGTCAACCAGGACGGGCTGGTCCTTGACGATCGCGTTGGGAATGACGAGTTCGACGGCGTCGCCCCGGCCCGCGGCCATCTCAGGTTCCGTGGCGGCGACGAAGCGGCGCTGGTGGTCGCCGTCGTCGTCGATTGTCGCCGCACAGTTGACGTGCCCCCAAAACTCGGTGACGCCGTCGTCAGCAAAAACGGCGTTGCCGAAGTAGTGGTCGTAATGGGCGTGGGTGTTCACGACGACCAGCGGCAGCTGGGTCTTTTCGCGGACGGCGGCGAGGATCTGCCGGCCTTGGCGGGGCCCGCAACCGGTGTCGATCACCATGGCTCGTTCCGTGCCTACAACGAGGCCCGTGTTGAGCAGACACCCTTCGGTCTCCAACACGTAGTTGTTAGGGCCGACTTCGAGCCATGCTGACATTGTTTCTCCGTCTTCAGATGCGTTCCGGCAGTGTTCAGGCCTCGATTCTACCCACGTGGAGCCGGGAGGATCGGGACGAAAGGCGCAGTGGATGCCCTGGCCGTTCGAAATGCAATGCGTAGGAGGCTTGAGGACCAATGCTCGGGAAAGCTACGCTGTCGGGGTTGGCGATTGCTGCTTGTCGGGGGAGGACGTGATCGTGGTGCCGGATACTGAGGACGGTGGAAAGGCCAGTGTCGCTTTAGGCGTCGATGGACTTCTCCATCTGCGTTGGCGTCCCGGGGTCGATATTGAAGTTGAGGATGCCCGGGTGGCCATGGCGAAAGTCAACGAGCTGTGCCAGCAGGAACAGCATCCGATGCTTGTAGACATGGCCACTGTCGCTTCCGTCAGCCGGGAGGCCCGGGGTATATGGTCTATTCCCTGCGGCGCTTCGCGCATCGCTTTGTTGGGTACGTCGCCAGTAGACCGGGTCCTGGCGAACTTTTTCCTGGGAGTCCACATCCCGCCTTGCCCGACCCGTTTTTTCACATCGCGCAGCGAGGCCCTGGACTGGCTCAATGCGGGCGTGTGAGCCCCGGTTGTGCTTCCTGATTCTGCCCGCAGGAATTACGTGACCTCGAGCGAGAGCGTTGAGGACACGCGCCTGCAGCAGTTGGTTGACGGCGTGGTCCGATTGGCTGCCGGCGATCTGGACGCCCGCATTAAACCTTCGGAGGACCGGGATGACATTGATGCTGTCATCACGGGAGTCAACCTGCTCGCAGAAGAACTGGGCTACATTCATTCGGAACTCGAAGAGCGGGTGGCCGCACGCACGGCGATGCTGCGGCGGACGCAGGTTGAGCTCGAACAGATGGCCAAGACAGATGCCCTCACCGGACTTGCAAACAGGACGCTGCTTACCGAGCGGATCCAGGAAGCGATCCTCTCCTGCACGGACGGCGGAAGAGCCCCGGCCGTGTTGCTCCTGGATCTGGACTCCTTCAAGGCCGTCAATGACATCCTGGGCCATAGCGCCGGTGACGCCGTGCTGGTGGAGGTTGCCAAACGTCTCCGCTCAGCCGTCAGGCCGCAGGATACAGTGGCCCGCCTGGGCGGGGATGAGTTTGCCATCCTCATTACCTCGGCCACGGAAGAGGAGATCATCCGAATTGCGCACCGCGCATCGGAGTATCTGCAGGACAGCATGTGTATCGGGATAGAAACGGTTTGGGCGATGGCGAGCATCGGCGTTTGCGTCGGCAAGCCGGGGTACCGGGCGGAGGCGCTGATGCGCGACGCCGACATTGCGATGTATCAGGCAAAGGCGCGGGGCCGCAACAATGTCCAGCTCTTCCAGCCGGAGATGCTTGACGCAGTCCAGGAAAGGTCGCGAATAACCGCCGAACTACGCACCGCCGTTGCCGGAGGAGAACTGGCGCTGCTGTATCAGCCGGTGGTCGAATTGGCTTCGGGCCGCGTGATCGGCATCGAAGCCCTCCTCCGATGGCATCACCCCGTGCGCGGAACCATTATGCCCGGCAGTTTCATTGGCATCGCAGAAGAAACCGGCTTGATCTTTGAGCTGGGACGGTGGGTGCTGCATGAAAGCCTCGCCCAAATGGGGCGCTGGAGCCAAACCGACCCGGACCTGACAGACTTTTGCCTGCACATCAATCTTTCTGCCGCCGAACTGCTTCGAACCGACTTGCTGGAGGACATCAGCGACACGCTGGCCAAGTATGGCGTGGATCCGCGGCGTCTGGTCCTGGAAATCACCGAGACCGTATTGATGTCCCGGGGAACCGGACAGGAACAAGTCCTGAGCAGGCTCCGGGAGCTCGGCGTGGGGCTGCAAATTGACGACTTCGGTACCGGCTATTCGTCCATCAGCTACCTTCGCTCGCTTCCGGCAGACACAGTGAAGGTCGATCAGTCCCTCATCAAGGACATGGAGTCGGACTCCCGGCAGCAAAACTTCGTTTCAGCCATTCTGCAGCTGATTTTCGCTGCGGGGCTCAATGCGACCGTGGAAGGCATCGAAACCGCAGAGCAGGCGGCCCAGCTGCGGGCCATGGGTTGCCTCTACGGGCAAGGCTACTTTTACGGATATCCGGTACCGGCCGCGAAAATACCGCATCAGCTCCGCCAGCCAGCGCGGCATCTGTAGAGTTAGCGCATGTCGAAGCTTTGGGACCAGATGCTGCTAGTCCCCACAGTAGTCCGCCTCGCTTCCCGGGCACCGCGCAACCCAGACGCAGCCTGGGAAGGGTACTGGCGTGGAATCCGCACCACTGGCCGTTCCGGAGACGTCCTTTGGGATTCCGACTCGTCGGCCGAGCGTGCGCAGTACTCCGACGCGATTGCAGCTCACTTCGATCCAGCCCTTCCGGTAGTCGACGTCGGGTGTGGCAACGGAACCCACACCCGCTGGCTTGCCGGCCTGTTTCCACGAGTTCTCGGGATCGACGTATCCAAGGGGGCGGTCGAGAGGGCGAGCAAGGAAGCAGAAGGCATCGAAAATGCCGACTTCATGGTTCTGGATGCTGCGGCGGCAGGTGCCGGTGAGGTCCTGTTGGAGCGGCTGGGTCCAGCCAATGTCTTCGTCCGCGGAGTCTTCCACGTCCTGAAACCCGGCAAGCAGGCCGCCATGGCTGCCAACCTGCGAAAGGTCATCGTGAACAGAGGCCGGGTGTTACTGGCCGAAACCAACTTCCGCGGAAATAGCCTCGGTTACCTGACTGAGCTCGGCGCCACCCGGCAGAGCATGCCCGTGCAGTTGCGGCGCGCCTTGGAGAACCTTCCCCGGCCCGGGCATTTCGGTGCCAGGGAACGGCACGGCGTATTTTCGGATTCGGACTGGCAGTTAATTGCGGACGGCCCGGTTAACATCGAAGTGGTCCCGATGAACGCCAGCGGTCTTCCGCAGTGGGTTCCGGGATATTACGCGCTTCTGTCAGGCGCGGAAGATTCCGGAACAGAACACGGACGTGCGTAACTGCATCCCGTGCGCACCGCACGTTACGTCCCCGTGAAGATTTCTTTTCAATCCGGGCCGTCCGGTTTGTTTGGCGGTAGTATTCCCTTAGTTTGCAGGTCCCGGGCTCAGCCGGAGCTAAAGGCAAAGGAATAACTTCATGTCGAAGCGGAAACCGTCTTTGAACAACACCGGGATGCGGGCCCGTCCGGAGACTGTGGAGCCACCCGTCATGCAGTTGCGTGGGCTGCGCCGCCAGGTCCTGGAAATCATCGATGAGGTGTTGTCGGACTCTTCGCAGGCAACGGATGCGGTTCGTGAGCAACTTCGCCAGCACATTGCTGCCCACCCCGGGCGTCCGGAAGAGGCGTTGTTGGCGCACTTGACCTCACTCAGGTCGGAACGGCCAGGCCAGCCCGACACGGCCCCGCAAGACGACACGGCCCGGCAAGGCGATCCAGCCCCGCAAGGCGACCCAAGCAGCCAGGACCCCAGCAGCCCGCGGCTCGAGGCGGTCCTCAGGGACCGGATGCTGATGACCGCCTTCCAGCCGGTTTTCGACCTCACCACGGCCACAGTCGTCGGCGCCGAGGCTTTGACGCGTTTCGTCAGCGACAGTGGGGATCCTGCCGATTACTGGTTCACGGAAGCCGAGGACACGGGACTCCGAACGGATCTTGAATTCGCGGCATTGGAGTCCGGGCTCACGGCCGCGCTGGATCTGCCGCCCCACCTTTTCGTGGCGTTGAAGCTTTCCGAGGCGGTCTGCCTCGATCCGCGCCTTCCCGTGCTTTTCGAGCAAACTCCGGTGGCGCCCGCCCGGATGATCCTTGAAGTCTCCGGGAAGTTCCCCCCGGAGCAGGCCGCTTCGCTCGACGCGGCCGTGGCGCCGCTGCGCAGTGCCGGCATGCGCCTGTCGATCGAAAATACCGGCTCCTTCTTCGCCGGGGCCAGCCATATTCTTCGGCTCAAGCCCGAGATGATCAAGCTGGATTGGAGTCTGACTGCAGCCCTCAACCAGGATCCGCTCCGGCGGGAACTCGTGGAGGCGGAGGTCGGGTTCGCGCGGAAGATCGGTGCGGTCCTGACCGCCCAACGCATCGAAACCGAGGCCGAACTTGCCACCCTTAAAGGCCTGGGAGTGACGATCGGACAGGGTTACCACCTGGGGCGGCCCTCGGTCCAGCCCCGCGAATGGGCCAAGTGGGGCGGCCGTGCCAGGCATCTCGCCTCCCCCGGCGGTCGCGGCAGGAACCTGCGGAGCTAGTTGAACCTGACCTGACCGACCTGGCGCCTCAGCAGTGGGCGCCTTATCTGATCGAACCCTTGATCAGGATGTGCCAGGAGCGGGCGAATTCCTCGGCGCGCTCCCCTCTTGCTTCTGCTGCGGTCATCTGATTCTCTGGCACTACCGGGCCGCCGCCGCGCTACTTCCGGTGTGGACCGCGCCCGGCTGAAGGGACGTGGGACCGCTATGACTTCTTTGTGGCTAGACGCGCGCGAGGTTTCCGCAGCCGCGAGCCCCGATGAATTCACGCCGGGGAACAGTTACGACACCGTCGTGGTCGGCGCCGGAATCACGGGCTTGGCCACGGCACTCATGCTGGCACGGACCGGGAGCAATGTGCTGGTCCTCGAGGCCCGACATATCGGGGCTGTCAACACCGGTAACACCACGGCCAAGCTGACCCTGTTGCAGGGCACCACGCTGTCCAGGCTTCGGGACCAGTATTCGGTGAACGTGGTCCGCGCCTACGTTGACGCGAACAGGGCAGCCCAGAAGTGGTTGCTCGCCTATCTCGAGGAGCGGGGTGTGCCTTTCCAGTATCGGGATGCCTACACGTTCGCCACCACCCCGGCCGGCGCGGATCGGCTCCGTGCGGAAGCCTTCATGGCCCGGGCTGCGGGACTGAACGTCAAGTCCACCCGGGAGACGGGGCTGCCGTTCGACGTCGACGACGCCTTGCGGCTTGCGAAGCAGGCCCAGTTCAACCCGATGGACGTCTTGGATGCGCTGGCTGCGGATGTTCGGGCTGCCGGCGGCAGCATCGTGGAGGGTATCCGCGTCATGAACGTCCGCAACGGCGATCCCATGACGGTGGTCACCAGGAAGGGCGAGGTCCGCGCCCGCAACGTGGTGCTCGCCACCGGGACACCCATCCTGAACCGCGGGCTTTACTTCGCGAAGCTGCGGACGAATCGTTCGTACGCCGCCGCGCTGCGGCTGCCGGAAGGCATGAGCCCGCCGCCGGGGATGTACCTTTCCGTTGAGCCGCCCACCCGCTCGCTGCGGGACTATCCAATGCCCGACGGCGGGGCGTTGCTTCTCGTGGGCGGCTTCGGGCATCCGGGTGGCCGGGCGCCGTCGACGCAGGTCCATGTGAATGAGCTGCTCGGCTGGGCCCAACAGCACTATCCGGGTGCCGAGGTCACACACACGTGGGCTGCCCAGGACTACCAGGCTGCCAATCTCATGCCGTTCTTCGGCAGGTTCCCCCGTGGCCACGGGAAGATTTTCTTCGGCACCGGCTACAACAAGTGGGGCATGACAAATGGTGTTGCGGCGGCGCTGGACATCGCGGCCGATATCCGTGGCGAAAAGCTGGAGTGGGCCCACACGATCCACCGCCGCGTCACGGGTCCACGCGGGGCAGCATCGACGATTTCGTACAACGTAGAGACACAGCAGCAGAATTTCCGGGACAAGGCAGCCCTGAAGGAGAAGCCGGCCATCACGGAGGAAACCAACCCCGCCGAGGGAACGGGCGTCACGGGGCTCTTCCACGGGAAGCCCGCGGCCGTCTGCACGGTGGACGGAGTGGTGTGCAGGGTGTCAGCGGAATGCGCGCACCTGGGCGGGATCCTGCACTGGAACGACGCCGAAAAGACCTGGGACTGCCCTCTGCATGGCTCGCGTTACTCCGCCGCGGGAAAGCTCCTGGAGGGACCGGCGACGCACAATCTGTTCAAGCTGCAGTAGGGGTTGCCGGGAAAAGCGTTGCCTTTGGAGCCGCCGCCCGGAGATGAATGGATTTAGCAAATATACTGAGATGGCACTACTCCTGCCCGGGGGCGCGTGCGGTCACAGAAGGAGTATGAATGGCGCCCAAGCGCGTTACCTTGGCAGATGTTGCAAAGCTCGCCGGGCTTTCGACCACCGCCGCCTCGATGATCCTCAATGGACGTCCGGATACCCGGCTGTCCAAGGAGGCGCACGAGCGTGTGCTCGCGGCGGCGGCCGAGCTGAACTATCGCCCCAATGTTGCGGCAAGAGGGCTGAGGACGCAGAAGACACGGACCATCGGTTTCATATCGGACCGCGTCGCCACAACCAGATTCGCAAGCGGCCTGATCGAAGGTGCCCTCGCGGCAGCGAGAGCCGCCGACCATGTCATGCTTGTGCTCGAGACCGGTGGCGAAGCCAAACTGGAAGCCTCGGCGCTCGAAGCCGTACTCGATAGGCAGGTAGACGGAATCATCTTTGCCTCCATGCGTGCCCGGGAGCTACACATCCCCGAACTGCCCGCAGGGACGCGTTCGGTTCTCTTGAACGCCACGAGTCAGAGGCATGCTGTCAGCGTGCTGTCCGACGAATACACCGGAGGGAGGACCGCGGTTGAAGTACTCGCCCGCCACAAGATCGCGGACGGGGTGGCCGTACTCGGGTACTCGGAAGAAGCCGAGCGGGGCCTCTTCCGCTCGGTCGCCGTCAATCGCCGCGTGGCAGGCATAAAGGATGCCGTCGCCGAACACGGCATCGACGTCACTGCTTGGGAATCAGTCTGGCTCTGGGAGGCGGATACCGGATACGTGGCGGCGAAGAAGATCCTGCGTCGGCATCCGGACATCCGCGCTCTGCTGTGCATGAACGACCGGCTCGCGTTCGGCGCTTATCAGGCGCTTCAGGAGAAAGGTCTTCGGATTCCGGACGACGTTTCACTCGTGTCGTTCGATAACGACGAATTGGCCTCATATCTACGTCCGGGCCTCACCACCGTTGCCCTCCCCCACGAACAGATGGGCAGGGATGCGGTCAGTTTGCTGCTGTCCGATGATGCGGCTTCAGGCGAGCGGCTGGTTCCAATGCCGTTGATTGAGCGTTCATCGGTCATTGGCTAGGCTTCCATGATTCTTCGCAGGGCTCGCACGATGGATGTCGCCCGTGGATCGTCTTGGTTTTCGAGAGTGTTCGTGACGTAGCCGAAGCCGATGCTATGCACGGGGTCCGCGAAAGCGACCTGACCGCCCGCGCCGTCGTGTCCGAACGAAGAGGACGTGAGGAACTCCCGGCGTGGAGACGAGAGCATGAACCCGGTTCCCCACCGGGGGTACGGGCCAGGAAGCCACCAGACAGGCTCCCCCTCGCTCTGGACCTGGGTCATGTCGTCGACGACATCGCTCTCCACAAGGGTCACGCCCTCGGTCGGAGCCACTGTCGCTGACCAGATCGTGGCGAGTGCAGCGGCCGTGGCGATTCCGCCCGCGCCCGGAACCTCGGCCTGATGCACCTCCGACGAGTCGAATCCTGCGCCTGCAACCACCAGCTCGGGCGGGAAAGCCGTTCCCAGCGTCATCGCCCGGCCGGCCCAGTACAGGTCGTCCTCATCTGGTTGCCGCGTGCCGCTCGCAGGCGGATTCCGGATGCTGTTCCCCGCATTGAGTCTGGCCACCCGCGGCTCCACCGACGGCGGGATCCCGATCCACGCGTCGGTGCCCAACGGACCACTGACGGACTTTTGCAGGAACGAGCCCACGCTGGTACCGGTAATGCGGCGGATGACTTCGCCTACGTACCAGCCGTAAGTCAATGCATGGTAGCCATACGCCGTTCCGGGTTTCCACAACGGTTCCTGCGATGCCAGGACGGATACAATCGAGGGCCAGTCGAGCGCGGTCTCGAGGCTGATGTCTTCCCGGGGCGCGGCAAGCCCGGCGCGGTGGCTCAGGAGCTGACGGACTGTGACCGCCTCCTTGCCGGCAACCCCGAACTCCGGCCAGTAATCGGCAACCGGCCTGTCCAGACCGAGCCGGCCTTGGCCGACCAGCATGGCGACAAGGACCGCGATGAGGCCTTTGGTGCAAGAGAAGATTACCGTCGGCGTATCACGTGCCCAAGCTCTTCCCTCGTGCCGGTCGGCGAGGCCTGCCCACAGGTCGACGACCGTCTTACCGCCGACCCTGATGTTCAGCGCAGAGCCGCCTTCGCCGTCACCGACGCTTTTGCGGTAGGCATCGGCCACCGGGCCGAAGCCATCGGCCGCGAATCCATTTACTTCATTCATGTGCATTTTCTCCTGGGGAACAGGTGGAATCGGGTGCGACGCTCAACCCTTCACGCCGGAACTTGCCACGCTGGCGACGAAGGATCTCTGGAAGATCAGGAAGACAACAAGCACCGGCAAGACAAAGAGGACTCCGAACGCTAGCACCGGTCCCCATTCCGGCGGCTGCGCGTTTTGGAAAACGCTCAGCTCCAGCGGAAGGGGCCGCAGTTTGGTGTCGGTAATCATGAGTACTGGCCAAAGATATTGGCCCCACTGGCCCAGGAAAGTCAGAATGGCTACCGTCGCGTAAGCTGGCAGGCTCATGGGGGCCACCACTTGGAAGAGTGTCCGCACCGGTCCGGCCCCATCGATCGTTGCCGCTTCTTCCACCTCCACGGGGATGCTGAGGAAGTACGTGTAGAAGAGGAAAATCGAGAACGCATTGGCCAGGAATGGCAGGGCCTGGACGTATAGTGTGTTCCGTTGGCCGGAGAGCATGTAGTAAAGAGGCAGTGCCACCGCCTCGAACGGGATGATTGTCATGATGGTCACCAGGAGGAGCACGATGTTGCGTCCCCGCCACTTCATGCGCGCCAATGCGTAGCCGGCGAGTGAGTTCACCAGCAGACCTCCGAGTACAACAACGGCGGTAACCGCCAGGGAGACCCCAGCGAACTGCCACACATATCCCGTGGTGTCGTTGGAGAACCGGTTAAACACCCCGGCATAGTTGTCGAGCGACAGGTCCGATGGGACCAAGGCGCTCAGGCCGCCCAGGACTTTGTCACCGGGCCTGAGGCTTCCGATCAGCAAGTAGTACACCGGAACGAAGAAGATCAGGCCGAAGAAGACGAGCAGGGCATAGCGTCCGGTCCTCGAGAGCAGCCGGGACCGTTTGATGCTTCGGACGCGGGTCATCGGATGCTTCCTTCCTGACGGACTAGCCGGCGTTGGATGACGGCGACGATGGTGACAATGACGAGGAAGACCACGGCCATGGCTGCGCCTTGGCCGATGTTGTTCTGGTCATAGCCAGTAGTGATGACCTGGTACATCATTGTCTGGGTCGATTCGATATCAACGGATCCGCTTTGGCCGAGAAGGTACACCTGGTCAAAGAGGCGGAAAGAGAAGACCGTGGTCAGCAGGGCCACGAAGATGAGGGTGTTTCGAATTCCGGGCACGGTCACGTGCAGGAATTGACTCCATCGTCCAGCGCGGTCCAGGGAGGCAGCCTCATACAGGTCATGGGGAACAGCCTGCAGTCCCCCGAGGAGGATGATCATCTGGAAGCTCACGCTCTGCCAAATCGACATCACGATGATCGCCCCCAAGGCAGTTGCGCTGCTTCCAAGCCAGTCGTGCGGACCGACGGAACCGCCCGTGAACAGGGAGATTGCGGAATTCAGCAGGCCGTGGTCATCCCGTGCGAAAATGAGCCGCCACACGACGGCAACCAGGGCCAGCGGAAAGACGAGTGGCATGAAGAACATTGTGCGGAACACGGCCATGCCACGGAGCTTGCCGTTCACCAAAAGCGCTAGTCCCAGGGCCAGCGCGGTCTGGACGGGCACCACCACGGCCGCGAAGGTGAAGTTGTTGCCCAGCGAATGAAGGAAGGCTGCGCTGATGTCAGGGTCGGCGAAGAGCCTGGAATATTGCTCCAGCCCAATGAATCGTGGGGCCCGGGTGCTATTGAGCTGAAGCCGGTAGAACGACATGGCGATCGCACCAAGGAACGGGATGGCGAGGAAAACGGCGAGAAGGATGAGCGCGGGGGCTGCCATCACGGGGCCCATGATCGAATGGGACGAGAGGCGCCTTCGCCGCTGGGTGGGCGGCGCCGTCCGCCCGGCCTGGGATCGAATAAGAAGAGTCATAACCTAGCCTTCGACGATCACCGTACGGGGTAAGGCAACCCCACCCCGTACGGGAGCGATCACTTGTAGTTGTTGTTGTCCGCGAAATCGCGGTCGATCGCCCGTGCGGCTGCCTGGAGGCTTGCAGCCACGTCGGCCCCGCCCCAGATGGCGGTAAGCGCCTTGCCGAACGATGACGCCACCACCGGGTAACCCGCCGTCACGGGCCGCGATACGGCAACGCATTGCTGGGTCAGCCGATCCTCGGTGGGGCAAGCTGCGCCGAGTTGGTCCTGCAGGAAAGCCAGGGGCTTGCCTGCTCCGTAAAGCGGAGAGGAAGCGGCGGTGGTTTTCGTCGCCGGCGGAGCCCCGTTAGCTGCGGTGTAGGTGGAAACGATGGGGTCGCTCATGAGGAAATCAAGCAACTTGCCTGCTGCCGCCCCGTTCTTCGTGTGCCCTCCAAGGCTCCACGCGATCGTTCCGGAACCGGTCTTTGCACCCTTGCCAAAGTTGGGCAGCGGGCCCACGACGAGGTCGTTCCCGAGTGCCTTGTCATAGGCCGGGTACATCCAGTTGCCCATCCAGTTCAGCGCCACCTGACCGGACTGGAAGGCCGTGCCGTCACCGTCGGGGTTGGTGAACTGCTTCCAAGAGGCGAACTTCTTCAGGGCGTTCACCGCAGTGTCCGAATCAAGCGCACCGGAGGCTTTGCCGTTGGCTATCATCGGCGTGCCGGCAGACCACAGGACCGGAGAGAAGCCATAAATGCCGTATTCGGAGCTCAGTCCGTTGTTCTCCGCGATGCCGAGCGGCTTGCCGTTGGGCACGACGGCGGAGAGCTTCCTGAGGACCTCGGTGAATTCGTCGGCCGTCCAGGCCTCTGACGCGCTTTTCGGCATCGTCACCCCGGCCTTGTCGAGCAGCTTCTTGTTGCCCCACATTGCCAGGCCGGAGTTCATCATGCTCACGGCGTAGAGTTTTCCGTCCACAGTGTTCTGGCCTTTGATGGCGTCGGTCTGGTTCTGCACGGTGGCCGCCGAGACGTAGTCCGACAGTGGAGCGATCTTCTGCCCGTAGGCCAGGTTGGCGATCTGCGGCCCGTCGACTTCCAGGACATCGGGTAGGTCAGCGGGGCTGGAAGTCTGCATTGCCTTTGCGAAAGAGTCCGCTGGCAGGAACTGCATCTTGACTTTGATGTCCGGGTGGGTGGATTCGAAGTCGGAGGCGATCTTCTGGATCGCGGTGTTCTCCGCGGACTGGCCGTCCAGCGCCCAGACCTTCAGGGTGCCCGTGCCGGACCCTGCCGAAATGTTCGATGCTGCCGAGGGCGAGTCGGATGCCGATGATGCGCCGCAAGCCGCCAAGGCGACCGAGACGAGCGCAGCGAGGCCGCCCGCTGCGATGCTTCGCCGCCTCGGATGCGGGGTTGGGCGGAGGGTACTTGGTGTCATAGCGGGTGACTCCTTCGTCGTGTAGGGCTACGGCTGAAAATTTGCTAAATGGATTTAGCCATGGTTTCGGACCTCTCCCAGGTTGTCAAGAGTGGTCCTTTTTGTTTCGGGGTGTGACTTGGCAGGAATCTTGCGGGGCGAACTCAGTCCCGATGGACGGTGCGGAGCGCGTCAATAATCTGCGTCGCGCGATCGTCTCCGGCTTCCATCCAGTTGGTGAGGAAGGCAAAGCCGGTCCCCGAATCGGGGTCGGCGAAGGCTACCTGTCCGCCGGCGCCATCATGGCCGAAGCTTCGGGGGCTGAGGTAGCGGCGGGCCGCTGAGTCGAGCTGGAATCCCGCGCCCCAGCGCGGCCACGGACCGGGCGCATGGTAAACCGGCACGCCTTCGCTCATGGGCTGGAGAGCACGGTCAAGCGTCACATCGTCAAGGATGCGGTCACCTTCAGTTTCAATGACGGTTGCCGACCAAATAGACGCGAGGGCATGTGCGGTGGCTACACCTCCGGCTCCGGGAATCTGAGCTGCTCGCACTCGCGGGTCATTGAAACCGGTGCCGTCCCCGACGAGCTCCGGTGGCAGCGCACCCCCGAGAGTCATCGCCCGCAGGTTCCACCCATCCGGCATGTCCGCAAGCGCGCGCCCGGCTTGCGCCTGGCTCTCACTCACTTGGACGTGCGCGGATCGATGCGCTTCCGAGGCCGGTAGTCCGATCCAGGCGTCCCCGGTCCACTGAGCCATTGTGCGTCCGAAGTAATCGCCGATTGACTCAGATGCGACACGGCGGATGACTTCCCCGGCGAGCCACCCGTGCGTGATCGCGTGGTAGGCATAGCCGGTGCCCGGTTCCCAGAGCGGGTCCTGCAGGGCCAGCCGGGAGGTCACATAGTCCCAGTCGAGGATCTGCTCGGTAGTGAATGGAATACGGGGAGCCGAAAGGCCGGCCCTGTGGGCGAGGAGCTCTCCAACCGTGACCTTCCCCTTGCCCGCCGTGGCGAACTCGGGCCAGTAGCGGTGGACGGGGGCGTCGTAGCTCAGCCGGCCTTCCTGGACCAGCCGCGCGGCAAGGATCGAGACGAGTCCTTTGGTACAGGAAAACACCACGGTCGCAGTGTTTTGCTCCCACAGCGATCCCGATCTTTCATCGGCGACTCCGCCCCAGAGGTCCACCACGGTTTCTCCGCCGACGAGGATAGCCAGGGCTGCACCCATGGTTGGACGGCCGTCGAAGGCTCGGGCGAAAGCTTCGGCCACCGGCTCGTACCCAGGTGCGACGGTTCCATGTGTCTGCGTATGCGTCACCTAACGGCCTGCCTCTCTTGAGGCTCTGGGGCGAGCACAAAACCCTGACCATCCCATTCCACGTCGCGCGGATCGGAAATGCGCCCGACAAAGTCGCCCGTACCGGAAAGGTTCTCGAAGGCAAGAAGAACCGGACGCCCTGAACGGTTATGCACGATCCGACCACTGTAGAGGTGCTCCTCTGCCAGAAGGCTGGCCTGGTCGAGGTCGAAGGGACCGAGCGGGGAGGCTGCCGGGGCGAGCCATATCCCGCCTGGCAGCCCGGCCCGCGGCCCGGCTAGATGACTCCCGTCGCACGAGAAAAGCAGCCAGTCCCTCCCGGACAACTCGACGATCTGGGGAACTTCGAGGTGAGCGAACCCGGCACTTCCCGTCAGCGCCGTGCCCGCACTCCAGTTTTCAAGGTCGTGGGAACGCGCATATCCGATAACGCCCCGGTTTCGTTCGTCTGGTCCATTCCGGCCGCGGGCAGTGATGAGCATATGCCACGATCCCGCCGGGCCCTGGAATACCCATGGGTCGCGCCAAGCTTCTTCGTGCCAGACGCCGTCGTCCAGGGTTTCATAGGAGCGCGGATCAGCATTCAGCGCGAAGTCAGCGGACTTGTGCCAGGCGTGCAGGTCGGGCGAAACCGCTACGCAAATGGTCTCGATATTAGTGATCGCGTCCGGACGTAGGAATCTCGAACCGGTGTAGAACATCCGCCAGAGCCCATCATCGCCACGCACGACGCTTCCCGTCCAGGTTGCCGAAGCATCCGGTTCCGACGGTCCTCCGTGGACGAGGACCGTGCCGTGGTCCTGCCAAGTACGCAGATCCGCGGAGGTGGCATGGCCGATGGATGCGTTGCGGTGTCGAAGGTCGGGGTGGCCGAGCGATTTCGGGGCCTGTAGGTAGTAGAGATGGTATGCCTCGCCATCGTCGGCGATCCAGAAATCCCACACCCAGTGGTCTTCTTTTGCGAATGTCATCGGGCGAACACCTGCTGGCGCGTCGGATCGAAGTCTCGGCCCCGGGGAGCGGTCGAAAGCATGAAGGACTCCTTGTCTATGTCCGAAGAGTTGGCCCAAGAGAGGCGGGCTACATTTCCTGGCTAAATCCATTTAGCACCATGTTCATGTCCAGCCGGCAAGATGTCAAGCGATGCGAGGAACCTGCAATCCGGCAAAACCTACGGGGACAAAGCAGCCCTGAAGGAGAAGCCGGCGATCACCGAGGAAACCAACCCCGCCGAGGGCAAGCTGCTGGAGGGGCCGGCGACGCACAATCTGTTCAAGCTGCAGTAGGTGTTGCCGGCGCTCAGCTCGGGTTGAGGCCTAAGCGTGCCGCCAGCTCGCCTGGGCCGTGGAAGCGGTAGAAGAATGGACCGAGTTCTCCCCTGTCGAGCGTCGAAGTCAGGGTGATGAGACTTTCCAGCAGCGCAGCCTTCGCCAAGTCGCCAAGATGTATCGGCTCGAATCCCGCGTCCCGGATGAGGCGCTCGGTCGTCTCGCGGGCATCGGCGTCGCACGCGAAGAGGGTTCCCGGTGGCATTGGCTCAGCGTCGACGGCGTCATAGATTGAAGCGAAGTTGGTGTTGAAGGCCTTGGCGGCGGGGCCGCCGACAATCGCTTTGACCTGATGGGCGATCGAGTCGTACCCCGGCAGCGGCTCGCCGAAGGTATTGCTGGCATCGATCGTCACCTGACCGTCAAGGCCGGCAATCTTGGCCAAGCCGACGGCGATGGAGTCTCCCGGGATCACACTTCTCGGCCGCCCCATACCGGCTATTCGCTGGGGCCAACGGGCTCACGGGCACCCGGTTCGCGACTGGAATTTCGGTCAGCGTCCCGACAATCATTGCAGCGACCGACGAATTGATGCGGGCAGTCGGGCCAGCCATCGCCCTCCCCACGGAGCAACGTAACTTTCATTCCGGCATCCTAGTCCCCCGAACGGGCCGTCGGAAGGCTTCGCGGCCCGTGTTGTTACCATGACGACTAGGCTAATCCTCCTTTTCAAATGCAAATTTAAGAACTGAAATAGTCCGACTTTGTTCGAAATTCCCTTCCAACAAAGGCAAAGAAGCCGTATCGTTTGTTGCAAGCTGTGGGTCTCAGGGGGCACCTACATAAATAGGAGTTTCCCTTGCAGCGTCTACATATTATTGCTTCAGCTACCGCATGTCTTTCTTTGATTGCGGCCATCTTTATCGCCGCACCAGTACAGGCAGGTACTGCTCAAAGGAACACGGCACCCCAGGAACGGGAAGATCAGCGGATACTGGCCGATGCCGGTCGTAATATCCAGCCTGCCGCCTGGGATCAGGGGCTCTCGTCCGGGCGAAGTGCCAGTCCACTACATGAAATCGCCAAGAAGTGCGACGGCGTGTACGTGGTCGACGGGAACGCCCCCGGCACCACGACGCTCCAAACACCGTCACGCTCGGGTGCATTGCGGTTTACGGTTCCCGGCGAAAAGTCAGAGACGAGACCCGCCCAGCTAAAGGGCGTCCCGATCGGGCACTTTATTGGCGAAGGCGCACCACTTTTGACAACCGTCCTGTCGGGCGCGACAACAACTACCTATGGCACTCCATGCGGTTCGCAGACGCTCATCACAGTCGAATCGGACAAAGCACCTCGCGATTACCGATTCCCATTAGCTCTCTCGACTGGATCCACGGCGAAGGTGGAAGCTGACGGTTCGGTCCTCATTCGAGACGCCGAGGGAAGAGTAACAAGCGTCTTTGTCGCCCCATGGGCATTCGACGCCGAGGGCGAGCCGGTACCGACGACATTCAGGATCGAGGACGGCACCTTAGTTCAGCGGATTGAATTCAATTCCTCGAACGCATTTCCCCTAACGGCCGATCCCACGAGCGTTCAGTGGGTACCATGGCCAGTTCTCGCAATTAGCGGCGCCGAGTTGAAAGTACTTGCTGGACTCACGACCGCGGTCTTCGTAGGCGGAGCGTGGGTAGGCTGCACATTCAGCAAGCTGACCGGGTGGATCGCGAAAGTCGTGAGCCAGATTTGCAGAGTGATCGGCGTGGGTAGTGTTGCATCTGTCGTCGCTATCATCAGTGGCGCGTTCAGCAATGCCAGCCTAGTTGCCACAAAGTGCTACGGCATCAACCTTTCCAACCCGTCCTCTCCGCTCCGGGATATGCCCGGGCGGGACTGCGGCTTCTGAGAGAAGGCAATCGTGAAACGGTACAGCTACGCGCATCCGCCGATCTTTATGGTGTCCCTGGCGATCCTTTTTATGACCAGTTGGGACCTGTGGCTTCGAATCCTCTTGCCATCGGTGGTTCTGGTTTTGTACGTGATCAATGAAGTAGTTCTTTATCGGAGGGAGAAGGCGGCACGTGCACGTGCAGCCGAGGTCGATCGCACCGACCCGATGGTGCACGCCTACCGGGAGCCGCCTTCCTAGTCCCTCGATCGACGGCGCGCAATCATGGCGCGGACCAAGTGGCCTTCAAGCGATATGACAGCTGATTTTGAGGGGAGCGTCTCACCCGTGGGTGGGGCGTTCCCTACGCCCGTCAGGGACTAAACCCGTCAAGGAGCCAAAGATGAATAGGAGCTTCAATTGCAAACTTCGCACATTATTGCCCAGATAGGAAACCGGCTGCTCATTATTGGCGTGATTGTCTGCGCGGGCGGAGTCATCTTCGAAACGTTGGCCACAAACTTACTTTCGCTGCTTATCTCCCTCCAAGGCGGGGCCGGCGCGGGCGTCGGTATATGGCTGACAGGCCTCGTCGGTTCAGTCGTGCGCTTCGGGCTTGCCCCGCTTGGCGCATCACTCGTAGCTCTGGGCATCGCAGCACACATGCTTCGAAACCGGATCCCGGACCTTCTCAACAACCATGGGAAGGACGAGTAAGCAGCATTTGGAACCGGAATCTGTTTGGACAGGAGTTTCAAAATGACCCCGAACCTAAACGGTACCGAAAGCGGCATCCTGTTGTCCCGACTATGCGTAATCGCCGGGGTCATTGGGGGCGTCTTGGCAGTCCTGCATCCAATTCTGGGAGCTGCGCTGTCCGTGCTTGTGTTGGTGTGGGCTATCGCCGGCGAGCGCGGCGCCGGTCAGCACGCGTACCACATAGCACTCCTAGTCAGTCTGGCCGCGCTGGTGATGAACACAGCAATTCTGCTCACGTCACTGTCTGTTGGGACGTCTGTTCCCGATCCCCTACCGGCCGTGGAAATTAGCTAAGGGAGGGACCTTCCCACCAACCATGGGAAGGACGAGTAGGCGGCATCGAACCCGGTCGCAATACCCGAACCCCGGGACCCCAACGGAAATCAGCGACGATACCCTCCCGGCATGGGGAACTTCAGAACGGGATATCTTGCCAGGGACGAACGACGCGAGCGGCGAATAAGAATTCAGCGGCAGCTGTCCTACGTCGGATTAGGGGTGTTGGCTGCCGCCACAATTTTCGTCGTGACGATTGCCCTCCGCCACTGAGGCCGTCGCCTGACGCTTCGCCGCAGGCAGCCGCCGTCGCGAAGAGTACCGCCAGCGCGCCGCCGTCGTAATCCATCCTGAGTCGTAACCAACACGCGCCGCTGGTGAATTACAGGGCGTGCTCGGATAGCCTTCACACCATGGGGGATCTGGGGTGGGTTCGGCGGGTGCTGGTTGTCGAAGATCAACCATTCATGCGCGGGCTGGTTGCTGAGGCCTTGAGGGGCGCGGAATTCGACGTGCATGATTGCGCATGCATTGTGTTCCTTACCAACTATCCGTCGGAAGCTCCCTTTTCCGGGCTGCCGGCTGGAGCAACCTTCGTCAACAAGGCATCCCTTGACTCCGTGGATGGCCTCATCAGTGCAGTGAACTCGACCCTCGTGGAGCTTCCGCTCACTGTGACTCCCGCTGTGGCGTCGGACGCAGCGAAGATCGGCTCGCTTACTCGCGTACAGCTGGATATCCTGCGCATGATCGCGGAGGGCTGGTCGAACGCTGAAATCGTCAAACAACGGGGAAGCAGCACGCGCTCCGTGGAGAAGGCCGTTTCGCGGACGTTCGAGGCTCTTGGCCTGAACCGGACTCCGGGCGTCAATCCGCGGGTTGCCGCGGCAACGCTGTACGCGCGCGCGTTTGGGTTGCCGGCCCCGGTCGATAGCGAAAAATGATCAGCCGCTCCCCTGCGCTCTGGGCCCGGGGTATCGGCAGTAGCAATGCCCTGGGCCTCTGGTCGTGGCTTCTGACCTTGCCCTTGGCGCTGACGGTCATGAACATGTTCGCCGGATCGATCACGCTGGCTGGGACGGGATCGGTCACGCCGACTGTGGAAGGTTCCGGCACGGCGATCGTGGATCTGGTTCACGTCGTGCTTGGTCTTTTGGGGATACTCCTTCGCCCCTTGATCACGGCACGCCCGAGCTTCAAAGGCAGAATCGCGACGGCGTTCGGCACCTTCGCGTTCCTGGGCGCCTGCCGCCCTCTCCTGGTGGCTTGGTCCGCGCAGGCCTTGAATATCGCAGACCTCAGCGAAAATCTCTGGGCCCGTGTCCTCATCAACATCGGGGCGGCCCTGGTCTTCCTCTCGGC
Organism: Arthrobacter sp. NPDC080031; assembly: GCF_040702485.1. NCBI lineage: Bacteria > Bacillati > Actinomycetota > Actinomycetes > Micrococcales > Micrococcaceae > Arthrobacter > Arthrobacter sp. NPDC080031. The sequence goes on from NZ_JBFBLA010000028.1 coordinate 32,683, forward strand.
GATCGCGATGCTGACGGACTCCATCCGCGGGCACGCCGCGCTCGAACCCCGGCTCCGCGCTGCCCAGGCTGCGATCGAGGCGCAGCTCGGCTTCGATGAGCACCGCTTGCGCTCGATCCGTTCCGACTATGGCGCCGAACTCTCCAAGCGTCTTGACCCGGATGACGACAACCCTGGACAGAACCGAGGCCTCACGCTTGCTGCGGACGATCTCGGATGACGTCGTCCGCCCGATGAGCCACCAACTCTTCCACGACCGCCCTGGCCGCACGAGAGGGCCCCTCAGCGGCCGCTTTCCTTCGCAGAACGCACTGAGGGACTCACGCATTTGATCCGGGCCGCGCCGGTCGGATTACCTGTCCTGCTCTTTACGTCACTCATTGCAGTCCGTCTGCTGGCGAATACGGCGTCCTCTTCCTGCTGGTTCAGTCGGAGGGGTAATCCTGCTCCTCGGGAACACCGCGACGGCCCGGACGGTGGGCAGGATTACCAGTTCACGATGGCGAATTTCCGCGATGACCCTCTGCTACGCGGCCACCGCCGAGGTTTCCGCATCGGTGACCTGCCTACTGCAGGGCGCTTTCGGCTATACCCCGTTCTTCTACTGGTCCGCCGTCTGGGCCTATCCGCTCACCGCGCTCACAGTTGCGGTTCTTCGAGCTACCGAACGCCAACGACGGCGGCACGAGGTTAGGCTGGCACGCTCGCTCAACGAGCAACTCAAGCTAGCCGACCGCGCGCACCAAAAGCTGCTCCACACCCGCCGGAGAGTCGCCAGGATTCTGCACAACAACCTCCAGGGAAACCTGGTTTCGAGGGCCCTCGCCCTGGGTACCTCCAGAGGGAACGATCCAGAAGAGGATTTTGGTCGGCAACGCGTCAGGGACATTCTGACGCGTGCCGTGGCTACCGCTCAGAGCGAGATCTTGGACGAGACGCCCGGGCAAGCAGGGAGCGCGGCATCGAGTATCCAGGACCTGCTGAGTATCTGGGAGCGCGTGCTGAAGCTGGCATGCGACATTGACCCTGAAGTGTGGGCGTTGTGCGACGAGAACCCTGCCCGGGCCGAGGCAGTCATCGAAGTGCTCTCAGAAGGATTTACCAACGCCATTCGCCACGGTGAACGAAGCCATGTCCGGGTCACAATGTCCGCCCAAGACCAGCACCCGACACGAACGGCGGCTGGCACCGGAGCTATTCACATATCCATCAGTTCCCCGGGCCGGCTCCGAGGCCCGGTCCACCCCAGTCTCGGGATGACGACGCTTCAGGCCCTCTGCAAGGAAGTAACACTCAGCGAGGATGGCGAAAACGTCGTCCTCCTGGTTGTTCTTGCGTGAGGCCGCCGATGGGTCTCTGTGTGAGCAGATAGTAGTCTTAGATCCAGTGCAGCGCTGCCGCCCACATCCCACTTGGTAAGAGGACGGTATGACCTTTCTCCGAGATCACGAAACACAGGCCAAACCGCCTACCCGAAAGAAGCGTCTCTTCTTCCGGTCGTTTGCGGTCATTGCAGCCTTGGCGATCTTCTGGGCCGTTGCCGGCATCTTTCTGTACGTGGCCCCGCCTGCTGACGAACCGAAGCACGCTGATGTCTTATTCGTGCTGGGGCCCCCGGACCAACGCATGGTCTACGCCGAGCAACTGATGCAGCAGGGGTACGCCCCCACGCTTGCGGTCTCAAGTCCAGTGGACAAAGACGGCCGATTCGAGGCAGAAATATGCTGGGATCACCGCTCTTATCGGGTTATTTGCTTCCATTCGGATCCGTTCACAACACAGGGCGAAGCCCGGGCGCTTAGAGACCTGTCAAACCAGTACGGATGGAAGAGCGCGAACGTCCTTACTGCTCAGTTCCATGTGACCCGGGCCCGGGTGATCGTGAGCCGATGCTACTCAGGAGACGTGTGGATGGTCGCTGACAGGATGGACTTGCCGCTGATTTCCCTGACCACCCCTACGTACTCTTGGGCATACCAGTACTTGTACCAAACTGCGGCCTTCGTCAAGGTCGCGATCTACCCAGATTGCTGAAGGGTCAGTGAATGGTCGGCACCGTCGACTCCCCGACGGGCGCGAATACCGTTGTGTGAACTACATAAACAACCAGATCCTGCAGTGTTCTCGGGCTATCCCGAAGGATATCCCGAGTTGTTCATCACCTCGGGATAGGGGTGATGGGAGCTCGATCGCACCGCGAATACTCACATCGCCCGGCGAAGCACCTCTGAAGTGGTACGAACAGGAATACCCATTCGGGCAACATAGTCGATTGCCTGCTGAAACGTCGATAGCGCGATTTGGACGCTTGCAGCCGGTACCCCAGGGGTTATGTCGTGAAAGACAAGGTTCAGCCACGTTCCATTGGCCTTACAGGCATCGATCCGATCCCTGAGATGGGCAAGAGTGACTGTATTTGTGCTGGATTGCGCCCTGCACGTGTACATCTCTCCCGGAGGCAGTGTCTCCTCTTGTCTGTTGTTCAGAGTCCTGGCGAATTTGAAATACTTGGACGTCGCTTTAATAACATCGGCATTGAAGTAGCCAAGTGGGTATGCGAAAAGATCAGCCCCCCGAAATCCATTCTCCAAAAGCCAATTCCTGGTCATTCTCAGTTCAGAGTCAAGCACGTCAGCCGGGAGACGCGTGAAGCCCAGATTGTGACTTGCCGTCGTCCATGCATGGGCCGCGATCTCTCCGCCACTAGCCTCTATCTGATGCAAATCAGGCAACGAAAGCCGACCAGGGCGTCCCACTTCGTCAACGATGGTGTATATCGTGGGCTGAAATCCATATTTCTCAAGAAAAGAGGTGCCATATTTTCTCTGCGATCCCCAGCAGTCATCGAAGCTGATCGAGATCACCCCGGACGGGAAGGCCTCCGGACGTTCGTTCTGCACTGCAATCGCTTGAATCTGAATTTTTACCCGGTTGCCGGTGCCGTCGTCCGCGGCCGTGATACAAAGATCCGTTAGATTCTCACGCGCCGGCTTCCCCTCTGAGCCTGGGATCCAGGGCATGGTCACCCATGACCACCGATTTTCCGGAAAGATTTCTTGAAAAGGGAGAGTCGGTGATGCCTGGATCATGAACTGAAAGTAGTTTTTGAAGGCAGAATCGCCTGCGCGAAGTGAAAGTCTGGTTAAATGCTCACCGCCCGTAACTTTGAGAAGGACGGCGAATACCTTTCCCGACATGTCGAAACCGACCGAAAGGGCAGAAGGTTTACTTATACTAGCCTGTACCCCATTTCCAGTTGTCTCAAAGTACACGGACTGAGCACCCTCGACGTAGTCCCCCGTGTCGTCAACGGCTCCTGCCGCCGTTCCGTCCCCGCGAAAGCCGTGGTCGCGTTGGAATTGAGCCAATACCGTTCGTGGCAGTTCATTGGGTTCTCTAATTACAGGCAGTACGGATGCTGGCTTGGTCGGTTGTTGTACTTGCTCTGAAGACAGCGCGTGGATCGCACCAACTCCAGTCGCCGCGGCAGCAGCTACTCCGATTCCAGCAAGCAAGGATCGCCGGCTCACAGCCGTCCTTGCCGAATTTTGGTTCCGTTCTTCACCTTCCCCGTTCTCCGCCAATGAAGCCTCCAGTCTCAAGTTCTTTCTAGTTCGAACGAGTCACACCCCCAGCCGCGAGAGGAGCGGGGTTCAGCCGGGCACCCGTCAAAAGGCTACAGGAAAGCGCGCACTGATAGGCCACACCTCCTCCAGCAACAACCCCATCCGTAGCCCCCTCCATTACCCAAACCTCAACGCAGCGCTCCGTATTGTCGCCACTCGGCACCGAAGGCACAGAGGCTCGCAGCCGTTTCTCCGTGCCGCAGTTGTCGGCGCCGATGGGATTCATTCAGTGCTGGGCGCCCGTACGCCAAGGAAGCCCAATACAGCCGCCGGTAATTCATTTTGAAAGACGACAGGGTAGCTAATCTGGTGTCGAAACTTCCCAAGCTGAGAATGATACTTCATTTCTAGTGCAGCGCCGTTGCCTTCTGATCCATCGCAAGTATCAGGAGTTGAAAGCAAGTAGTGACACCCGTGTTGATTGCCGAAATATCAGGAAACCGCTGCGAATACAGGTGAATACCACTCAAGCCTGATAGAGGCCTGCCCCGTAGCCTCGAAATTAGTTGGGAAAGCAACGATTTTAGGGGTAATCATGGGTTCTGTTATGCAGCCTGGGGTAAACAGGCGCTCTCTTCTTCGTATTGGGGCAGCCCTGACGGCCGGGACCGGCGCGGCCGCACTAAGCACATCCACCCCGGCGCACGCCGTCACGGATATCGCTACACCACTCACAACGGCGGCAACGTCCGATCCGGGACCGTTCAACGCGCGCCGTCTTGGCATCCCAATCAGAAACTGGGACACCCTCAACTCGTGGGTCCGGCAAGAAGGTGGCGGAGTCCTCACTGTTGAAACTGACGACCCGGGTCAGCCCAGGCGTTTGAAGCTGGTGACTGCTCCGGGAATGACGGCCACGGTAGGTGCACCAATCACCTTCACGGTCCGCAAAGGCGGAGGCATCGCCATCCGTATTAAGCGAAACGCCACCGTTCAGGGAATTCAGGTGGTGGTCGTCACGGGCCCATACTCGAAACCAAGGACACTTCATACCGATACCGGAACGTACCCCGTCCCTGTGGGGCAGTGGTATGACATGGTCCTACCTGCCGCCTTCCTGACCAGGTATTCGGACCCGGGTGTAGATATGAACTGGTGCATCGAGCTACAGATCAAGGCGATTCCTGCCGCAGGACAAGCAGCGACACTTGAGTTCGCCGAGCCGCGTGTGATCCAAGGTGACGGCGCTCCCCGAGTTATCTGGGCATTCGACGACGGTCGAGCGGACCAATACTCGGTCGCTTACCCGATCCTCAAGGCCGCCGGGTATACGGGAACGATTGCTGTGGAATGGACGAATGTCGGGGCTGTGAACAGGTGCACTCTCGATCAATACAAGGAACTCTACGCAGCCGGTTGGGAATTCATCGGGCACCACACGACTCAGATCACGTCATTGAGCGACGCGGACGCAGAGACTGTGTTCCGTGGCGCTCGTGAATGGGCCCAGAATAACGGCTTCCTCCGGGGAACCTCACACTGGGTATGGCCTGGTGGTCAAACGGATCCACAAAAGGACATGATTGCGAGCCGGTACTTCCTCACGCGCCGCAAAGTGAGCCCCATGGTCAACAACATCATTCCGGGTGTCTACGACCCATGTGACACGCCCGTCTACTACATCACTCAGACTCGGCCCCTCGCCGACGCCCAGGCTTACATCGACAGGGTTGCCGCCAACGGAAACACCGCGCACTTCGCGTTCCACTCTCTCACCACCGGGACACCGACAGCTCCCGAGGACTGGACGGTAAGTGACTTCCAAGCGCTTGTCGCATACGCGAAATCGAAAGGACTGAGCAGCACTAGTTTCGACGAAACCTTCGGCATATCAGGCTGAAGGTGGCGCATTCCTACTCGCGTACGATATTCCAGCCCATGCTGTTGCAGGGTCACCCAAACGGAAATTTCAGCGAGCGGGCGGAGGGAAATTCTTCGCCTGCCCAACCTTGCGATACCAGGGCCAAAAAATCAGCGACGTTACAATTGATCTGTTCCGGGCGAGCCTCGACCCTTACAAATCCGCCAGCACCGTCCCAGGGTTCTCAATCGCATCTGCAACATACCTCAGGAACCCCGCAGCCGTTTCCCCATCACAAACCCGGTGGTCAAACGCCAATGTCAGCTCCGTGACCTTGCGGACGGCGAGCTGTCCATCAACCACCCAGGGCTTGTCGATGATGCGGCCTACGCCAAGCATCGCCACCTCGGGATAGTTGATGATCGCTGCGGAACCGTCCACGCCGAACACTCCGTAGTTGTTCAGTGTGAAGGTGCCGCTGGCCAACTCCGTCGGGGTTGCCTTGCCGTCGCGCGCAATGGCAGTGAGCCGGCGGATTTCAGCATCGAGTTCGCGGGCGCTCAACAGGTGGGCGTTGCGGACTGAGGGAACCACGAGTCCACGGTCCGTCTGTGCAGCGAAGCCAAGATTGATGCCGTCAAAAGCGATAATCTCCTGCATCTCACCGCCCGCTGCGTCCTCGGCCGTGACGATCCGGGTGTTCAGCTCGGGGAATTTTTTTAGCCCGGCTGTGACAAAACGAGCAATGAAGGCGAGCAGCCCGGGAGCGCCGTGCGGATCGTGTTTCTTGAGTTCTGCGCGCATTTCAAGGAGCGCGGTGGCGTCGACATCGACCCAGACAGTTGCCTCCGGGATTTCGGACCGGCTGCGGGTCATATTGGCCGCAACAGCCTTCCGTATTCCGCGGACGGGAGCGCGCGAAGCCACGGTCAAGCCGGTACGGGCATCCTGGTCGCCGGTGGAAGTCTGGACAACGGCCGGCGCATCAACGGGCGCGGTCTCGCGCGTGGCCCCGCCGATGGCGGCCTCAATGTCGCGGCGCAGGATGAGTCCGCTCTCCCCCGAACCAGGCACGGCGTCCAGCGAGACCCCATGGTCCCGGGCCATCTTCCGCACCAAGGGGGAAATCACTGCAGAAAGCTTCCCGGGAATCCGCGTACGGGACAAGGAGAGCTCGGCAAGGTCGGGCTCTGAGGTCACAGCGACAGCGGGAGCAGACACCTTCCGCGGCCGGGTGCGGCGAGCTTCGCCGCCTCCGGATGTTCCGTAGCCAATGAGGACGTTCCCGGATCCGGCTTTCTCTTCGGTCCGGTAGGTCTCGGCGGCTGCAGCGACCGCGGGTGCCGCGGAATCTTCTTCTTCCACAGGCTTGGGCTCAGCACCAAGCGAAGCACCAACAGGGGCCACTGAGATCAGCGGCTTCCCGACGTCGAGCGTCTGGCCGGCCTCACCGTGCAGCTTGGCGACGATGCCAGCGTACGGCGAGGGCACCTCCACCATGGACTTCGCGGTTTCAACCTCGGCGATCGGCTGGTCGACGCGGATCTCGTCGCCTACGGCCACAAGCCAGTTGACGAGTTCGGCCTCTGTGAGGCCCTCCCCCAGGTCCGGAAGCAGGAACACCTGCATTTCTGCGCTCATGGTCAGTTCTCCCATTGAAGGTCGTCGACGGCGTCGAGGATGCGGTCGACGCTTGGCAAGTAGTAGTGCTCCAGCTTCGGAGCCGGGTACGGAATGTCGAAGCCGGTCACGCGGCGGATGGGCGCGGCCAGGTAGTGGAAGCAGCGTTCCTGTACCCGGGCGACAATTTCGGAGGACACCGAGGCGAATCCGTGGGCTTCGGCGATGACAACCGCTCGGCCTGTCTTTCGGACGGAAGCACACACAGTCTCATCGTCGAACGGCACAATCGAGCGGACATCGATCACTTCAAGCGAACGGCCCTCTTCAGCGGCCGCGGCCGCGGCGGCGAGCGCCGTCGGGACCGAGGGGCCGTAAGCGATGAGCGTCGCATCAGTGCCGGGACGCGCGACGGCGGCGCGCCCCTCGCTGCTGGATCCTGCGGCAGCGTTCGCGGCGTGTTCTGCGCGCAGGGCGCCCAGGTCCACCTGGTCTTTGGACCAGTAGAGCTTCTTGGGTTCCATGAACATGACGGGATCGTCGGAATCGATGGCCTCGCGGAGCATGCGGTAGCCGTCCGCTACTGTCGCCGGCGTGAAGACCTTCAGGCCAGCAGTGTGGGCGTAGTAGGACTCGGACGAGTCACAGTGGTGCTCCACGCCGCCGATCCCGCCGGCGTAAGGCACACGAATGACCATGGGAAGCTTCACGGCACCCTTGGTGCGGTTGTGCATCTTGGCCACGTGGCTGACGATCTGTTCGAATGCCGGATAAGCGAAGGCGTCGAACTGCATCTCGATCACGGGACGCATTCCGTTCATGGCCATGCCGACGGCCATGCCCACAATGCCTGATTCAGCAAGAGGGGTATCGAAGCACCGTTGCTCTCCGAATTTGGCCATGAGGCCGTCGGTGATCCGGAAGACGCCACCGAGGCGGCCAACGTCTTCACCGAATACCAAAACGGAAGAGTCGGCCTCCATGGCGTCTGCCATCGCGGTGTTGAGAGCTTTGGCCATGGTGATGGTTTGTGGACCGGAGGCTTCGGCGACAGCTGCTGCGCTTGCGGCCGCACTGGCGGTGGCGGAGCTGACGTCACCTGTTGCGGCGTGCTCGGTGGCCTCAGAGGATGTTGTGACGGCGGGGCTCATTTGCCTGCCTCCTTCTGGCTGGACGCCTCACGGGCGAGTTCGTCGGCTAGCAGGGCGGACTGCTCCTTCAGTTGCGGAGTGGGAGTGGAGAAGACGTAGCGGAAGAGATTCTGCGGGTCTACGGGTACGTCCTCCCCCAGGCCTTCACGGAGCTGCGAGGCAACGGCTTCAGCTTTCGCTGCTATCCGGGTGGAGCCGTCGTCGTCGAGCAGTCCACGATCGGTGAGGTACGCCGTCATGCGGCTAATGGGGTCCTTGGCGGTCCATTCGGCCACTTCGCTGTCCTCCCGGTAGCGGGTGGCGTCGTCGGCGTTCGTGTGGGCCTGCATGCGGTAGGTGTGGGCCTCGATGAGAAGCGGGCCCGAGCCTTCGCGGGTCAATTTCACGGCGCGGTCCAGCACGGCGAGCAACGCGACCAGGTCATTCCCGTCGACGCGCTCACCGGCCATGCCGTAGCCGACGGCCTTGTGGGCCAGCGACGGCGCCACAGACTGTTGGCTTAAAGGAACTGAGATGGCGTATTTGTTGTTCTGCACGAAGAAGATGACAGGCAGGTGGAAGACCGCAGCAAAGTTGAGTGCTTCGTGGAAGTCACCTTCACTGGTTGCACCGTCGCCGCACATTGCCAACACCACGGTGTCCTCGCCGCGCAGTTTGGCGGCATGGGCAACTCCGACCGCGTGGAGCAGCTGGGTGGTCAGCGGCGTGCACTGGATGCCCACCTTGTGCTTGGTCGGGTCGTAGCCGCCGTGCCAGTCGCCCCGGAAGATCGTCATGGTCTCCACCGGGTCGACGCCCCGGGACATGACCGCTACAGCGTCTCGGTAAGTGGGGAACAGCCAGTCGCCTTCACTAAGGCACAGAGCGGCGGCCACCTGGCACGCCTCCTGGCCGTGGCTGGACGGGTAAACCGCCATACGACCCTGCCTGACCAGGGCGGAGTTCTGGTCATTGACGCGGCGCCCGACTACGAGTTGTTCATAAGCTGCCATGAGTTCCGCGTCGCCTGGGATGGGATATTCGTGACCCGGTTCCGTGCCCTGCTCAGCCTCAGGCTTGAGCCCACCAGAGGGATCGACCATCTGGATCTGATGGTGGGCAGGCAGCATGTAGTCTTCGACGCTGATGCCGAACTTGCGCCGCACTTCGGACGCTTGGTCGCTTGCTTCGGTATCGTCCGGCCGAGCGTCAGCCAGACCCTGGGCCTCATGGTCTGCGGAGATCGTCATTGGTCCGTCCTTCTGTATCCACTATTTGTCACCAGTATGTTCCCCGGAGAAGTTTCGTATCCAGCTCTGGGGAGAATCATGGAAAAGTTTGCGTGAAACCTTTAGTCTGGAAGACAAATTGCAAATGTGAGCTGGGTAACGGACCTACACTGTGGACGAATTGGAGATGCGATGGCCGAGGTCGAAGCGGATCAGGCAGAGGTTCCACTTGACCAAGTGGACAGGGACATCATTGCCGAACTGACGCGGGACGGCCGGATGTCGGTTACCCAAGTGGCAGAAAACGTCCACATCAGCCGGGCGCACGCGTACTCGAGAATCTCCCGGCTGACGGGCGAAGGCGTGCTCACCAAGTTCACCGCGCTGGTGGACCCCATCAAGGCCGGCTTGAAGTCATCGGCCTACGTCACGCTCAAGGTGCAGCAGCACTCCTGGCGGGAGCTCCGGGAAGAGCTACGGCTCATTCCTGAGGTGCAGCACATTGCTTTGGTGGGCGGCGATTTCGACGTCATCCTGCTGGTCCGCGCCACCGACAATATTCATCTGCGCAGGGTCATTTTCGACCAACTGCAGTCGATGCCGGGTGTACAGGACACGCAGACGTTCCTGGTGTTCGAGGATCTGGATACGCGGTAGGACAACGAGTGTTTGACGCCGTCGCTGGGATCTTAGGTCCGGATCCTTCTGCGTGTCGGCCTAGGTCGTTGGACAGACGCACGTCATCCCGTGGGCGCAGGACGACTCAACTTGGTCTTTCCCGGTTTCAGAAGTACAAGTGTCAAGAAGAACCCAGATACTCCGATGATAACCAAGGGCGCGAGCATGACCGCCAGACCGAATACGAAATTTTCGGGGGACACTCGGGAATTACCGGAACAACGCTAGACAGAGAACCACTGCCGTCGCGAAAATCAGGACGGCGAGCCCCATATACTTACGCCGCCTTCGCCGACTCTTGCGGTATGGATTGATGTCCACGTAGCCGGGCAAAGCGTCCTCCATTTTTTGATGTTCTTGAACGTCCCCTGGATAAGTATCGACCACGAACCCGGGCAAGTAAGGACAGCGCGAGGGCCCGCTGCACTTCGACTCGTTTGATCCCGTCTGATGGAGACCGGTCTACTCCGAAGAACACAACTGCCGGGCGGCACCAAGTGCACAGATTCAGTCGCCTCTGGCACTCGATGAGGCCAATATGCGATGCCTCAGCCTAAGTGGCCAAGACGTGCGGCCGGAGGCTGAGGTAACAGCGAACAGTTTAGAATAGTTATGCGGGTAGAATGACCGGGACCACATGATTGAACGACGTACTGGGGCGCGTCCTGCACGCAGGCTCCGGGAAGCGACACAGGGGGACCCCGGTTTGGACCTACGCGATTACGTGAGAATTCTGAGACGAAACTGGATTTTGGTCGTGGCCACCATGTTGGCTGGACTTCTTGTCAGCGGTCTCGTTTCGATCTTGACGAAACCTACATATACGTCGGAGACGCAACTCTTCGTGGCAATTCAAAATTCTGGTTCGGCGCAAGAACTCCAACAAGGCAACACGTTCAGTCAGGCACGAGTTCAGTCCTACGTAAAGACCGTGGACTCTCCGGTTGTTCTCCAGCCTGCGATCGACACACTTGGCCTGTCAGTGACCGCAGAAGAGCTGTCGAAGCAGGTCAAGGCAAGCACTGACCTTAACACGGTACTCATCAACATCTCCGTTGATGATCACTCGCCAGTGCAGGCAGCGGCAATCGCCCGGGCCGTTGCAGACAGTTTGATTCACGCCATCGACTCGCTCGAGAGGCCTAAGAGTGGCGACTCCTCCCCTGTGAGGCTCTCCGTCACAAAGCCTGCAACAGTGCCGCCAGCGCCGTCGGCACCCCACACAACGCTTAATCTCCTGCTAGGCCTCTTAGCTGGACTTGCCCTGGGTGTCATCGCAGCAGTCCTTAGAACGACTTTGGACAATCGGGTCCGCGGCGAGGTTGATCTGCGCCGAATCACCGATTCACCCCTTCTGGGCGCCATTACGTTTGACCAAGATGCAGCTAAGAAACCGCTCTTGACCCAAACCGCATCGCAAAGTCGGCGGGCCGAGTCTTTTAGACAGCTCCGCACAAATCTTCAATTCGCCAACGTTTCAGGGAGGGCGAAGACGGTGCTCGTTACCTCTTCTTTGCCTGGTGAGGGTAAGAGCACAACTGCAACCAACCTCGCAATTGCGATTGCACAGGCTGGACAATCCGTCTGCCTCATTGACGCCGACCTCCGACGCCCAATGGTGAGCGAGTATCTTGGCCTGGATTCAAACGCTGGCCTCACAACTGCCCTCCTCGGCGCAGCAGATGTCAACGATTTGCTGCAGAACTGGGGCGAGGATCAACTCTTTGTTCTGACCTCGGGACAGATTCCCCCCAATCCGAGCGAGCTGCTCGGTTCAGAAGAGATGAAGGATCTCATCGCCCGACTCGAACGAGCCTTCGATACGGTCGTCATTGACGCACCGCCGCTTCTCCCAGTCACAGACGCAGCTGTGCTTTCCCAGTATGTAGGAGGCGTAGTTCTTGTGGTCGGAACGACGAAAGTCAAACAGCACGACCTCCAGAAGGCCCTTAACGCCCTGTCCATGGTGGAATCCAATCTTCTGGGAGTTGTCCTCAACCTTTTGCCTGGAAAGGGCCCAGACGCGTACACGTACGGTTACGGCTACTACGGTCAAGACAAAGAACCACGTTCCACTTCGACATCTAGCGGTCAATACATCGAAACCGACGGCAGCGGAAGATCCCAAGATCGCGCTTCAATCAATGATCCCAGACCCGCGAGTACGTACCCCTACGCCCAAATTGACCGTAGTTGAAGTCATAAGCGCAGCACGGCGCCTTCACACTCCATCGAGCTAAACAGGGAACATTGAACTGCCGACTGGGGCTATCTAACTAGGTCTCCAGACTCTGCATTCATGACCCATCGATATCGACGCGCCTCGCACAGTATCCGCATCTACCGGCAATGCAGACCACGCAAGCTAGAAATTGCTTGACGTCGAACCTGAAGGAGGATTGAGCACATGCAGCCTCAATCTCGCAAAAGTGCCGGGCGACTCGCAACCATTCCAGGATCCACGCGAGGCTATGACACCCCCGCCATCCGTCAGCAGAAACGAAGAGCGGCCTCGTCGAAGTTTGACGGGCGCTCCGAATCATTGTCAGGGGAGCCTAAATCAAGCTCTCCAATCGTCGTTCATTTATCCTTGGCAAGCGTGCTTGTCGGTTGTACCGGAGCTTTTCAAGTATTTGCACAAACCGGCGGTGGCGCAATTCTCGTTTATGCTCCGCTAACTCTCGCATGCTGGTTGATCCTCATTCAGATCCTCAGTCCCGTTCGTTTTCCGAAAGAAAGCTGGCACGAGCTACTTCCGCTATTCGTGCTGTGTCTCGCACCGACGCTTAGCGTCCTGTGGTCCAGTTACCAGCAGAAGACCGTCAACGATGCGGTAACTCTAATAGTATTTGGACTACTGGGCATTACTATATCCAAATATCTCAATTTCGATGCACGGCTCCGTACGGCGGCCTTAGTGCTCGGCGGACTGCTGGTTATTTCGGTTCTCGTCGTAATATTGGCTCCAATTTACGGAATCGATAACGATACTCGTTCGATCGCTTGGCGCGGAGTCTTTTTGAATAAGAACTCGTTAGGAAGGGTCGCCGCCATTGAACTATTATTGTCGGCATACCTATTCATCAAAGCGTCGGGATTCTTGAGAATGGCCTGGCTGCTGTCGATACTTCTAAGCGTTCTTGTGGTTCTGAACTCAGACAGCCAGACTGCCCTTGTAGCTGCGCTGGCGGGCCTTGTTGTCGCATTGATACTTGAACGAAGAACGTATCGGCGTAACTTGGCATCTCGTTTTGCAACCATCCTCGTGGCAAGTTACATCCTACTGTCAAATCTCATACCACTGGCAGGCCCGATAATTGCCGGTTATCTTTCCAGAGATACCACGCTCACTGGTCGAACATTTCTTTGGACATTTGCCAACCAGTTCGCCGATCAGAAACCTATTCTTGGATGGGGATTCGGTGCAGTCTGGCAAACAGCTGGTGGCGTTGGTGATGCGATATCCCAGCAATTGACATTTGTACCTGGGAGCGCTCATAACGGCCTCATCGATTTACGCCTTCAATTGGGGCTATTGGGCATTGGCCTATTTGCACTGGGACTCTGGCTACTGGTACGGCGAATGTTGAAATCGACCTCAGCAGCGGCACAGTATCCTTGGAAGATTGGATATGTTGTACTTATCCTCACTATGGATCTGGCCGAATCAACATTCTACTTTGGCCTCACGTGGTTCTTGGCCTGGATATTTCTGAGCGACTATCGATCGAAAATCGGGGGACTTTCTTGAGACGAATAGCAATACTTGCATATGCCTGCAAAACTGACGCAGGGAGTGAACCAGGCGCAGGCTTCCATTGGGCGATCGCCGCGGCGAGGTCTGCTGCCGTGGAAATTATTACTAGGCCTCTGGATCAAGATACAAGAACGGCATTGCTGAGCGCCGGAATCGGTGTCAATGAGGTTGCAGTTAGCCATTTTCGGAGGATTCCCCAGCTTTCCTATATACGATGGCTTCTCCAAGCTCAGGCGCGGTTAACGGAAATACATGCGGCGAGTCCTATCTCCTTGGTACACCACATAACATATGCAACCGACTGGCTGCCAGCTCCTAAGCTTGAAGGAGTTCCCCTAATATGGGGACCCGTGGGTGGTTCCACAGGGCTTCCCAAGGCCTTAGGGAAACTGTTTTCTCGAAGGCTCCTGGCAAAGGAGCTTATTCGATCCTGCCTGACTGGCACCGTCCGATTATTCACGCGCCGGTGGGCCAAGACAAATGTTGATATCTTGATCGCTCAAAATCACGACACCGCCAGGAATTATGCCGGTGTACGACGCGTGTACGTGCGACCAAACTACGTTATTACTCCGCCAACTAGTGCGGATTTCGGTCCCCGGCTGGAAAAGAACATCGCAATAGTGGGACGCCTCATCGAGATGAAGGGGGTTCATATCGCGATCTCGGCAATGGCATCGGACGCACTCAAAGAATGGACCCTCCACGTAATTGGTGATGGTCCAGTACGCGAGAAACTGCAGAACCAAGCCAAGTCACTCGGGGTCGCCGATCGAGTTCTTTTTCACGGCCAGCTCCCGAGAGATACAGTCCTAAGGCACTTGGCAGAAGTTCGTTGTTCGCTACTTCTCTCAACTCATGATGCAGCAGGCTGGTCAGCGGCAGAATCGATCTCCGTCGGAACTCCTGTGCATACGTGGAACCACGGGGGTCCTGCAGAAATCGTGAGCCTGACCGGCTGCGGGACAACAACTCCGCCAAGCTCCGAGGGTGTTCACGAACTAGCGATGGCTATTGCCGGCAGCCCCCCATGTCCTAGCGACGCCGACCTGTCCCCATACTATTTGGAGAACCTGACTCTCGAGTTGAGGAATTGGTATGACGAAGCAATTCGATGAAACTACGCCGGTCGTGCTCATGTTTCATGCCCGCTATCGAACGCTCGGAGGCGAGGAGCGCAGCTTTGATGAGGAGGCTAGTCTCTTAGAGGTTATCGGATTCCGAGTGGAAAGATTCGAGTTGTCCAATACGGATCTTCGTTCGAATTTTTTATCGGCGATCGGCTCAATATTCAATCCAATCGTCTTCATAAAGGCTTTGCGCAAGATGCGCCGGAGCAATCCGAAATTTGTTTACGTCAACAATCTTTGGCCTGCTCTTTCCCCTGCAGTGCTTTGGGCAGCTCGCATCTGCAATATTCCAACCCTTCAGGCTCTTCGTAACTATCGGATTGTGTGCCCTTCAGGTAAATTGACCAACGAGGGAAATTGCCTAAATTGCGGGGCATTCACGTTTCCCTTCAAATGTATAGCACGCGGCTGCTACAACCACAGTCGCATACAAACCGCGCTAGTCTCCCTTTTTTCGTGGAACGTTCGAATTTCGAACGCACGAAGGAGGAATCATGCCTATCTGGCGACAAGTGCGACCACGAGAGACTTGCTGGTCAGACATGGGATTTCTTCAGACAGAATTCGAATTCGACATAACTTTCTAGCTTCTTTCGTTGAGCCTTCGTTTGACATCGGTTCCGGGGTAATTTATGTCGGCCGCCTTTCCGAGGAGAAAGGAATTGCTGAGATAATTAGCTCTTGGATTGAGATTAAGGATGCACCACTGCTGACTCTTGTCGGCGACGGCCCACTGGCGGATATAGCGAGGCGCGCGTCAAATGATGAGGCAAGTAACATACGGTGGTTGGGCATCCAACCCGCCTCGGCCGTCCTGAATCTACTAAAGGCGAGTTCTCTGAGCATCGTGCCTTCGCAATGGGCCGAGCCATTCGGGAGAGCTGCGATCGAATCCATGAGTGTCGGCACACCTGTAATTCATACGAATGGAGGTGCCCTGACTGAGATCGTCGGCGACACCGGCATCCTACTGAATGACCTCACGAGCCCGAGCGTCTCGCGGGCACTTGGTGTAATTGAAGACCACTTGCAACTCACCGAGCTTCGACGACGGGCATTTGAGAGATATTACGCTAGCTACAGTCGGATCGCAGCGACTGAAGATATTCGACAACATATCGAGGCTGTTGTTGAAAATTGAGGAGAATCTTCGCATCGTTCTTTGTTATTGATCAGGCCGTAAGCAGCATAATTACCTTTGTCCTGATTGCAGGTCTGTCGAGAGCGGGCGGCCCTTCCATGGTTGGGTCGATTGCCATATTTCAGACGATCGCATTAACAGGTCTCGCGGCGGCGCGCGCTACTGGAGTGGATGTATGGGCTGCGTCGGGTGCAAACCCGACCGATCGGCGCTCTGCCCTCTCTTCCAGCGTTCTCCTGGCCCTCGGCGTACTCGTTGTCAATACGATCCCAGCGGCCCTCCAGTTCGCCCATGGCGTCCCGGTTATTCTTTACTGGGCGGCAACCCCGGTCATCGTACTTTTGGATGCTGTAAGAATCCTGCTTCTCCACGCAGGAAAGACTTGGGTGTCTGTATGCGTCCAATCAATGACTCTTGGTGGACTCGCGTATGTGGTGTTTGTTGCTGGAAATGCAGTCGAGCTACTAAGCGTCTACCTGGCGGGCGTTATTCTGACCGCAATTTCTGGTTTCCTCGCGCTCAGACTATGGCCTCCCTTACCTTCGTTTCGTTATGCCTCTGTCAACCGCAGGAGATCTGGCCCCTTTCTCCTCGAGATTTCACTCGGATCGATCACCCAGCAGCTCCTGTTTCTACTTGTTACGGTTCTTTCAAACGTCGAAACCGCCGGTCGTATTAGAATCGCCCAAACGCTTCTTGGGCCAATGTCCGTCGTATACTCCGGGCTATCCCCACAACTGTTGAGGCAACTGGGCCGGTTGGGTGAGAACAACAAACGAGCAGTAACGAGAGCGGGTCAGAATTTTGGACTATTGCTTGCCGCTTGCTCCTTTGCCGGGGCAATGATTCTCAGCCTTGGCCTAAGCGTCGAAATTTCTGGATTCAGTCTTCTGGGGCTGCTCACGGGGCACAGAGATCTTAGCCTTCCTCCAATCGTTGCTGTTTGTGGAGCTGCCTTGGCTTCCGGCGGTGTCGTACTCGGAGTCGGCACAGCCGCGCGCGTAGTGGGAGCAACCCAAAGTCTGAATCGGTGGAGATTACTCTTGATCCTTCCCCAAATTGCCATTGTTGCTGCTGGAGCCTTGGCTGGAGGTGGACTCCTGGCCGCCACAGGTTTGGCGGTATCATCCGCAGCGACGGCGTTGATGTCTATCATAATTCTCTCGAGAAATGTACCGAGACGAACTAGAAGGTATCATCCTAAGCTTAGGATCAACCCAACACCGTCTCGTAATGTCAGTTGCTCCCCTCTCCTAGAAGGAAAATGCTGTGAAGGTTCTCATTGCCGTTCTAACATACAACCGTGAGATCGAACTTGAGCTTTGCCTTCAATCCATCAGCGACGCGATCAAGAATGTCGCTGTACCTGTCGACGTGTTAATCGGTGATAATAAGCTCGACTCAAATTGCGTAGCGACCTACATACCGACCGCAAAAAGGGTTCAGATGGGACTCGGATCTATTGCGGCCGGGCGGCAGTTTTTGCTTACAAAAGCCCGTGTTGACGGTTATGATTATCTCGCTTTTATTGACGACGACGAGATCGTATCTCCCAGCTGGCTAGCGCGAATGCTCCAGACTGCAGAAGCACACCCATGCGCTGCGGTTGCAGGGCCCGTCTCCCCATTGGGATTAAGAGCCGCTGATATCCCGCTTCACATCAGGAAACGCCACGCAACGGGAACCATCGTCCCGTCCGCCGGCGCCGGGAACCTGTTGCTCGATCTAAACCGTGCGAAGGCCACAGACTTTGACCTTGATTGGGGCCTGGCTGGCGGCGAGGATACAGATTTTACGCTCAGACTCAGCGCGAATGAAGGGCCCATAGTTTGGTGTGATGAAGGAGAAGCCTATGAGCCGGTCGCTGCCAACCGGCTCACTCGCAGATGGTTGATCAAACGGTACTTTTCAAACGGGCGGATTCTCCGTCGGGCGCAGCGCTCACTTGAGTCCGTTCCGGCCCGGTTGCCAGCCCGCGCCCTCGCGCTAGCATACAGCTCATTCCGATTACTCATCATGCCTTCTTCGCCGAAAGCCTTCCGCTATTTTCTAGACAACGGTGCGAGAAATCTTGGCTATGCCTATGAAGCCCTTTTTTCGGGGCGCAAGCTAGCTGAGAGATAGGTCGGTTAGCAAGAAAGAACACGGATTTCCCGGCGGATCCCATCCACCCTCAAGTGAACTTACTAGCTTTTCGATTCCTCTATGAATTTTCGCGAGCAAGCGTTCATGGCGGTTCGCAGACATTTTCCTCGATCCAGGGTCTAGGACCTGGACGTAAGAACGGAACGGAAAAAATAGAAACTGCCCACCGTGTATCGCCGCCAGAGCCGGCGAGGCTCCTTGATGAAGCGATAGAACCACTCGAATCCGGATTTCTGTATCCAGAGAGGAGCTTCCGAGGCAGTTCCCGCCTTGAAATCGAAGGCTGCCCCTACACTTGCAAAAGTCAGATTTGGAAACCTTAAGGCAAGTTTTTCAGCTGCCAGGTCCTGCTTAGGTGTCCCCAGACCTAGCCAGACTATGTGAGGATTTTGCTCCTCTATTTCTCGGCAAATTCCCTCGATGAACTCATCGTCTAACGGAGCAAACGGCGGAGCATAAACCCCAGCGATAGCGGACGTGGGATAGTTCTTTCGTACCCACTCTTCGAGGAGTTCTAAGGTTGACGATGTTGTCCCAACGAACGTGTGGCGTAATCCATCCGAGCATCCACTAGCAAGCACCTTCTCAAAGAAGGTCGGCCCCCGTACTCTAAATGCAGATAGCGGACCAGATCGTCCACTCGCCATTCGAATGAGCCACGCTACCGGAAGCCCATCCGCAAAGTTTTCCCCGGGGGCTTCCAAAGCGCGACGATAGAGATCATCTCTGTCAGCTAAGCCGACACAGTAAGCATTTGAAAAGCGAAGATTTTGGCCCTGGCGGGAAATTGCATTCTTGATTGCACGCTCAACAACTTCGTCAATCCTTGCCACCGAGAATGAAACTGACCCTACTTTGGTTGTTGAAAACCCCAAAAAAACCCCCAAATTTTGCCACGACAGAAACCTCAATATTCCCGGATTGCAGATTATCACCGAGTGAGCACCTGAGCAATTGACTTCGCTGTGTGCATCTGCCTGAGGATCGCCACTCTGCTCCTTGCCTGGCTTCGCGGCAGACCCCGGGTATGAGCGGCTATGCAGGTCCGGGCGCCGTTCCAAGTTCTTGAAGAACTGAGTCTGATGTTCGCAGCGGCGCCCACATCGCCCGCTCTACAGCGTTCTGTCGCATCAAAATATGTACGCACCGATTCCTTCTTCGTTGCCTCTTGAGGCTATTATCATCACGATGGCGCCCTTCGATCAGCGATGTCGGTAGGTTGCGGGTCATCTAACTATTCGTATCTCGGGGGAATCATGGCCAAAAAAGCATTCATAACTGGCATCACAGGCCAAGATGGGTCCTACCTCGCTGAACTGCTTCTCGGCAAGGGTTATGAAGTTCACGGACTGATTCGCAGGGCATCCACCTTCAATACTGCGAGGATCGACCACTTGTATGTGGACCCGCATGATGCCAAAGCAAAGCTCTTCCTCCACTACGGCGACCTCAGCGACGGGGCACGCCTTGTGACCCTTCTCGCGCAGATCCGACCGGATGAGGTTTACAACCTCGCGGCGCAGTCGCATGTTCGGGTGTCCTTTGACGAGCCCGAACACACTGGCGACACGACCGGCATCGGCTCCATTCGTCTGCTTGAGGCCGTCCGTATGTCCGGCATCGAAACCAAGTTCTACCAGGCGTCCTCCTCGGAAATGTTCGGTGCCACGCCGCCTCCACAGAACGAAGAGACGCCGTTCTATCCTCGCTCCCCCTACGGCGCGGCTAAGGTGTACAGCTACTGGGTGACAAAGAACTACCGCGAGGCTTATGGAATGTTTGCCGTAAACGGCATTCTTTTCAACCACGAATCGCCCCGCCGTGGGGAAACATTTGTAACCCGAAAGATCACCAGGGCTGTAGCCGCCATCAAGGCGGGCAAACAAGATGCCCTGTACATGGGCAACCTTGACGCCGTCCGCGACTGGGGTTATGCAGCCGAGTACGTAGAAGGCATGTGGCGCATGCTCCAAGTTGACGAGCCAGACGACTTTGTTTTAGCTACAGGCGGTAACTACACCGTCCGCGACTTCCTTCAAATCTCTTTTGAGCACGCTGGCCTGAACTGGGAAAACCATGTTCGCTTTGACGAGCGTTACCTCCGTCCAACCGAGGTTGACGCTCTGGTAGGTGATGCTTCGAAGGCCCAGGAGAAACTTGGCTGGAAAGCGACCGTCCATACCCCTGAGCTCGCTCGAATCATGGTGGATGCTGACATCGAGGCCTTGAAGCACGCGGGCAACCACTGGATCGATGGAGTCGATCTCGACAGTTGGAAGAACTGATGTCAGAGCCCATCTCATTCACGCCTGGCAATCTTGACCGTGACTCGACCTTCTACGTAGCCGGGCACCGCGGCCTGGTCGGGTCTGCTATTTGGCGCAAGCTGGAAACCGAGGGTTTCACTCAGCTTGTGGGCAGGTCGTCGGCCGAACTGGACCTCAAGGACCGGGACGCCGTCTTCGAGTTCTTTGCGCGGAACGAACCCCGCTACGTAGTGCTAGCCGCCGCGAAAGTGGGCGGTATTCTTGCCAACAACACCCACCCTGTGGACTTCCTCAGCGACAATTTGCGTATCCAGGTGAATGTACTGGATGCGGCCCGCGAGCAAGGTGTCGAAAGGCTCCTCTTCCTTGGGTCATCCTGCATCTATCCGAAGTTCGCAGAGCAACCAATCCGCGAAAACTCGCTACTCACGGGTCACCTTGAACCGACCAATGACGCCTATGCGATCGCGAAGATCGCGGGCATCATGCAGGTGCAGGCAGTTCGCAGGCAGTATGGACTCCCATGGATATCAGCCATGCCCACCAACCTCTATGGGCCTGGCGACAATTTCTCGCCGGAAGGTTCACACGTTCTGCCTGCCCTGATTCGTCGTTACGACGAAGCGGCCAGATCAAGTACCCCAGTGGTCACCAACTGGGGCACAGGATCACCGCGGCGTGAATTCCTCCACGTGGACGACATGGCCGCCGCCTGTCTTCATTTGCTGGAGAACTACGACGACCCGGAACAGGTGAATGTTGGAACCGGGACGGATGTGACAATCAAGGAACTGGCCGACATCGTGGCAAAATCAGTCGGCTTCTCCGGTGCCATCGAATGGGACACTTCCAAGCCCGACGGCACGCCACGAAAGCTGCTGGACGTTTCTAAGCTCTCCAACGCTGGTTGGTCTGCTTCCATTGGTCTGGAAGAAGGAATCAAGGCCACCGTGGACTGGTACAGATCAAATTTGGCTGCAATTCGCAACTAAGAGGTCAGAACGGTACTCAAGCTGGAATGGGGGGCTCTTTGAGTCAGGAGGCAAATTGGAGGGCACGCACGTCGCGTACCCTCCGAATAGTTGACGCGTTTGTAATTGTCTGGGCGGTGGCTGGTGCCTACAGCATCCGTTTCGGCCTCGATTCTGGTTTTACTATTTCCGGACAGGACTCCACCTATGTCTGGCTATCAATCTTCTTGGCTCTCGCCTGGTGGCTCATGCTTGGAGCTTGGAGCACAAGACAAAGTCGTATTCTCGGCTCCGGACCGGATGAGTACAAGCGTGTCGCCGCAGCGTCTCTATGGTTGTTCGGTCTTGTTGCCATTTTCTCCTATGTGTTCCGCGTTGAAACAGCCCGCGGCTATGTTGGGATTGCCTTGCCTGCGGGCCTTAGCGGATTGCTACTGGCGCGTTGGCTCCTTCGCCAGCATTTGAGCGTTCACCGGCAAAACGGTCGACGTATGTCGCGGCTGCTTCTACTTGGCGGTCCCAGCGCAATTGTCCACCTCGCCGAGACCCTAGTACGAGAAAAGCACGCCGGATACATCCCCATCGCCGCATATACGCCCGGCGATTCGTCCCCCTCGAAAGAATTGAGCGGTATTGGGCTGCCAATACTCGGGCATGAGCCGGATACGCGAGTAATTCTTGATGCCATAGACCACTGCAAGGCTGACGCGGTGGCGGTCACCGCAGGAGTGCAGCTGCATCCGAGGGCCCTCCGCCAGCTCGGATGGGAGTTAGCCAACCGGAACGTCGGGCTCATCATGGCTCCCGCGCTCACCGACATCGCTGGACCCCGGATCCATACCCAACAGGTTGCCGGGCTACCCCTTATCCATGTAACTACACCCACACTTGAGGCTGGGCAACGCGTTGCAAAGCGACTGTTCGACATCGTCGTCTCAGCCGGGCTGATAGTGCTTTTGTCGCCCCTTTTTGCTGTGCTTGCGGTACTTGTGAAGCTCGATAGCCCAGGGCCTGTGCTGTTCCAGCAAGAACGGGTTGGGGTAGAGGGCACTCATTTCAGAATGTTCAAATTTCGCTCTATGGTGGCGGATGCCGAGTCGCAACTCGCTGAGCTCGTTGACCGGAATGAAGGCAGCGGGCTCTTGTTCAAAGTCAAGAATGATCCACGCATCACACGCATTGGAGGTTTTCTTCGCAGATATAGCCTGGATGAGCTTCCGCAGCTTTTCAATGTTCTGTCCGGTTCCATGAGCCTTGTAGGCCCTCGGCCTCCTCTGCCGAGCGAGGTGGAAGACTACGAACAGGACGTGCGTCGGCGGCTTTTGGTCAAGCCCGGGGTGACAGGACTCTGGCAAGTCAGCGGACGATCCAGTCTGTCTTGGCAGGACTCGGTCCGTTTGGATCTCTACTACGTGGAAAACTGGTCACTGGCCGGGGACCTCATCATCTTGCTACGCACCGCCCGGGCCGTCGTCGGCGGCCATGGCGCCTACTAACCACCTCTGACGCAGAAACGACCCTCTGGGGGAAGGCAACATAATGCGCATTTCAGTCATCGGCTGCGGCTACCTCGGTGCCGTACATGCCGCTTGCATGGCCAAACTTGGACACGAGGTGGTTGGCATCGACGTGGACGAGCGGAAAATCAGCGCTCTCTCCGCTGCCCGAGCCCCCTTCTTCGAACCAGGTCTGGATGAGCTCCTTAGGGACGTGCAGGAAACTGGACGACTGTCATTCACCACGGATATGTCTAAGACTCAAGGGAGCAGCGTACATTTCATCTGCGTTGGAACACCCCAGAAGAAGGGCGAAAACGCGGCCGACCTCCGCCATGTGGATGCGGCTATGGAAGCGCTCGTTCCTCACATCGGGCCAAGGGACCTCGTGGTGGGCAAGTCCACGGTCCCCGTGGGGACCGCCTCCCGCCTGGCTGATATCTTGGCCGAAAGTGAACCCAGCGCCCACCTCGTGTGGAACCCCGAGTTCCTCCGCGAAGGACACGCCGTCAACGATACGCTTTCCCCAGATCGGCTAGTTTACGGTGTTGCGAATGGCTCCGAAGACCACTCCGCCGTTACCCTTTTGGACGAGGTCTACGCCGTACCAATCTCTGAAGGTACTCCTCGTTTGGTCATGGACCATCCTACGGCCGAACTCGTCAAAGCCGCCGCCAACTCTTTCTTGGCCACCAAGATCTCCTTCATCAATGCCATGGCCGAGGTCTGCGAAGCAGCAGGGGCAGACGTCACACGGCTGGCCGACGCCATCGGAATGGATGACAGGATCGGCCGCAAATTCCTCAATGCCGGCATTGGTTTTGGAGGTGGATGCCTCCCCAAGGACATCAGGGCGTTCATGGCCAGGGCAGGCGAACTCGGGGCGGACCAAGCGTTGACCTTCCTGCGGGAAGTGGATTCCATCAACATGCGCCGACGGACAAGAGTTGTAGAGCTGACGCGCGAACTTTGCGGCGGAAGCCTACTTGGACATCGCGTCACTGTGCTCGGTGCGGCCTTCAAACCCGAAAGCGACGATGTCCGGGACTCTCCGGCTCTCAGCATCGCAGCCCAGCTTCAACTCCAAGGCGCAGTCGTGACAGTTACAGACCCGAAGGCACTGAGGAACGCCGCCAAGCGCTTCCCTGAACTCCAGTACGAGCCGGATCTGGAAACGGCGATGGCCGGAGCTGACACACTGCTCTTACTGACCGAGTGGCAGCAATACAAAGAGCTTGATCCGTTTGACGTGAGCAAAGGAGTCTCGGGGCTCCGCATCTTGGACGGGCGAAATGTCCTTGACGCTGCCAAATGGCGTGCCGCTGGTTGGAATTACCGTGGACTGGGAAGGCCCTAAGCGTGACCGACACTGAACAATCCAGACGCATCCCAGAGGAACCCGGGACTATGCGGATCAACGGCAAAGGTGGCCTGGGCAAACGGCGTCGTCTGCTCATCGCCGGAATGTGCCTCGGAGCCATCCTAGTGATCTTAGGGGCCGCAGTAGTGTGGCTCGGCGCCAAGGCTTCCACCATCAAGACAGAGCTTGAGGCCTCCACCCAGCTGGTGCCAAAGCTCAAGGAGAACCTCCTCGCGAACCGCTCGGCAGACGCCATGTCGCTTGTCGACGAGCTTCGGCGCCACACCGCGGCCGCCCGCGATGCGGCATCAGATCCGCTCTGGAACTTGGCTTCAGCAACCCCATGGCTTGGTGCGAACTTTTCCGCGACGGCGGAAATTGCCCGCTCAGCCGATGACGTAGCTGCCCTAGGAATCGCTCCCTTGGTGGGTGTCTACGACTCCGTGAATTGGAACAAACTGATGCCCAGCGGCAGCGGTGCAGACCTCGAACCGATCCGCAATGCAGCACCGACCGTAGCGACCGCTGCCCACGCCGTCCGTGCGTCAGCCGAGCGATTGAATGGGATTGACCCCAATAACTTGCTCCCGCAAATTTCCGGACCACTGACACAGGCTCGGCAACAACTTAGCTCCGTGGTGGATGAGCTGAACACCGCGTCCGACGCAGCCAGCTTGGCCCCGAACATGTTGGGCTCCGATAAGCCCAGGCATTACTTGCTACTTGTCCAAAACAATGCCGAGGCTCGAGCGACCGGCGGCATCCCCGGCGCCTTGGCGGTTCTCACGGCTGACAAAGGAAAAGTTAGCCTTTCGGCCGAGAGCAGCGCCAATGAGCTTGGTGTGTTCAATCCTCCAATACCCGTCGATGCCGAACAAGAGCGCATCTATACCGCCCGCATGGGAACTTTCATGCAGGATGTCAATTTCACGCCAGACTTCCCCACTTCTGCCGCGACAGCGCTAAAAATGTGGGAGCAAAAGAAGGGTGAGCACCTAGACGGAGCGATTTCAATCGATCCTGTTGCTCTGGGCTACATCCTGGAGACGACGGGACCGGTCGATCTCCAGGACCCGCAGATGCTTGCACTGACTCAAGGGAAACTGCCGGTCCAGCTCTCCGGCAAGAACGTAGTGAAAACCTTGCTTTCGGATGTCTATGCCCAAATCAAGGATCCAAAGGCGCAGGACGTTTACTTCGCTGCTGTGGCCAAGGAAATCTTCGGTGCTCTTTCTTCCGGCAAAGGCGAGGCGAAAACGCTCCTGACCGGCGTTGGGAAGGGGGTTGACGAGCACAGGATTTTGATCTGGTCTGCAGACCCCAACGAACAGTCCGTCCTCGGCAAGTACCCGCTCAGCGGTTCCATTTCCGGACCCAGCGTGCCGGCTGCCCAATTCGGAGCGTATTTCAACGATGGAACCGGCGCGAAAATGGATTACTACGTGAAACGCACCGTCCAGCTCATCCAACAGTGCACGGGTACTGATGGTTACGGGACCATTAAGGTGCGCATCACCAGCACCAATACTGCGCCGGCTGACGCGGCGACGTCCTTGCCGGCCTACGTTACGGGGGCCGGAGCCTTCGGTGTGCCACCTGGAACCGCGCAAAGCAATGTGATTGCCTACGGCCCCGCCCAAGCCCACGTTGAAACCGCGACGCAAGATGGGAATCAAGTCCCGTTCGGTGCGCAACTCCACGACGACCGGCCCGTGGGCACTCTCTCTGTCCGGCTGGCTCCCGGGCAGAGCAGCACTGTGGAATTCACGTTCGGAAAAATCGTTCAGCATAGCCTGCCCGAAGTGGTGGTGACGCCGACTATCCAGCCGGTGGACAAGGTAATACTCCCGACTCAATCGGCAAACTGTGGAGCCACGGGATAGACAGGGCGTTAACCCTTTGTAACGAGTTTGGATTTACTTTGCGGTAAGTACCCTTAGGATGGTAGCTTCTCTCTTGGGTAGGTCTCAGATTTCAGTTCACGTGTTCGTGGTGGATGAAATCACATCCCCACAATGAATTACGCATCAGTCTCAAGCACGTACCAAGGTCTCAGGGGGACAAAAATTGAAGAAGTCACTTGCAGCGCTCGCGCTCGCGGGCACCATCGCTCTCGCCGCTTCGGCTCCGGCAATGGCGGTTGATTACCCGGCTCCGGTACCGGGTACCGTTTCCAGCGCAACCGTAACCGTGGGCGGAACCGTCGTATTCTCCGGCGGAGGCTTTAAGCCCGGCGAAACCATCATCATCACCATTACTTTCACTGCTGCACCCCAGGGCGCAGCAGCACCCGGCACCAGCAATGGCATCGCCATGGCCGTCCCGGGAGGCCTTCACCTGGCACCCACCACGGTGACCGCTACTGCCAACGCGTCCGGCGCTTTCTCCACCGACGTCGCGCTGACCGCGGCAGGTACGTACCAGCTGACCGCAGAGGGCGCAACGTCCCACCACACCGTCACGTCAACTGTTGTGGCCGCTGGAGTCAGCGGCGCGGGGCTTGCAAACACTGGCGGTGCAGGCCTGGCCAACACCGGTGGTACTGGCTTGGCCAACACCGGCGTCGACTCCAGCCTGATCCTTTGGGGCCTGGTTGGCGCTGGCGCACTCGTAGCCGGCACGGCCTCCGTAGTGGTGGTTCGCCGCCGCGCAAAGAACGAACCCGTAGCCGCAGCCTAAACACAAAATAAAGGAGGGGTTGTTTCCGGTGATCCGGAAACAACCCCTCCTTGTTTGCGCCTACGATAACTTATGAACATGGGGAGACATTGGCGACGCCGCAAGCGGCTGAGCTTCAGGGTGGGGTTGCCCGCGATTCCACGAGTTCCAGCCATTCCGAGTCAGGCGTGGCCCGTCATTTTCGTGATCCTGCTGGCCTTGGTTTCCTTCGGCGTGGCTGCCTTCGCCCTCCTGCGGCACACGTGATTATGACTCTCGTGTTAATTAATTTGTAAAACCAGGTGTCACGCGCACCCGCCAGCTAGTGAAAGAGCTATACCTTTGGAATCGCCCCACCCCGTTCGGATACTGACCGTTTGCACCGGCAACATCTGCCGCTCCCCCGTAGCCGAACGTTTGCTCCAGGCAGGCCTGGACCAGGTTCTCCCCGGCGGCTTCGAAGTCCGCAGTGCCGGCACCCGTGCCATGGTGGGCAGCCCCATTCAACCGCTGTCAGCCGACATCATCCGCACATACGGTGGCACGCCCGAAGAGTTTGCTGCCCGCCAGCTCACCCAGAAAATCCTCAGGGAAGCGGACCTGGTACTCACCATGGCGTCCCACCATCGCGGGGAAGTTCTGCAGCTGGACGCCTCCCTGCTCAAGCGGACGTTCACCATCCGTGAGTTCGCACGGATGGTGATGGCCCTTGAGGAACGAGGCGACGCACCGCCGTCGGGGTCTGACTACAGCCAACTATGGCGAGAACTGCCCGCACGGGCATCCTCAGTGCGTCACCTCGTCCTCGCGACGAAATCCACGGACAACGACGTCGCCGACCCCTACAAGCAGGGCGCCGAGGCGTACCTGCGGATGGAAGACGAACTGGCTCCGGCCATCCTCAGGATTCTCCGCTACGCGCGGCTATCCATGCAGGAGTCCTAGCTCGTCTCCAACTCAGCGCGTTGCCAACCGAGGAATTCCCCGACGTCCGCGAAACACGACCCGGTGAACACCGGCCCTTCGCTTTCGCCCTCAGCGAGCGTCTGGCTGGAGTCGCTCGGCTGGATCTCGCAGCCGCGCCCGGGCCGGTAGCGCTGGGAATCCGGGTAGTAAAGACAGGTAGTTACCACTCGGGCGCCGAGCCGTCCGAGTCCCTAACCTCAGACCATGATCAATCTGATGCATGTCGCCCCGAAGTGCCGATTTTGCCGATTATCACTCCGGCGAAGGCGAACATTCATGGCTGAATTCTGCTCCCGGGCATGCTGGGAGACCATGGAATACATGGAGGAGCACCAGCCAGACTTGGCGCGATTGGGCAGATTTCGAGATGCTGTAATCTTCGCACGCCTAATTTTCGTCGGGTCCAGAGAACCGAAAGCCGCGACGCCAACCCCCACCCCTTGAAACGGCGGGTTCGTCGAGGCCTCGGGCAACACACTTACCTTTGCTCCAGCAGAATCTGCTTCTAACGCCAGCTCGTCCGGGTGAGCGGTGGTGGCAGCTGCTAGCACTCGGTATGGACATATCAGGTACGGTGGAGTTCGGCCAGCTGCTTTTCCTGCCACGCGCCGCCGTCGGGCTCTGACTACACCCAACTCTGGCGAGAAGTGCCGGCACGGGCATCCTCAGGATTCTCCGCTACGCGCGGCTAAGCATGCAGCCGTCCTAGCCGAGGAATTCCTTCACCCAGGTTTTGAGGTCTTCGCCGAACTCGGCCCGCTCGGACGCCAGCGTGATGACGGCCTTCAAGTAGCTGAGCTTGTCCCCGGTGTCGTAGCGGCGTCCACGGAAGATGACCCCGTAAACGCCCGTGCCTTCGCCTTCCCCCTTTGCGAGGGTCTGGAGGGCGTCGGTCAGCTGGATCTCGCCGCCGCGCCCGGGCCCGGTCCCCTCGAGGACATCGAACACTGCCGGGTGAGGGACATAGCGTCCAATGACAGCCAAATTTGATGGCGGTTCTTCAACAGAAGGCTTCTCCACAAGGCTGTTGACCTGACTTGGCTCATTTGATTAGACGATATGAAGTCGAACGGGTTAGCTGACCCTACTTAGATAGGCGCTGTGATCGACCGTTGCACCAACCTACGATTAACCCGGACGTCGCCCCGGAGTCTCTCCTGTGCGTTGTCTAGAGGGGACCCATCCGGTAAAGGAAGGCCGCCATCGCGTCGCGGCTGATGGACTGCAGCGGACGGTAGGACCGCGCCCCGCCGGCCTCCGCCCAACCCGTGGAGACACCCTTCTCCGACATCCAGGCCATCTCCTTATAGAACTGCTGGCCCGTGGACACATCCGTGAACGGCGACACCGCCGGCGGCGTGTAGGCCGGGGATCCGGCCATCCGGTAAAGGAAGGCGGCCATCGCGTCGCGGCTGATGGACTGCAGCGGACGGTAGGACCGCGC
>NZ_JBFBLA010000029.1:0-60804 GCF_040702485.1 Arthrobacter sp. NPDC080031
TGTCGGCCGTGGGAACGGTCGCGCCGGTCGCGTCGGTTATGTGCGCGGATACCGTCACGGTCCCTGGGGTGGAGCTGATGTCAACGGAGGTAGGACTCACTGACGCGCTCGCCAGCACCGGCGGCGCAGTATCCGTAAGTGGTCCGGTGACTGTGATGGTTTGGAGCGTCTGGAAGGTGTTGGTTTTGTTTCCCAGAGTGTCGCTCAATGGGTAGAGCCGCACGTCCCATTGGCCCGACGCTGATCCCACAGGGACGTTCATCGTCGTGCCCCACGTGCCATCTTGGGCGGTGCCGGAGATCAGGGACAGCGCTCCGAAGCCGAGGGTTTGAGTGGTTCCGACGTTTTTCATGTCGGCCGTGGGAACGGTCGCGCCGGTCGCGTCGGTTATGTGCGCGGATACCGTCACGGTCCCTGGGGTGGAGCTGATGTCAACGGAGGTAGGAGTCACTGACGAGCTCGCCAGCACCGGCGGCGCAGTATCCGAAACAGCAGAGGCGGGCCCTGCCCCACCTAACTGCAGGACCAAGAAGAGCACGCTCAGTATGGCAATGAACGATGCACTCGTCTTCGACTTCCAGACACGCATGGGCCCCCCAAATAAAAGAATTGAACGTGGGCTAAAGCCGACGCTCGACACAATCTAGCATCCGGCTTCTAATCGAGACCTAAGAAGGTCCATGCCGACGAGCTGGGCCCTAAGCAGCTCACGGGTAGGCCAAAACAGCACGCCGAGTTCGGCCTCCGGATCTGCCGACCCGACATTCTCGACGATCCGCTGACGCCCACGCATACTCGGCGATCTACACGGCTGTCGTGTCGGAGGCCGTCCGCACCCTCCGGATGAAGACCACAGCCGTCCTAGCCGAGGAATTCCTTCATCCAGGTTTTGAGGTCTTCGCCGAACTCGGCCCGCTCGGACGCCAGCATGATGACGGCCTTCAAGTAGCTGAGCTTGTCCCCGGTGTCGTAGCGGCGTCCACGGAAGATGACCCCGTAGACGCCCGTGCCTTCGCCTTCGCCTTTTGCGAGGGTCTGGAGGGCGTCGGTCAGCTGGATCTCGCCGCCGCGGCCGGGCCCGGTCTCCTCGAGCACATCGAACACTGCCGGGTGAAGGACATAGCGTCCAATGACAGCCAAGTTTGATGGCGCTTCTTCAACAGAAGGCTTCTCCACGAGGCTGTTGACCTGGACGTAGTCCTGCCCCGCGATGGTCGTAATGTCGGCGCAGCCATACGCGCTGATCTGCGACGGCTCCACCTCGATGAGAGCAATCACCGAGCCGCCGGTCTTCGCTTGAACGTCGATCATGGTTGACAGGAGCTCCTCGCTCTCGTCAATTAGGTCGTCCCCCAAGAGCACAGCAAACGGCTCGTCACCGACATGCTGCTTGGCGCACAGCACGGCATGGCCCAAGCCCTTCGGTTCGCCCTGCCGGACATAGTGGATTGGCCCAAGCTCGGAGGCATGCTGCACGGCGTCCAAGCGGGTTTCGTCGCCCTTCAGCTCCAAAGAGCGTTCGAGATCCGGTGCCCGGTCGAAATGGTCTTCAAGAGCACGCTTGTTGCGGCCTGTAATCATCAGCACGTCGCTGAGGCCCGCTTTCACGGCCTCCTCAACCACATATTGGATTGCCGGTTGATCCACCACGGGCAACATTTCCTTCGGCATCGCCTTGGTGGCAGGCAAGAAGCGCGTGCCCAATCCGGCTGCCGGAATAACCGCTTTGCGAACTAATCTCCCCATAGACATAGGGCAAATCCTACGAATGGATTTTCAAAAAGGCTAATCCCTGAGGCAAGATTTCTTGCCTTCCGGGCAAGAAGTCGTCAACTCCGGGCCCTGCGCACCGGGTGCTCTCTCAGGATGGACAAGCGGTTGAAGGCGCCCGGAGTGGCCAAGACCTGAGCTCGGGGGGAACTTGGACGGACAACAGTGGATTTAGGTAGCAGCCGTACTAATGCGCGCGGCGCGGGAGAACAGGCACCGCAAAATATGTCCGCCAGTGCTTGCCACCCGCAGGAACCCCGGCATAGCCTAGGGGTTCGCATCACACCAGATGCAAGACGCGTCGTCGTCTACCCGGGGGCTGGGCTCGGGACCTGCGCAACATCATCGCGCCGCACTCATTCAAGCCTGCGCTAGGAGCACCCCTTGAACAGCAAGACCACAGCCAGAAACGCCATCGCCGCCTTAACAGCCCTATTGATCGTCCTCGGCCTTGCTTCTGCCCCCGCCGCAAATGCGGCGGACCCTTCCGTGAAAGTCCTCGATACTGCAAACACCATTACGGACCCCAACTGGTTCAGGAAGGCCTATCAGGCCGGATTCCGGCTGTATGTCATGCACTCGACCGCATGGGGAACCTGCGACACTTGGTCCCGGACCCAGACCCAGCTGAAAATGGCCCTCGACGCTGGTCTGAAAATCGCTGTATACACGCGGGACCCCAACTGCTGGCAAGGCGGGATCAACGCGGCCGGCCCGTACGCGTCCCAGCTGCAGTTCTTCGCCCTTGACGCCGAAACGGGCGGCCCTCAAATTACCCGCGCCATGGTCGACGGCGTAAAGGGCATGGGTGTTCGGCCCGTGATCTACTCCGGGTCCGGCATGTGGCCGCAATTGATGAACAACACCACGGCGTTCTCTGACGTCCCGCTCTGGGATACCGACACCCGCAACATCAACTACAACAGGTGGACGGCCAACTACCTTTCCCCGACCCCGGTTCAATACGGAGGCTGGAATACGCCAACCACGATGCGCATCGGTGTCCAGCAGAAATTCAACCAGAGCCTCAACGGAGTCGTGGTCGACCTGGACTCCTTCAACGCAACCTTCCTTAAGTGAATTTCAAAGCACGCTGACCCCCGGGGCGGCCGACGTCGCACGCTTCACGACGACGAACGGGCCCTGCGCACCGGGTGCTCGCTCAGGATGGACAAGCGGTTGAACGCGTTGATACCGATGCACGCCATGCACAGCACGCTGATCTGCTCCTCCGTCATGCCGGGTGAATACGTACGCTCCCAGGCGAAGCACGCTTACTCACAGTGAGCAGTCTGCGCACCACTCAGTTTGCTCAGCTTTGGTACTCAATTAGTCAGATTTGGCACTCAATTCTGCGGAAACCCATACCAAAAGGTGGAAACGGCTGGTTATGATCAGCACAGGACCGGCGCCGATCCTAATTCAATGAGGAACAGTGCAACTCATCGCGTCGTCGCAGATATTCAAGAATATTTGGATCCTACGGCACGCAAAGCATCGATGGCCCACGAAGGGTCGTGTTCACGCGCCTTGGTCAATCCCCGAGTGAAAGTAGGGGTCAATTCATGGCAGCAAACAGAATCTTCATGTTACCGATGCTGGCGGCTCCGGCGTGCTTCGCATTCGCAGCCGTCGGAGGGAGCTTCGCGGTGGTCGGCTGGATAGGCGGACTACTGATGATTTGGGCAGCCCTGTTCGTTCCTACGTACCCGTGAGTGGAAATCGGAAAGATAGATGCCCAGTGAGATCCGAGACTGACCACAATCTGGTGAAGTGGCAAGCACGACTCGATGATTCCGCGAGAGTCAAAGGCATCGTCCCCGCGGGCTTCGAGTCGTACTTGCGCATCCTTCACAGGGCTCACAGCGCATCCGCACCGGGCCCCGGCACTGAACCCGGACCACAAGTCACTTGGACCAAGGTGGCTTCCTCGCAAGGCCTGAAGTTGGAGCCTAGGACAATTTGGGCCGACTTGTCAGGCGTCTACGGAGAACCAACCATAGTGTCCAGAGTAGGTGCCGTGCTCCCTCCCGAAGAGGGGCGACTCGATTCCAGAGGATTCAGCGCTCTCGCGGACGTGCTAGTGGCTTCAACGGCCGGCGAATTCCTGGCCGCCTTCTGGACAGGGTGGGAACCTCTCCTGGAAGATCGGTCGTCGTGGAAAGCCATCCAAAATGGCGAAACAGTCTCTATCCAGGGCAACCAATATCTTCTCTACAATTTCACCTCAAGCGACCTTGCCGGGGCGGCATTCAAGGCGTTTCCTCAATTCGGTTGGACAGCCGGAAATGAGATCACGCCGAGTTATCTCTGGCCTCGAGACGAAACCTGGTTCCTCGCTACCAACATCGACTTGGACTCCAGTATCCTCGCTGGTCCGTCCCGCCTCGTGGCAAAAGTGAGGGCAATACCGGCCTTGGAGAGCATCCGCGTCCATATTTCCACCGACCTCACCTCGTCGTTTCGGCAAGCGGACTGACGAGGGGCTGGGCTCTGGCCGGTACCCTGTCGGGCATCGGGCTCACCTCGCCGGTTGTGCCGGCTGGTAGTGTGCTTACTTCCAAGAACTCACATCCGAAAGGTGGCCCTATGGCCAACAAGATTCCGAATCCTTGGATAAGCGCTTCGTTCTTTGCCTATGCAATCCTTTTCGCCTCTTGGCAACCGTTTGTCTGGTGGCGAGGAGTTGCATCAGTAATCGTATTGTGCCTCGGATGCTGGGGCCTTTACCTGTGGTGGCGCAGTAGGCGGAAGAATTCAAGCACCGAGCCTCCTCGACGCTAAGAGGAATCCTGCGACTTCGCACGCTTCAGGACGACGAACGGGCCTTGCGCACCGGATGCTCGCTCAGGATGGACAAGCGGTTGAAGGCGTTGATGCCGATGCACGCCATGCAGAGCACGCTGATCTGCTCCTCGGTGTAGACCTTCCTCGCACGGGAAAACAGCTCGGCGGTAGGACGGGCTGTGCTCATGCGCGTAATCTGTTCGGCAAGCTCAAGGGCCACCTGTTCGGCCTCGTTGAAAAGCCCTACCTCGCCATGCACCGACACCAATGAAAGCCGCTGCTCAGTCTCTCCGTAGGCGATAGCGCGGCGGTGATGCAGATCCAGGCAGAACGCGCATCCGTTGATCTGCGAAGCCCGGTAATTCAACAACTCCAGGGTCCGACGCGGGATCCCGGTCCTGTCCGCTTCCGCAGTGACCTGCTCCGCGTAGCCGGATAGTGCCTGATAAAGTCCGGGCTGTTGCTTGTCCAGATAGCCAGCGAGTCTCGGGGTATTTTCGCTCATTCGCCGAGCCTATCGGAGAGAGCCCCCTAGTCTCTGGACTGCCCTCGCTACTTCACGCAGGCTATGGCGCCGCCCTGAAGTGCCCCGGTGGAATCCGCGTAGACGTTGCCCGCAGGTGCTGAAGGGGTAGCTCGTGCTTGAGTTGCCGCCCCTGGCGCGGGTGCTGCAGGAGGTGCCGTTGCCGGCGGCGAGGCGGCCGCCGTCGTCGGGGTCGCCGTCGGCGTCGGTGCAGGAGTCGGCGGGACCGGCGTGAGGAGTTCCTTAACGGTGGCCTGCACCTGGGCGATGTCCACGGTGTTGATGGAGGCGCCATCCGGGGACATTCCGAAGCCTGTGATCGGCAGGGTGGAGAAGGATATGTTGCCCCCGGTCAGTGAGGTGGCCTGCTGGGCAAGCTGGATCAGGTTCAATTCCGAATCCACCACGATGTTCTTGCTCACCGCGTCCAGGACACCCTGCATTTTCCCGATGTCGGTGAAAGTCCCGGCGTCCTTGAGCTGGTGGGAGACCGAAGCGATGAAAGCCTGCTGCCGGCGTTCACGGTCCAGATCCGAAAACAGGTACGTCGGGTCGGAGGTGTCACGGCGCTGCCGCACGAAGGCCATGGCCTGTTTGGCGTCGATCTGCTGCATGCCCGCTTTGAAGTCGGCCCCGGAGAAAGTGTCCTGGGTGGCCTTGTTCACGCACACGGTGATGGGTGCGATCGCCTGGGCCGTCTGGTAGAACGCGGCCATGGTGACTTCGATGAAATGGTCGATGTGCACGCTTCCCAGGAACTTGGTCACGGTAGCTATTTCGGCTTTGCGCCCGGCGTCGCGGGCCGCCTGGTATGTCGTGTCGTCGTCGGGCTTTCCCGCGTTGATCAACGCGGTCTTCTCCGCCGCGAATCCGTAGCCGTAAGCCTCTTTGATTTTCGCTTTGAAGGGGCCGCTTCCCGGTATGCCGTCGACTTGGACGTAGTCATCCCGGGGAATGGAGATGCCCGCGGCTTTGGAACCGTCCGCAGGAATGTGGATGAGCATCAGGACATTGGAGTTGTAACCGCCGATATTCTCATCCCCCGCGTGCAAAGCGTCATACATCTCCGGAGGAAGAGGCTTGCCCTTCTCGTCAACTCTTGTGTCCAGGCCCATCACCAGGATGTTCGTGTCCTGGCTCAGCTTCGGCACCGCCGCGGGCAACGTTTTCAGATCCTTGAGGACATCCGAGCGGTGAACGTTGTTGTTGACCGCAACCGCCGTCGCGCCCACATAGGTGATCGCGACGGCGGCCGCCAGGGCCACCGCGGCCGTGACCGCCGTGGCCGCGATCAGGATGACGGATTTGCGCCGGGACTTGCGCCGCATGTGGCGAGGACTCGGCCAACCGCGTCATGGACTCGACGACGCGGGAAACCATCAGCCGCCAATGGCGAGCCTCACCGCCGTCGTGGTTCAGCCCTTCTTCCCCCTCTAGCGGCGCTTGAGCATCACCGCGACCGCGGTCCCGATGCTCACTGCGACGGCGAGGACCCCAGGTCCGGTCACAGCCTGACCACGCCATCCCTCCCATGGTGCGGCAGTCGGCAGAAGCAGCACCGCAGCGATCGCGGCCAGCACGAGCACCGCAATGTTGACCGCCAGCCGCATCCGGCGTCCCGACGGCTCCGGTGCGGCCCCGTCCTCGCGCTTCCGCCGGAGGGGGCGCCAGTCCTCCGCTATGAGCCTGGGTACCCGCCTCACGTACGCGAAGACGTGCACGGCGAGGGTGGCGAGCCAGACCAAGAAGCTGACAACGTGCACCCGGACCAGGATCTCGGGGGCAGGCCCGGTGATGGCCAGCGCGATCCCGCTGCCGATCAGTGTGAGCGTCGAGGCGGCGAGCAGCGGAGCGATCACGCGCAGAAGCGGCCGCGGCGGACCCTTGCGGCGATAGGCGGGATCCCGCGAGTAGTAGCGAATGAATCGCCAGCCGGTGCTGGCGGTCTTGGCCACAACCGGGCCGGCCAGGAGCACGCCAACGAAGAAGTGCGCCACGATCAGGCTGCCCAGAGTCGGAACAGTGGCGATCTCGGCCACCGACAGCACCAGCACCACAGCCCCGATCAGGGCGGTCAGGCGCTCGTTGCCGACGACGCCGGAAGGCTCACCTCCCGCGCGGGGCGTGTTCCGCTCTGTCACGCCTTGACGTCCTGGCGGGGGAACACGACGGCGGTCACCACCACGAAGCCGACAATCCACAGGAGCGCTGCGCCCAAGGCCGCCGGATAGCCTTGGGCAGGTACCGGGCCAACCAGTGGCACGGCGGTCCCCACGATGGTGTTGAACACCCGGCCCGGGAACCACTGGGTGACCTGCGGCAAAACCACCGCGATGATGCCTTCGACCACCAGGATGTAGGCCAGGGCGATCCCGACACCGGCCGCGACCGAACGAGTGAGCACTGCGACGAGCATGCCCAAGGTGCTCACCCCGATGAGGCACAGCACCTCATTGCCTAGGAACGCCAGGAAGACCTGCAGCCCCTCCGGAGACGTCCAGGCCGCCGTCTGAATCCCCTGGCCTTGAGCAACCACAAGGATGAAGGTGCCGCTGATGAGCAGGGTGAGCAGCACCGAGAGCAGCACAAAAAGCACCAGCGCCAGCATTTTGCCCGCCAACCACCGCAGGCGGCGCGGCTCACAGACCAACAGGTTGCGCACGGTCCCTTGGGACCATTCCGCGGCGAGATTGGCTGTCACCATGACCAGCGCGATGGCAATGATCAGGGAACGGGCCTGGCCAATGATCGAAACCAATCCCTGAGGTGTGGGGAACGCAGCAATCAGGCCGGTCATCTCACGGCCGGTGGCTCCAGATGCGATCTGGTGGAACGTCAGATATGCGATAAAGGTGCTCACCACCAGCAACACCCCGGCGACCGCCAAAACACTCCAGCGGCGGAACTTGAGCAATTCGCTGCGAAACGCGCGGATCACGGAAATCATGAGCGGTCTCCTCTCAGCAAAGCCAGGAACAACTGCTCGAGGCTGGCTTCCCTTACTCGGATGGTCAGGTCCGGCGCGCCGGCTTCCTTGGCCTGCTGGTTCAAGGTCTCGGCAAAACCGGCAGAACAGGCGATGCGCAGGACCTGATCCTCCCTCGTGACCGCATAGCCCGCCTCGCGCGCGATCCGGGCTGCCAGATCCAGCTGGACCGCGTCCTGGGCTTCGACCACTAGTTCGACGCGCTGAGCGAACAGCTCCCGGGCCGGCCCGCAGAACAGGGCCTTCCCCTGATTGAGCATGATCAGCCAGTCGGTGAGCTGTTCCAACTCGCCGAGCAAGTGACTGCTGAGCAGGATGGTCTTCCCCTCGCCGGCCAAACGGCGCAGCATCTCACGCATCTCGATGATGCCGAGGGGATCGAGGCCGTTCGCTGGCTCGTCGAGAATGAGCAGCTCCGGATCGGGCAGCAGGGCCATCGCCACCCCAAGGCGTTGCTTCATGCCCAGCGAATACGTTCCGACCCGATCACGCGCCCGATCGGAGAGTCCCACCACCTCCAGCAGTTCGCTCACGCGGGAACCGGGATGGCCTCCAAGGCGGGCGAGCACCTCCAGGTTGGTCCGCCCGGAGAGGCCCGGATAGAACGCAGGCGCCTCCACGAGTGCCCCGACGCGCGGCAGGTAACGCTCGAATTCGGTAAGAGAGTGGCCCAGAACCGTGGCGCTGCCCGCATCCGGTCGCACCAGCCCCAGGAGCAGGCGAATGGTGGTCGTCTTGCCCGCTCCATTGGGACCGATAAAACCTGCGATGGCTCCCGCGGGCACGCGCATGCTCAGGCCGTCGACGGCGGTATGCCTGCCAAAGGTCTTGCTCAGGCCATGTGTTTCAATTGCGAAAACTCCTGCGGGATCAGGCATGGTCTACATCCGTGCGGTTCATGGAAACAGTTCCTTTCGGGAATGGACGTTCCGGCGCAGCGAGGTCCCGCAGTGTCCACATAAGAAAGAATGTATCTTGAGCTACCGAAGGGAAGTGTCATGAAAACGAAACCGGCTGGAACTTCCTTGCTCGACCGGACATTTCGCGTGAGCCTCATCCTGAAGGGCCTGGACGGGGTCCTGGAACTGATCGGCGGCATCCTTCTTTTGGTAGTTACGCCGCGGCAAATCGGCGATCTGGTCCGGTTCCTCACCCAGCACGAACTCGCCCAGGATCCTCACGACTTCCTGGCCAACAGCCTGGTGCACCTGAGCTCCAACCTCTCAGGTTCGGCGACGCTGTTCGGGGCCATCTACCTCTTGCTTCACGGCCTGGTGAAAATCGTCCTGGTCTGGGCAGTCCTGAAGGACAAGCTCTGGGCCTACCCCTGGATGATCGCGTTCCTGCTGGTCTTCATCCTTTACCAGGGCTACCGGATCGCCGTCGCCTTCTCCTGGGGCCTTGTCCTCCTGACAGCCTTCGACATCTTCATCGTCTGGATCACCGCCCGCGAATACCGAATCCACAAGACGCGGAATCAACAGGCCTCTCCGACACCTCAGTCCACAGGCTGAGGCTCGTCCGCACGCGGGCGCCGCATCGGTTTGGCATTACGTTAGAGCAAAAACAGGTAAGCCGGTGGTTTCGGGCGCATCTTTTCAGGTAGTTGCCACTCAAGCGCTGCGCGATCCTGGTCCCTACCCTCAAACCATGATCACTCTGATGCATGGAGGCCCAAGGCGGCCCGAACCCCCCAAGCGGCCACCGAAAGATGTTCTGCAGGATGCAGGGTGGACCATGCTGTCCATCGCCGTGGGCCTCGTACTGATCCCCGCAATCGCCGTTGACGAAGCAAGACGGGCGCTATTCCCGGCGAGAAGGCGCGACCCTGAGGCTGAGTTCGGCCCGTACATTACTTAGTAGCGGCTTACTTAGTACCGGCCACGGTCTTTTTCCGAGCGCCAAGCCTGCTAACCCCTCACCGGTACATGGGCCCGCAGGGCCTGGAAGATCTCGATGAGCAAGCGGACCGCGTGATATCCCACCACCGCGGCAATGATCGCCGCGACTACAGGATCGAGCCAGTAAAGGCCTTTCGTCACGTAGATGACGGCACCTGCCACTGCAACTCCGGCCGCAGCGGCGGCATCGCCGGCGGTATCTAGCAGGACGGCGCGCATATTCAGATCGCCGCCGGCTTTGTTGCTGCCGTCACCGCTGAGGATAAGGGCGCCCGCGAACATCACGACGGCGGCAATCCCGCTGACGATGAGCACCGGCAGCCCGTGTACCTCACTGGTACCGGTGAGGAGGCGTCCAACCGCGCCCACCAGAATCGCGAGGCTCAAGACGAGCAACCAGCCGGCGTTGACCCCTGCGGCCCACGTGGTGGCCATCGGATATCCCTGCGGACGCTGAGGGGTCGGCGCCAGCTTGGACACCCGGACCGCGAACAAGGACACCCCGATGGCTGCGGCATCGGCCAGGTAGTCCGCGCCTTCTGCGAGCACTCCCAGCGAGTTCGCCGAGATCCCCACAACAAGCAACCCGGCCACCAGCGCAAGGTTCAAAATCAGGACGACGGTCAGCCGACGGGTACGAGTCACCCCTTCAGGGTAACCATGACGGTCTGCTGGCACGCTCGGAGTGCCAATTCCACTAATTTTCCTTGTTTTCGGCGGAAGGTCGTTCTTCGACCTATTACTGTCGTACCCCTCTGGAATGCTTTGGTTATGGATGGGAACCGGGGAACACAGCTGATCGGATCGGGCGCGCCGTCAGGCAGCGCGGGTCCGGATGTTGCTGTCCCGGGCGTCGCTGTCACCGGCGTCCAGGTGCGGGGCGTCCAGGTGCGGGACCTGATCGATGCCGTGCACTCGCTTCGGCCAGGCCCCGCGAACGCCGCGGCACCGGACGGCGGCACCGAACTTACCGGCCGCACCGAACCGGCCGACCGCGCCGAATTGATCAACCTCTTGCGCGGCCTGGAGGATTTGAAGTCCGCCGCCTCGGCCGCGCAAGCCCGGATCGCGGTCGCGTTCGATGCGGCCCAGCGCAGCGCCGACGCGGCGGCGGGTGTCCCGGCCGAGGAGCGGGGACGCGGGGTCGCCGCGCAGGTGGCCCTGGCCCGGCGGGAATCCCCCGCCCGCGGCTCCCGGCTCCACGGACTCGCCAAAGCCCTCGTGACCGAAATGCCGCACACCCTCGCCGCCCTCCAGACCGGACAGCTCAACGAATGGCGCGCCACCCTGCTGGTGAAGGAAACGGCCTGCCTGTCCGCCGAAGACCGCTGCGCCGTGGACGAAGAACTCGCCGCCGACACCGGAGCCTTCGACGGCGCCGGAGACAAGACCATCATCGCCGCGGCCCGGACCGCGGCCTACCGCCGCGACCCCCGCTCCGTCACCCGGCGCGCAGCCCGTGCCGCCGAGGAACGGCACGTGAGCCTGCGCCCGGCACCGGACACCATGACCTACCTGACCGCGCTGCTCCCCGTCGCCCAGGGCGTGGCCGTGCACGCGGCCCTGTCCCGGCACGCCGACACCCTCCGCTCCACCGGGGAAACCCGGTCCCGGGGCCAGATGATGGCCGATGCCCTCGTCGAACGCACCACCGGCACCCCCGGCGGGATCAGCGCGGTGGAGGTGCAGCTGGTCATGACCGACCGCACCCTGTTCCAGGGCGATGCCGAGCCGGCACGCCTGCCCGGCTACGGCATCGTTCCCGCCGCCTGGGCCCGGACACTGCTCACGGAAGGACCCGGCAGCAGCAATGAACCGGGCCAACACGCCCAGGACCAGGACCTCAAGGTCTCGCTCCGGCGGCTCTACACCGCCCCCGGAACCGGGGAGCTTGTCGCCGCGGATTCGAAGGCGCGGCTCTTCCCGGCAGGCATGCGCCGCTTCATCCAGGCCCGGGACGAGACCTGCCGGACACCCTACTGCGACGCACCCATCCGGCACTTCGACCACATCATCCCCTGGCGGGACGGCGGCACCACCAGCCTGGCCAACGGGGCA
The DNA here is from genome assembly GCF_040702485.1 of Arthrobacter sp. NPDC080031. Taxonomy (NCBI): domain Bacteria; kingdom Bacillati; phylum Actinomycetota; class Actinomycetes; order Micrococcales; family Micrococcaceae; genus Arthrobacter; species Arthrobacter sp. NPDC080031. The sequence goes on from NZ_JBFBLA010000029.1 coordinate 12,026, forward strand.
GGCCTGTGCGAAGCCTGCAACCACACCAAAGAACTCCCCGGCTGGACAGCACAAACCCGGACAGCACGAACCGGTACGGAACAAACAAGCCCCGGGACACGGCACGTCCTCGACATCCGCACCCCCACCGGACACACCTACCAATCAACAGCCCCACCCCTGCCGGGAACCGGGATACAAGGCGCGGACCCGCCCGACACCGCGGCACCACATTCCAAACGCCACCGACGGCGACTACGACACCACGCCAAGGCCCTCAAATACGCCCATCTCACGGAAGTCCAGGCCGCTTGAATCTCTCGGCTGCGTCCTCAAGGGCGGCGGTTAAACTACTGTTTTCCTTCACTCGTCGGCCCGGAAGAGTGTCTCGGGGAATCCGCACAAAAGTCCGCACCCTCCGCTCGGTGGTGTCCACCGCCGCCGTGCGGACTTATGAACCCGCGGGCTTCATCCGTATCCTGCGCAGGGCGGCTACCGCGAACACGACGGCGAGCGGCAAGGCTACTACTACGGCGCTCAGCCATGCCCCCGTGCCCTGCCAGCCTTGGACGGCGGCGTTGAGTGCCTGTACGCCGGTCGCCGCGGCGGCGAGCAGGAAAGCCGCGGCTGCGAGCGACGGGACGAGCCCCGCCGGAAGCTGAGCTTCACGGGGCAGGAGCCGCCATACGAGCAGAAGGATAAGGCCCAGCACACCAAAGACCACCCGGTATTCGACGACCTCGCCCCAGTGGTGCTCGGCGGCGGCCTGGGCACAGTCGAGGCCAGCATAGGGTGCCTGAAGGACCGCGCACCTGGCGGCCGTGTAGGCGACGCCGGGGAGATCGCCGGCCACGAAGCCCGCGCCCCAGATCCGGCCGAACAGCTCCGATACGGCGCCGCTTACGCCGACGGCGATCGCGCCAACAGCAGTGAGGCCGACCAAGGGGCGCAAAAACGCGCGCAACGGCAGCCGGGCGACGTCTCGAAGGGCCGGGCGCAGGACCGGCGTCACGGTGCCGACCGGTCCGAAGCGGCGGACAGCCTCGCGCTCGGCGCCCTCCGGGTCCAGGCCCTGCCCATGCAGCCGGGCGGCGCTTTCACGCAGATGCGCCTCGGTCTCAGCGAGGAGTCTGCGCGCCGCAGCGGGGTCGCCGTCACGCGCGGCCACGAAGAGTTCGTCGAGGTATGCATCGATGGGCCCCTCTTCGGCCCCGGCGCCGCTCCCCGCGTTCACGACGCCGCCCCAAGAACGCCCCGCACCGCCGCCGAGAAGCCTTTCCATTCCTCCACCATGCGGGCAAGCTCTGCGCGCCCGGCCCCGGTGATCGCATAGACTCTTCGGCGGCCGCCGGCGTCGTCCGCCCAACGGCTCGAGACGCACCCGGCTGCCTCGAGCTTGTGCAACGCGGGGTAGACCGAGCCCTCCTGAAGCTCGAGCCGCGCACCGCTCCGCTCGTGAACGCGCGCGATGAGCGCGTAGCCGTGCGCCTCGCCCGCACCGAGCGAACCAAGCAGCAAAAGGTCAAGCTGTCCGTTCACTGAACTTCGTCCCATACCTAGAGAGTCTAGGTATGGGAAGGTGCCCTGACAAGATCAAACGACAGGGTTATCCGCGGCTGGAATTTGGGCGAGTACCCCCCCACACAAGCTACCCCTTGAAGACCGGTGCGCGCTTCTCTTGGAATGCCCGGAAACCTTCGGCGTAGTCCTCGGTCTTACAGAGTCGCGCTTGTTCCTTGTTCTCCTCAGCCATGGAGGCCCACAAGCCAAGCCGCTTGTCGCGGATATGGGCCACGAGCTCCTTGCTGGTCGTGAAGGCACCAGTGGCACCTGCCGCCACCCGCGCGACGATGATCCGGGTGGCCTCCAGCAAGGCGTCGTCCGGCATGACCCGGCTGAACATTCCCTCGGCCACGGCCTCGGCACCGCTGATCAGGTCCGCGGTGTAAATGAGGTCCAAGGTCCGGTGCATGCCCAGCCGCTCCGTGAAGTACCAGTGCCCGCCCGAATCCAAGGTGGCGCCCAGCTTGGCGAACGGCGAACCGAACTTGGCGGTCTCCGCCACGTACACCACGTCCGTGGCGAGCAACAGGCCGAGCCCGACGCCGAGGCACGCGCCATGCGCTGCGGCGAACGTCGGGGCGGGGAAGGCTGCCATCTTCTTGAGCAATGGCTCCACGAGCCCGTTCAAGTACGCCTTCGCGTCGTCGTTCTCCGGCGTCACGCCGGCAATGTCGCGTCCCGCGCAGAAGGCGCGGCCCTCTCCGCGCAGGAGCAGCGCCCGCACCATCCCGCGGGAGGCGGCGGCAGCGGCGTCGTCGTACGCTGAATCCAGTTCCACTAGCGCTGCCTCGTCAAGGGAGTTCAGCTTTTCCGGGGCATTGAGGACAATTTCGGCGATGCCGTTAGCGATGGAGAGCTCGATCATTCGTATATTCCTTAGACGTCGAAATCGACCGTGACAGATTCACTGGTGGGGTGGGACTGGCACGTCAGGACGTAGCCCTTGTCCAACTCATCCTGCTCCAAGGCGTAGTTCTCGTCCATGCTGACCGTCCCAGAGACCAGTTTGGCGCGGCACGTGCCGCACACGCCGCCGGCACAGGCGAACGGAACGTCCGGGCGGACGCGCAAAGCCGCGTTGAGGATGGATTCCCGTGCGTGGGTGGGGCTCGCGACGTCGCCGGTCAAACCATCCAGCTTGAAGGTGATCTTGAACGTGTCCTTCGACTCGTCCTCCACTACGGGCCGTCCCGCATTTCCCTCGGGGCGGTCCGGGCGTCCGGTGGTGAAGAGTTCAAAGCGCACATGCTCGGGCGCAACGCCACGCGCAGCAAGGGTGTCCCGGCACAGCTGGACCAGCTCGAACGGCCCGCACAGGAACCATTCGTCCACGTCCTCCGCGTGGATGGCGGTGCTCAGCAGTTGTTGGAGCTTCTCGGCGTCGATACGTCCCGTCATGAGCGGCGCAATACGCTGCTCACGCGACAACACATGGTGCAGCGCCAAGCGCGAGGGGTACTTGTCCTTCAGGTCCGCCAGTTCCTCGAGGAACATGACGTCCATCGCGGCCTTGTTGGCGTAGATCAGGTCGAAGCGGGTCTCCGGGTTCGCGGCCAGCAGCGTGCGGGCGATCGCGATCACCGGGGTGATGCCCGAACCGGCCGCGATGGCCACGAACGATCCGGCGTCGCCGAACTCACCCGCCATGTTCTGCGGATTGTTCATGGAGTTCATGACATTCTGCTGGACAGTCTTGCCGTCCTTGCCATGCTTGGAAATGAACGCGCCCATGGGGCTCATGACGTCCAGCGTGTCGCCGGCCTTGAGTTCCGCGTTCGCCCACGTGGAGAAGATGCCGCCCAGGTCCTTCTTGATGGCCACGCGGATCTCGCTGCTGCCGTCCGCGAAGCTGCGCGGCTCTGCGCAGATGGAGTAGCTGCGGCGGACCTCGTGCGGCTCCCCGTTCTCGTCAGGAAGCGTGGTCCGCAGCGCCACGTACTGGCCGGGAAGGTAGTCGTACTGGCCGGCGAGCTCCGCCGGAACATCGAAGGTGACCTCGATGGCGTCTTCAGTCAGGCGGCGGACTTCCGAAACGCGGAGGGAATGAAAAGACGCACGACGGCGGCCGGTGGCCTGCGCTTGTTCGGCTGCGGTCTGGCGGACAACGGGCATGTCGGATTCCTTACAGGACTTTGAAGTAGTCGAACGGTTCCTTGCAGTCCTGGCAGACGAAGAGCGCCTTGCAGGATGTGGAACCAAAGCGGGTGAGTTCCTTGGTGTTCAGCGAAGAACACTGGGGGCATTTCACTGCGAGGTTGAGCCGGACTTTGCCGGCATGTCCCCCGGCTGCTGCCCTGCCGCTTGGAGGCGCGATGCCGTATTCCTGCAGCTTGGCCTTGCCGTGCTCGGTCATCCAGTCCGTGGTCCAGGCCGGGGCCAGGACGAGCTCGACATATACGCTCGGGTAGCCCTCTTTGTGGAACGCGGTCCTGAGGTCCTCGCGGATGGCGTCCATCGCGGGGCAGCCCGAGTAGGTCGGCGTAATGGTGACCTGGACGGCGGGGACCAGCCCGCCGTCGTCGAACAGTTGGACGTTGCGGAGGATCCCCAGATCCTCAATGGTGAGGACGGGAATCTCCGGGTCGCAGACCGTGGCCGCAATCCCCCAGGCCTTTTGCTCGGCGCTTTGCTTGGTCCTGGCGCTTATGTCCTGAACGAACATGTCCACCACCGTCACCAGCTTGCACCGGGATGTTCGCGGGCAAGCACCTGCATCTCGGCGAGCATGTAACCCAAGTGCTCGGAATGCTTGCCCTGGCGGCCGCCACCCGAGGCTTGCGGGATGCGCTCGAGATTCAGTTCCTCGTCGAGGCCGGCTTCGCTCAGGATCTCGCCCGTGAGCTGGTCGAAGTCCGCGCGGAGGCTGGAGGGCTGAACGCCTGCTCCGCTTTCCGCGAGGCGGGCCGTGAGCTCGTCGTCTTCGAAGAGTTCCTCCACATACGGCCAGACGAGCTTGAAAGCCCGGACAATACGACGGCGGGACTCTTCCGTGCCGCCGGCAAGCCTGAGGACCCATTGGGCGCTGTGGTCGCGGTGGTAGTCGACCTCTTTGACGGCCTTCGCCGCGATGGCCGCGATGGTGGCATCCGTGGATCCGGTCAGCCGCTTGTAGAGCTCGAACTGGTAGTAGCTCACGATGAACTGCCGGGCGATGGTGACGGCGAAATCACCATTCGGCTGCTCGAACAGGTGGGCCGAACGGAACTCGTGCTCGCGGCGGAAGTACGCCAGATCGTCCTCGGACTTGTCCCACGCCGCACCGGCATAGGTGAGGAAGGAACGGGCGTGGCCCAGCTGGTCGAGCGCGATGTTGCCCAAGGCGACGTCTTCTTCGAGCTCGGGGGCGCGGGAGATCCAGTGGCCGAGGCGCTGGGCGAGGATCAGGCCGTCGTCGCCGATGCGCAAAGCGTATTCCGCGACGTCCTCGCTCGGCTTGACTTGGCCCTTGCGGATTTCGAGGGCGATGTCCTCGGGGCGCAAGGCGTTTCCGGGGGTGATGCGCGTGGCGCTGGCCGAACCGTCTCCGGAAGCACCTGCACCCTTGACGCCGACGGAGATGTCGCCGTGGCCCTCGATGGCGAAGTCTTTGGTTTCGTTTTCGGGGGCGGTCACAGGTGCTTCACGCCTTCGCTCTTGGTGTAGTACGTCGCGTGGCGGTAGTCCTTGCCCTGCGGAGACTCGAAGAAGGAACCCTTGGAATCCGGGTCGCTCGAGGAAATGGCATCGGCCGGAACCACCCAGATGGACACGCCTTCGTTGCGGCGCGTGTACAGGTCGCGGGCGTTGCGCAGCGCCATTGCCGCGTCAGGTGCGTGCAAGGATCCGGCGTGGACGTGGGACAGGCCGCGGCTGGAGCGGACGAAGACTTCCCAGAGGCTCCAAGGAGTTTCGTGGGTTTCGTTGGCTGCGTTGGGTTCTGGCGTGGCGGGGGTTGCCGGGGAAGTTGTCATGCTGCGTGTTCCTTTTCTGCTTGCTTGCGCGCGTATTCGGCGGCCGCTTCGCGGACCCAGGCGCCGTCGTCGTGCGCTTCGCGGCGGCGCTCAAGCCGCTGCGCGTTGCAGGGACCCTTTCCGGCGAGAACGTTTTTGAACTCGTTCCAGTCGAGGGGGCCGTGCTCCCATTTCTTGGTTTCTTCGTTGAAACGGATGTCCTTGTCCGGGAGCGTGAGGCCGAGGACCTTGACCTGCTCCACCATCATGCCGACGAAGCGGCTGCGGAGCTCATCGTTGCTGAACCGCTTGATGTTCCAGGCCATGGACTGCTTGGAGTTGGGTGAGTCGTCGTCCGGCGGCCCGAACATCATCAGTGCTGGCGCGTACCAGCGGTTGACTGCGTCCTGGGCCATCTGCTTCTGGGCGGGCGTGCCGTTCGAGAGTTCAAGGAGGATCTCGAAACCCTGGCGCTGGTGGAACGACTCTTCCTTGCAGATGCGCACCATTGCGCGTCCATAAGGGCCATAGGAAGCACGGCATAGGGGAACCTGGTTGCAGATCGCGGCACCGTCCACCAGCCAGCCGATCGCCCCCATGTCCGCCCAGGAAACCGCGGGGTAATTGAAGATGGACGAGTAGCGGGCCTTGCCGGCGATCAAGTCGCTGGTCATCTTGTCCCTGCTTTGGCCGAGGGTTTCCGCGGCCGAGTAGAGGTACAGGCCGTGGCCTGCCTCGTCCTGCACCTTCGCCATGAGGATGGCCTTGCGCTTCAGGCTCGGAGCCCGGGTGATCCAGTTGGCTTCCGGCTGCATGCCGATGATCTCCGAGTGCGCGTGCTGCGAGATCTGGCGGAGCAGGGTCTTGCGGTAGGCCTCCGGCATCCAGTCGCGGGGTTCGATGCGCGAGTCCTCGGAAATGATGCGGTCAAAGTACGCCTGACCGGCCTGTTCCCGCTCAAGCTCTTCTGGGGACAGCTCAGCGGGCACAGACTGCAGATTCTGCGATGCCATGGTTGCTCCTAAATATTTACCGACCGTTCGTTCAGAATATGCGGAAGGCGCAAGATGCGTCAAGCGTCCGGGTTGGTCGGTGCGGCGCGGGGTGGACAGCGACGCTCGCTCACGTATTGCGCCATATCGTGGAACGCTCGCTCACATATAAGGCCAACTGCCGGGACGCTCGCTCACATATAAGGCCGACCGTCCCGACGCTCGCTCACATCATGTGAGCGAGCGTCCGGGGTGGGAACGACGCAAAGGCGGAACGACAGCCCGACGGCACTGCCGCCGTCGGGCACTAACGAACCGTTCAGGGGGGTCGAGCCGGGACGCTCGCTCACATATACGGCCAAAAGCCCCGACGCTCGCTTAGATCATGTGAGCGAGCGTCGGCGGAAAACGCCTCAAAGGTGAGCGAGCGTCGGCGGAAAACGCCTCAAAGGTGAGCGAGCGTCCGGGGTGGGCACGACGCAAAGGCGGAACGACAGCCCGACGGCACTGCCGCCGTCGGGCACTAACGAACCGTTCAGGGGGTCGAGCCGCGACGCTCGCTCACATATAAGGCCAACTACCCCGACGCTCGCTCAGATCATGTGAGCGAGCGTCGGCGGAAAACACCCCAAAGGTGAGCGAGCGTCCGAGGGGGGAACGACGCAAAGGCGGAACGACGGCGAGACGGCACTGCCGCCGTCGGGCGCTAACGGACCCCCGAGGCCGGTTCCCGGACCGGGTAACGCTCCCGCCGCGCAGGTAGCCCGCCGCGTAAAGTAGAGTACCCGCTACTCGTGACCGGCCCTAGAGCCAGCGGCTTCAATGGAACTCAGTTGGTCTCAAATGCAGTTCCTGGTCTCTGGGGGTAATCCGTATGTGTGTTTCCTGCAGTCTTGTTGTGTCCTTTTCGCGTTCCGCAGCGACGGAGGCAGTCCGTTGAGCGCCGGGATGGAATCCGCTGCCACGTTCGCAGGTTCGTTGCCCGGGCTGATCCTGATGGATTTGGGCCAGGCAATGGTGGTGGTATGCATGTGTTTCGACATGGTCCGTGCCATGTCCGTGCCACGATCGCATCGGCGCTATGTGGCCAGCACCATTTTCAGGACCCTGGCGGTGCCGTCGATTCTCGTAATGGGCATCAGCGTGCTGGCTAAGGCAATCCAGCTGTCTTGGGCGGACGTGGCCATGGGCGTTTTCGTAATGGTGATGATCATCTTCCGCTGGCACCACGACAAGGACGAGGACAACTGGTGGAAGGGCAAAGGCAAGAAGCTGGCCCGCTGGGCGCGGAAGCAACTGGCGCCGCGACCGGCCCTCGCCCCAGTGTCGGCGTCGGCATAAGCGGCCAGCCGGACGCTCGACGCTCGCTCACACATATGTGAGCGAGCGTCTTGGGATTTGGCTATATATGTGAGCGAGCGTCCCAGTCGAGATGCCGCCTTAGTATGGGACCGGCCCTAATACAGTGCCGACGCGTCCGTCCGTGAAGGATCCTGGGGCGGTCCAGCCGGCAGCGCCACAGTGAAGGTGCTTCCACTGCCAGGCTTGCTGCTGCAGGAGATGCTGCCGCCATGGCGTTCCACGATGGACTTGGTAATGGACAGCCCAAGACCGACACCTGGAATCGCGGCCTGACGGGCAGCGTTGGTCCGGAAGAACCGGGTGAAAATCCTGGCCGACTCGTCCGTGGTCATGCCCATTCCCGTGTCCTTCACTTCAAGCTGGACCCATCCGTCGTTCCGCTCGGCCCTTACCGTCACCAGTCCGCCACCAGGGGAATACTTGATCGCGTTCGATACCAGATTGTCCAGGGCCTGTCCCAGCCTCAAGGGGTCGGCGTTCGCCCACAGGGGCGCCGGGACGTCGGCGACAAGGCCCACGTGGGCGGCGTCGGCCTGCGCCCGAGCAGAAACCAGGCTATTTTCAACCAGCCCCGCCAAATCCGTGCGCCGCAGATGCACGCTATCCACGGCCGCAGCTGACAAGAGGAGGTCGTCCACCAATGCCCGGAGCCGCTCGGCATTCCGCTCCGCAACTTCCAATCCGCTCCTTGTTGCTGGTGGGAGTTCGTGGGAGCCACGAAGCACAAGATCGATGTTGCCCAGGATCGATGTCAGCGGCGAACCGAATTCGTGCGAAACGTTGGCAACTAATTCGTCCTTGGCCGCAAGGGCATCGACAACATCCGTCACGTCCTTGAAAACGATGACCGCGCCACCAAAGCCATCGTCAGTGTCGTTTTTCATACCCCGCGCGGCCGTAGATATGGCACGTTGTTCGGTACCGGCGCCGAACCAAAGGAGATAGTCGGAAAATGTCTCCCCCTGAATGGCCCTCCGAACAGGGCCCTTTTCGGGCGGTACCGGCGTCCGGCGGTCCTGGCCGAAAACCAGCGGGACTTGTTCCGCGGGCCCCCGCAAGTCTTCCGCCGGCATTGCCACCCGTAGGAATGCCTTTTGTTGGTTGTTGATCAGGAGGGTTTCGCCCTTCGAATCGACGGCGACAATTCCGACGTCGATCGTGTCCAGGATTGTCTTGAGCAGCGTTTCCCGCTCCCTGCTGGCGGCCAACAATTGCCGCAGGGCCTGATCCCTCTGGCTTACCCGTCGTTGCTGGAGACGGGCATTTGAGCCAGCCAAACGAATGGAGACTGCCATTGCGAACATCATGAGGGGCAAAAGCAGCACTGAAGAAATGTCCGATGAGCTGGGACGGGGCAAGTGCGAAACGACTGGCGGAACCGCGATGAGGAAAGGACCCACAAAGCTGAGGACCAGGCTTGTCCTGGAAAGCATGCCTGAGGCAGACAGCCAGATCACGGGAAAGATGCCCAATGTGATGAGTCCTGGAATCGCATTGAAGGCACCGTTCCGTGTGAACCAGAGCGCAACAAAATCCAAAATAGGGATTGCCAGGCCTGCGCTCGGCGCCAATCGCTCCCACGGGACCAGCAGGCAGCCCAGGAACAGGACGCCGTGGAGCAGGACTCCCGTAACGAACAGCCAATTTTGGACTAACCCCGGCCAAAGAGTGGGCGCCGCGATGGCCAAGCCCGCGATGATGAGGGTTAGTGGCAATTCACAGACTGCAAGCCGGGCGCGAGGCGTGAGCTTTCTGAAGAAGCGGGCGGCCGCGCGGAAAAATGGCTGCTCACTCAAAGTCGAGACCCTTCGTTGGAGATTCGCGAACCAATTATTGCTCCGCGCGATTCCCGAAGGAAGCGCCCGGAGTCCACTATTCCCCCAAGGAACCACAATACGACGCCTCGAACGGTCAATCTGGAAGTTCGGGGCAGCGCTTAATCCACATATTAGATGCCAGATGGCTTTAATGCTTGTATCGTGAGTATTTGGGTGGCATTTACCGCATTGCGCTGGGCTGTGCGGCGATGTGCACCCTCAAGGATGTCCAATGAGCGAGCCTGGGGTAGCTGTAGTCATTGAGGATGACGACGATGTACGAAATCTGGTTGACGCCATCCTCAAAGAAGCTGGATTTGTGGTGCATTCTGCCGCCACCGGACGCGAAGGCGTCGAAGTTGTAAGGGACCACCACGCCTCCGTGGTGACGCTCGACGTCGGGCTTCCGGACATGGACGGCCACGAGGTCCTGCGGCGAATTCGGCAATTCAGCGACGCATATGTCGTGATGCTGACGGCCAGGCGCGACGAGCCGGACACATTGACGGCTTTTCTCACCGGCGCAGACGATTACGTCAAGAAGCCGTTCCTGCCCCGCGAATTGAGGGCCCGCGTCACCGCCATGATGCGGCGGCCGCGCTCCGAAGGCAGGCTTGCGTTGCCGGAGGAAGATCGCGGGGGCGGTTACGACGGCGGTCCGGCCGGGGGCGGGGCGCGCGCCGTGGCGGCCGGGGGCGGTTACCGGGCCGGTTCAGACACGGCCGAGCAATCGGTGATCAAGCACAATGGCCTGGCCCTGAACTACAAATCACGCACAGTGACGCTTCAAGGTTCATCCCTGACTTTGACGCGAAGCGAATTCGATCTCCTCTTCGACCTGCTCCGGGCCAATGGGGAAGTGCGGACGCGCGCAGACCTTGTTAGGGCGGCGCGCGGTGACTACTACGACGACGATGCGTACATCAGCGACGCCGACGAACGGGCTGTTGAGACCCACATCGGGAACCTCCGCCGAAAACTCCGCGAAGATCCACAATCGCCGCGCTTTCTACAGACTGTCCGAGGAGTCGGGTATCGACTCACGCCGAAAAGATCGGATTAAGCGTTTCGAGCCCGGCCGACGAACGTCAATCGTTCCGGAGTACGTAGCTGTCCTTTAGTTCCTGAACCGTCAGGTACCCGCATTCTGCAACTTCCTTCAGCAGCGGCCGGGCCTCACGCAATTCACTTTTTCGAATGCGTTCCTCCAACTGCGCTGCGAGCACCGCGAGGCGAACACCGCCAACCATGGTGGACGAGGTCCGGAGGCTTAGCACCGCGTTAAGGGCCGCCGCCACGTCACCGCCCTCGACGGCGGTCGCCAGGATTTCGTATCGCCTCGCCCAGAGTTTCGCGAAGTCGCCCGCAAACGTCCGCGCGATCAGTGGATTGTCCACCTGATCTTCCAGGAGTTGGAATTCCGCGAGGTCCAGTATGGGATGTTCGGCAAGCGGGACAGCGGGCGGCGCGCTCGAGTCATCGGATGAGCCGGGATGGCTCGGATCCGAATCCTCGTTGACCTCGCTGGAACCTAAACTGAACATAGCCCAATGCTACTTTCTGAATTCCGGAAAAACCGAACTTATGCTTATCTTAAGGAAATCTTAGGCCTTTCTTGATTTAACCCTTTTCATCGCGTACGCCCAATTCGGACAATGCGATATTGGGTTCAGCCTCCGCTGAAGGTTGCTATGGCATTGATGACAGCCGGCCCCAGGATGGCGATGAACAGCACGGGGAAGATAAAGAGCAGAAGCGGGAAGAGAACCATCACCGGAAGCTTCATCGCCTTCTCCTCGGCCCGCTGTCGGCGTTTCACCCGCATCACCTTCGCCTGGACCCTCAAGACCCGGCTGATGGCAATGCCGTAGGTATCCGCTTGAATTACGGCCTGCACGAAGCTTCGGAGCTCAGGCACGTTAGTGCGTTCTGCCAGTGCCAAATAGGACTCGCGGCGACTCCGTCCAACCTGCATGTCCTGCAGCGTCCGCACCAACTCCTCCGCAAGCGGCCCCTTTCCATTTTCTCCCGCGCGGGCCATGGCACCTTCAAAACCAAGGCCTGCCTCGACCGAGATCAGCATTTGATCCATTGTATTTGCGAGTTCCAATTGCATGGCCTTTTGACGCTCCTTTCCTTTGCTGTACAGCATTAGGTCCGGAATAAAGTAACCAAGCAACACGACAAATATCCCCACGAGCTTAAGTATTCCGCTCGAGCTGTTGGCACTGATAAAAAAGCCAAAAAGTGCGCCGCACAATCCAAGGAAAGGCTTGGCCGCTAGGACACGTCCCAAAGGGAGCGACAGCGGACGGCCGGCCACTGAGAGCAGCCGATCCAGCTTCTGGACGTAGCTTCCAGGGGTCAGGCGGTAGCCGATGAACTCGAGTGCGCCGCCACGACTTTGTGGACCGGCGTCGGCAATGGTTTCACCCCTTGTCAATAGCACCCGGACGGCACGTTGGGCTTTGCGGTCAACCGAAAGGAATGACCAAGCGAGGTAGGCGATAGGCAGGGGAACCAGCATCAGTGAGAGAAGGAGTGAGGGATTCACGCGTCACCTCAAAACTTCAAGTCGATGATCTTGCGCATCCAGAGACCGCCGATGGTCATGAGAATGACTGACAGCACAATCATTCCCCAACCGAGCGGGTGGGTGAACATCACGTTCATGTAGCCGGGGTTGACAACCAAGAGCATGGTCACGATGCCGAAGGGAAGCGCCATCAGGATGTATCCCGAGAACTTGCCCTCTGCGGCCAAGGACTTGATATGCCCCTTGATCTCGCTGCGTTCACGTATGGTCTCGTTGACCTGGTCCAGGACCTCCGCAAGGTTTCCTCCCACCTCGCGGTTGATTTGAATGGCTTGCGCTATCCACACAAAGTCCTCGCTCCGCATTCGATCCGCCGTATCGTTAAGCGATTCCTCGAGATCGCGGCCAAGACTCGTCTCTGTAATGATCCGGCGCATTTCCTCTGCCGTGGGGCTGGCAGATTCAGTGGCCGCGGCGTCGATGGCACGGAGTATGCTGTGCCCGGCCCGCAAGCCGCCGGACAGTAGTTGGAGGGTGTCACCGAGCTGAGCATCGAATTTCCCGCGCCTTTTGCCGGCCAGGGAACCGAGGAAGAGTCGCGCCACGAAGGGTGCCGGGATAAAGAACAGAAAGGCCACCAACGGACCGCCGACAATGAGCCCGATCAAGGCACCCACGAATGCGCCGGCAATCACGAGAATGAAGAATTCCGCTTGGCTCATTCTCAGTCCGGCATTCTCCAGTTCTTCACGGTTGAAAAGCCGGACGTTGCGCCTAGTCAGGACCCCATGAACTACCTCGGCGGTAGAACCAGCAAAGCGTGTCAGTTGGGAACCTGAGCCTACTTGGTAGGGCCGTCTCCGATCCACCGGAACTTCCGGGGTTTTCGGCAGGATCACGGCCACCCCGAAGAGCAGGATGGCTGAAAGCATCATGGCCGTTCCGGTCAAGAGGATCATGTTTCCTTCACGTCCTTGCTGCTGTTGCCAAGGGAGCGGCAAACACCCCGGGAGAAACGCGTATGCCCAGGTCATCGAAGCGGTCGATGAACCGCGGTCGGATACCCGTCGGGACGGGCCTTCCAAGAAACATCCCGTGGGCGTCGACACCTGCCGAGTAGTCGAAAACAAAAGCGTCCTGGAGGGTGACGATGTCGCCTTCCATGCCTTGAACCTCCGTCACATGCGTAATTCGACGCGTTCCGTCCCGCAACCGGGAGATTTGGATGATGAGATTCACGGCGGACGCTATTTGCTCTCGGATTGCTCGCAATGGCAGGTCCATGCCTGCCATGAGCACCAGGGTTTCGAGGCGCGCCACTGCGTCGCGAGGGGAATTTGAGTGCACTGTAGAGAGGGAACCGTCGTGACCGGTATTCATCGCCTGCAGCATGTCGAGGGACTCTCCACCGCGGACCTCGCCGACGACGATCCTGTCCGGGCGCATACGAAGAGAGTTCCGGAGCAACTCCCTGATGGTCACTTCACCCTTGCCCTCGGTGTTCGGCGGCCTGCTCTCAAGCCTGACCACATGTTGCTGTTGGATCTGCAGTTCTACGGCGTCCTCTATCGTGACGATGCGGTTGTCTTCCGGAATGAAGGAAGAAAGTACATTCAACAACGTGGTTTTGCCTGTTCCAGTACCTCCGGAAACAATGATGTTCAGTTTCGCCTTGACGCAAGCGTTGAGGAGCTCGGCCATCTCCGGTGTGAGCGTGCCGAAATCGATCAAATTCCTGACGGTCAACGGTATTTTGCTGAATTTTCGGATGGTCAGCGACGAACCGCCCACCGCAAGCGGAGGGATCACGGCGTTGACACGGGACCCGTCCTCAAGTCGCGCGTCGACGAGCGGAGATGACTCGTCGATCCGGCGCCCCACCTTCGAAACGATGCGTTCAATGACCCTCCTGAGATGGTCCTCGGAGCTGAATCCGGAGTCCGTGAGGATCAGTTTTCCTTTTCGTTCGACGTAGATCTGGTCCATCCTGTTGACCATGATTTCGGTGACCTCTGGGTCGTCCAGCAATCGTTGGAGCGGCCCATAGCCAAGGACGTCGTCCGCCACGTCCGCCACGAGCCTGCTGCGCTCGTCCACGGACAACGGGACCTGCTCGGCGTCGATGATCCTGATGAGCTCTTCCCGGGCAGTCGACCGCAACTCCTGTTCGCTGACGCTCGAGTCGTTGAACCTCGCCCCGAGCCGCTCAAACAATGCGGTGGCGGCGCGCCGCTTGAGGGCAGCGAAGGCGTCCACCGGTTGCTGGGCTCGGGGCTTCGGCGAGTCCGGCAGGTCGGACAGCTTCACTGAAGTGTGGGACTTTGGGATGCTGCCAGGCTTCCCGGCCGGCTTTGGCCTCACTTGCTGAGTGGACTCAGCGAATGTCGGTTTAGGCGTAGACAGCGCGCCAACCCCGGGGTTTCCCCCTGGTCCGGCGGACGCTTCGACCTTGTCCTCGGCAGCATGCAGGCGTTCGGACAGCTTCATCAGACCACTACCCTTCTGTGCAATTTGCGCTGCGCCGTGGCACGCCACGTGGGATTGAAGCGCTCTACGAGTTGCTTGAGTCCTTTGACGGCCGGATCCTTCACCGCGTCCTGGAGCACGGGAATGCCGCGGTTGGTGGAAAACGCCACGGCCTTCGATCGGGGGATGCTCACGTCAACCGGAGCACCGACGGTCGATTCGACGTCCTGCACCGAGAGACCGGACTTGGAATCAGCCATGTTGAGCACAACGTGCCGGGTTTCCGGCAAGAGGTTCAGCCTACGGAGAATGTCCAGGCCGGAACGGAGGCCCCGGACGCTTGGAACGTCCATTCCAGTCACCCAGACGGCGTCCGAGCATTGTTCGAGGGCAGCGAGCCCGATCTCGGGTAGCCCGGGCGCAGTGTCCACCACCACGTACTGGAACTCCTGGGCCAACTGTTCGAGGAGCCGGCCCACCTGTTGCGGCGTGATTTCGTCTGCTTCGACGGGGTCCTTCGGCGCGCACAAGGCATAAATGCTTGCCGGGTGGACGGTTAGAAAGGCCTTGAGTACCAGGGAATCCTGGCTGGCCGAAGGAGTAACGGCGTCGGTGACAGTGTGTTCCGGATTGAGGTAGAGCCCCGAGGCGACGTCGCCGAATTGCAAGTCCAGGTCCACGATCACCACGCTCATTGGCGCGATCTTTCCCAGCCCCACGGCGATGTTCGTGGCGATAGTCGTTTTGCCCACCCCGCCCTTGGGCGAAAAGACGCCGATCACCAGGCCTTTCGGGGAGCCCGCTTGCTTGGGTTCCATGGTGCGCTGACGGCTGGCGAAAGACTGGCACGCGCGCTCAAGCATGACCCGGATCTGGGCCACGTCCGCTGCCGGGCTCATGATGTCGCGAATGCCGGACCGCATGGCTTGGAGGACGAATGTGGGATCTAGTTCACTGACAAGGATCACGCTCAGCTCCGGCAATTGCACATCAAAAACCGTGGCCAGGCGAAGAGCATCCTCCACGGGCACACCGGGTCCCAGAATCAGCACCTCAAGTTGCTCCTGACTGAGCGCCCCGAACAGTTCTGCCGGATCAGCCGGCAAAATGCTCGTGAAGAAGGTCTGCACGCTTCCGGGCAGGCCGCCCGCAACAGCTTGGCGCAGCCGTTGATCAAAATCGGTGTTGGGCGTTATCAGGACAAAACGGCTCACCTGTATACCCCGCTCTGCTGGATAACGGTGGGGCCGCTGTCTTTGGCATCCGACGGCTCTTTGCTCAGCCAGATCTTGGCGTACTCGGCGGCGAAGACAATCTTGGCTGCGTCCACATCACTTACCGCAACCGTGAGCAAGAGGGCACCGGTGGGAAGGCTTGTATCGCCGGAGTTGGCCGCGGCACCAGACCCGGGAGCCGGCGTCGGCTGCGGGCTTGCGGTCGCTTGGGGAGCGCGCTGGACCGCGGTCAGAAGAACCTTGGGGATGGTCAATTGAGTGGTCCCTTTGTCCGTCTTCGAGTCACTTCCGCCGCTGGATATGGAGATGAAGATGCCAACATGGTCGCCAGGAACGAGTCGTCCGCCGACCACCCGCTGGGGTTCCAATTGGAACGAGACCTCCTGAAGCCCTGCCGGCACCTTGACGTCTCCGGGAGTCTTGAGTGCGTCCGGCGCCACCAGTCTTTCCGAAACCAGCGTCTCGCCAGGGACGAGGTCGACGGCGGCCACCTTGCCGGTGGAGTCGGCCAGAGTGTGCAGTGCCGACTGGGGGACGGCCGATTGAGGGAGTTGCTGGGTGACCAGGGAATCCTTCATGGCGTCAACAGACGTGCCAGCCGGGACAGCCGTCTTGACCACCAACACGTCGACAGGCGCCAGGTTCTGGACTGCCCGTTGATCCGCGCCTTGAGCGTAAGAGAAGACGAGAATCACCCCGACGACGGCCAGCAGTGCCGCTGCCGATCCGGCCAACAAGCGTGACTTCACTTACTACTCCTGTGCTCGAAGAATGGATGAAAACTAGGGGGTGAGGCGCACAATGGTGGCCCCGTAGGCGTCTACCGGGCCCAGCGTGTAGCCGTCGGCCAGCGAGACATATTTGATGAAGCTTCCGATGATTCCGCGGCAATTTCCGGTGCAGGCAAGAGCGTTGGAGACATCGGAATTCGTGTTATGGAAGCTGTCCGGAAGACTGTTGTTGCCGCTGAACTTCCACCCCGTCACTTTGAATGCGGCGAAGGACACCAGATGGTAAACGGCCCCGCTTCCCGTACCTGTGACGGCGTCGAAGACCGGAAGCAGGACGACGACGTCGCGCCCAGCGGTGATGGTGTCGGCCCACTTTTGAAGAGTGGCTGAACAGTTAGTCGGGATGCTGTTCCCTGGCGCGCTGCCGCTTTCGCTGACCGCAAGGTTGACCGTACCTCCGCACGCTCCCGCATCCTGGGTGATCCATCCGTAGCCTCCTGCTACAAACGCGCCCGAAGGGCCGTACAAGCAGCCGGGGTTTACGTTGGAACCGTGATCCTGAAGGAGCTGGAGGGCTCCGCCAAGGAACCCCTTCACCTGGCAGACGGAATAGGCGATGGGAAAAGGGGTCCGTCCAGCGAGGGCGCTACCCCACTGGACGCTCGAGGTGGTCACAACGTCGCTGGTGGCAAAGCCAAGGACGCGGGCGAAGAAGAGCGAGACGGCGTTCGGCGCGCCGCCCGCCTGCTGGGCTCCGGCGGTCACACTTACTTTACGGTTGAGCAGGTCCAGGCTGATCGATTTGATATTGGCCAGGCCGTTGTTGGCGTTTTTGTTTGCCAGGTCAATAGCTACCGGCGACGTGATCGAGCAATTCAGATCACTCGTATTCGCGGCGCATTTCTGCGCGACCGCGAGGGCGGCGGCGTCGGATCCGTTCTGTACTTGAGCCCTCTTCGAGTACAGCATTCCCGCATCTACGGCGAGGGCGGCAAACCCGAGCAGCACCACCAGCGAGAGAGCGACAAGGACCGCGACCGCACCGCGCTCGCCGTCGTCCCCGCTCCTCAGCCGCTGCATACCATGACTCCTACTCCTTGCATGGGGAAAGGCCCCGCGATTCCCGTGAGGGTGCTGAGGGTGTACTTGATGGTCACGGACATCTGGGCACCGGACGTGCAGCTGGCCGGGCTGAAGGTGAAGTTCGTGTCTGCCAACCCCGGGTTCAACGACACGGCAGCGTTCTTCGCCGCTGTCTTGGCAGCCGTTTGGTCGTTAGAGATTGCCATGACGCGAACTCCTTCGCGTGCTGCGTTCGAGAGCGACACCTGCACGTTGTAGACCCTGCCGAATTCCATGATGCCCAGGAGCAACATGATGAGGACCGGTGCCAGGATGGCGAACTCGACCGCCACTGCGCCGCGCTCTGATGCCCTCGGCATGATGTTGCCCTCCCGGAGAACGGATAGTTCGAATCAAGCAGAGTGGCGGCCGCCTGAATGCCGCCGCCACTCGGGAATTGCTTGGTGTGCCCCGACTTGCCATCGGGGCACTTTATGGTGCGGCTCCTAGGCGCAGCTGCCGGTACCGCCTGAAGTGGTGGCAGGCGTCCAGGCCTTGCCGCTGACGGAACACTGGACCTGGGAAAACGTCTCCCTGACCGTGCTGCCCAGCAGCGTCACGGCCGCGATGATCACCACTGCGATAAGGGCGACCATGATGCCGTATTCGACGGCGGTAGCGCCGGCTTCGTCACGCCCCGCGTGAGAAACGGACTTTAGGAAAGCGGAAAGCATTGAAGCTCCTTGCTGTCTGGTGCGAACGAGGGGGACCTTCTAGGAGCACACGTTCGTGGTCGTGTTCCAGGTTTTACCGGCCACTGAGCACTGGACTTGGGAGAACGTGTTCTTGACCGTCCCACCCAGCAGGGTGACAGCGGCGATGATGACAACTGCGATGAGGGCGACCATGATGCCGTATTCGACGGCGGTGGCGCCCTTTTCGTCGCGACGGATACGGGATGCGGCATTGGAGAAGAAAGCAAACATGTGAAACTCCTGAGCGAGTTGGGGGATGTGGGCTGGTCCAGCACCAGCTCACAAGCAACTTAGCAACGCCCGACACCCCATGGAGCAGTCCTTGGGACTTCCTGTGGCAAGACTCGCGATCCTGCGCATTTCTTGGGTTAAACCTAGGGAAACCCTGCGATCTTGGGCTTCCCCGCCGAGCGCGACCAAAGGTGCGAAAACAGCGCAACGGGACTCCCGCCGTCGGGCCCGAACTGACTGTCCGCGGCATCCCCCCGCGACGCTCGCTCACATATGTGGCCAAAAACCGGAATGCTCGCTCACAAGATCTGAGCGAGCATCCGCCGAAAACGCCCCAAAGGTGAGCGAGCGTCCGGTCGGGAACGGCTGCAAAGGCGGGACGACAGCGCAACCGGACTGCCGCCGTCGGGCGACGACAAACAAGTCGCCGGCAGACCCACGTTGCTCGCTCACATATGTGGCCAAAAACCCGAACGCTCGCTCACAAGATGTGAGCGAGCGTCCGCCGGAAACACCACATAAGTGAGCGGGCGTCCGAGGGGGTTAGGCGGGTGGGTGCTCGACCGTCACGGTGCCGGCGTCGCCGTCGACGGTGATTTGTTGGCCGCTCGTGAGCCGCTGGGTGGCGACCCCGGTGCCGAGCACAGCGGGGATGCCGTACTCCCGGGCCACTATGGAGCTGTGACTCAACGGGCCGCCGACGTCCGTGACCACGGCAGAGGCCATGGCGAACAGCGAGGTCCACGCGGGAGTCGTGATGCGGGCAACCAGGACCTCACCGGGCGACATCTGGCCGAAATCCTGCGGGCCGCCCAGGACGCGCGCAGAGGCACTGACCCGGCCTGCACTCGCGCCGACGCCTTTGATGACGTCGCCCTGTTGCTCCTGGGAGCGTGCCGGCATCATCGATTCGAAAGCGCGCTTCATCCAACGGGTCTCCGGCAGCAGTTGCGGGGCCGACGCCTTGGCCTGGCCCCGCCAAAGCATCTTGCGCTCCTCGACGACGTCGGCGCGGACCGGGCGCGCCGCTCCCGTAATTGCCGCCGCCACCGGTGCGAGGGGTTCGGTCGTGCCCGGCGGTTTCGGCGCGGCGAGGCCGAATTCGACGGCGCTTTGCAGCTCCTGCTGGCGCAGCCAGAACACGTCGGCGGGAGCGGCGATGACGCCGGAGTAGACCAGCCGTTGCCCGAGTTCGAGAAGCATCCGCCGGATCAGCGGCCAGGCGAGCCCGACGTCGGCCAGGGCATCTTCGCGGATCGGTGCGGACTTCTGTGCCCACCGGAGCATACGAATGAAGGGTGCCCTACGACTCCGCCCGAGCCGGGTCCGCCCAAGCCTCGCAAGCATCCGCTCGGTTTGATCCTCCCGCCGGGCGGCCGAGAGCCGCTGGCGCTCGTGCGGGTCGTTGCCTTGTCCCCGCAGGTAAAACTTCACCGTGTCGAGCAGCGCCGAGGGATCGTCCGCCGGCACCGGGCTGAGGAAGTCCAGGTTGTAGACCGCATGGCCGAACCGGTCGAGATGGGCCTGGAAACGCGGATGCCATTGCTGCCAAAGGGCCGGGTCCATGCCGGCGGGCGGGAGCCAGCTGCGCTGCGACTCGGCCAGGGCCGCCGTCGGTTGATTGAGGATCGCCGGGGCCAGTCCCTCAACGTCACGGGCCCAGGCCGCTAGGTCGTACAACGATTTTTCCGCGCGGATGGGCTCACTGTCGTAGCCGAGGAGAAAAGTCTCGGCAGGGGGATCCCCCGCGCGCCGGATGAGTTTGTCGTAATACGCACGGAAGGAGATTTCGCTCATGGCAGCGATCGGAATGACTGACTCCACAGCCGTGTAATACACGGTTCCGGCATCCAACAACGTCCGGACACCCGCAAGCAGTTCCTCTCCCGAAAGCTCCCCCACGGACTTGGACGACCAGTCCTTGAGCACCTGCTTGTAGCGGGGATGCGAGAAATTCCGCCAACCATCCATGCCCATGTGCGCCTTGCCGCGAGCCAGGGCCACCATGGCCGCCGGCGACTTGCCCATCACTCGCCACATCGCCGAGGTGCGGTAGTAGTAGTACGCGTAACCGTTGACAGTGGGCAGTCCGACGTCGCCATCCCTGACGACCTCACTCCCGACGGCTTCGTTCATCAGGGCCTTGAGCGAACGGGTGACCGAACCGTCAATGAGGTCGGCGAACAGCGGCGAGAGCGGGTCCGGCAGTTGTTCCACGATGCTCGCCCGGAAATAGAGCCCCTTCGGATAGGGCAACGGCCAGGTGTCAGGGGTGTCAGCTACGGGTTCAGGCAGTGCCGTGATGGGCCGGGATTGCAGCATGAAGAAATTGCCGTCGGCCCGTGCCCATTCGATGTCCTGCGGAGTTCCGAAGTAGTCCGAAATCCGTGTTCCATGGCGGGCCAGCGCGGCGGCAGCTCCGTCGTCGAGCACGGCCTGCGTCCGAAGCGCCGTGGGGACCGGGCGCTCCGTCGTCCCTCCCTGGACGGCGGCGCGGTCGGCGGCGCCGTCGGCGGCGCCTTCCGCGGCGCCGTCCGCGTAGACGGTCATGACTTCCTTGTCGGCCGTCCGGCGCGAGAGCACGCGGCCGGTTCCGGCTTCGACAACAATGTCATCCGTGGTGACTGTTCCACTGACCACGGACTCCCCAAGGCCCCACGCGGCACTGATCACGATCTGGTCGCGGCGACCGTTGGCGGGGTTGGCGGTGAACATGACCCCGGCCGCCTCGGCCTCGACCATCCGCTGGACGACGACCGCGAGGCGAACATCTCCCAGCGCGATGCCTTCACGCTCCCGGTAGGCCATGGCTCGCGCCGTCCACAAGGAAGACCAGCAATCAATGACTGCCGCATCCAACGCTTCCGCCCCGCGGACGTTGAGGTAGGTTTCCTGTTGCCCGGCGAAACTGGCCGAGGCGAGGTCTTCGGCCGTGGCGGACGAGCGCACCGCAACGGCCACGCCGCCGTCGTCGCCGCCGTCGTCGTCGCCGTCGTCGTCGCCGTCGGGCGGCCCGGAGCCGTCGTCGGGCGCGGTTGCGCCATCGGCGCCGCGGAGGCCTTCATAGGCGGCGGCGAGCTCGTATGCGATGGCCGCAGGCATGCTGCCGCCGGTGAAAAGGTCCCGGATTGCGACCGAGGCGTCCTCGTAATCCTGCGGCGTCGCCTCCGACGGCAGGGCCGCCAGTTCCTGGATGCGCGCCTGAATCCCATTGGCATCCACGAAGGCCTCATACGCGGCGGTGGTCAGCACGAACCCCGGAGGGACCGGCAGCCCGGCGCGAACCAGCTTGCCCAGCCCGACGCCTTTGCCACCAGCCATGGCGACGTCGCCTGCTTGCACCTCGGCGAAGTTGTAGATGTACGTCATGACCGTCGCTCCTTGTCGCGGAGACGCCCTCATCGAGCCTGGCTCACAACATACTGCCACGCCGTCGAGCGAGAGGCGATGGCTGGGCCGGCCGGCTTCCTACTGCTGGTCCAACGCGCGTTTTACCGCCGCCTGGTCGCAAGCCTGGAGAACGCGAATGAACTCGTCCATTGCTTCCGGGCCCTCATCGGTGTCTGCCGCGCGAACAAGGTGCGAGGCCAGGATTGCGACCTTGACGTTCGTCATGCTGCTGCAACTCACGAGCAGTTTGAAGGCGGCGTCGGAGCTGAGGAGCAACCGCCCCATCAGGATGCCGCGTGCTTGGTTGATGACGCCCCGCGTAGCATTGGCGCCCGCGACGGCGTCGCGCGCCGCTTGCTCGGTTTCCCGCCGCAGCGTGGACGTCAGGTCGATCGTGGACCCCTCGAGCACGACCGTCCCCGATGGACCCAGCTGCGCGTTCCCGGCCGTCAGCACGCGACGGACATGTCCCTGCGCGTCAATGATCCGGTGGTAGATGCAGAAATGTCCGCCGTCGCGGAATACTTGAGCCAGGATCTCCATGGTCCGCGGCCTGTCCTCGGGGTGCTTGTGCGACATCAACAGCTCAAGCGTGGGCACTACTTCCCCTCGCTTGTAACCGTGGAGATTGAAGAGCCCGTCGGACCATTCAGCTTTCCCCGTGAGAGGGTCAAAGAGGAAGGTTCCGGCCAAAAAGCCCGGGGCGCCCAGTGCACTCGAGTACGTATGGGGGCTGTCCAACATCGCGCAAAGACTCATTTCCTAAGCGTGCTTATCAATTCAGGTCCAGAATACAGCGCGCGCGACGGCGGCCCGAACCGTCGGCGCTCCGGCCCACTCGCGCCCGGGCTCCGGCCCACTCGCGCCCGCGGGGCTTGTTTCCCAGCCGGACGTTTTAAGCGCCGGTACGGGAAACAAGCCCCGGTATGCGTTCAAGTTAGCGGGTTTAGTCCTTCACCACCACCTTGCCGACCATTCCAAAGTAGTCGTGCAGTGCGCAGATGTAGTCGTACACGCCTGCCTTGTTGAAGGTCACTGTGAATGTCACGCCCGGCGGCAAAATGCCCGAATTGAGCTGTCCGCCGGTGTAATTCGTCGGATCGCCCAGCGGCGGGAATGGGTTGGCTGGCTCGGCACCGAAGGTCACCGTGTGCGGCTCACCCATGCCGTTGTTCACGAAGCTGACTTTCTCACCAACGTGGATGACCACTTTGGGTTCGATGAACCGCATGACCATGGCGACGCCGTCGTCGGCTCCGGCAATCACCGTGTGGCTGTCCGCCTGATCGCGGGCGTCGCTCCATAGCTTGTAACCGTCACGGACGATGGCCCGTTCAGCCCGCTCTACCCGGTTGTTGTACTGCTCCTGGCTGAACGGATAGTCCGTACCCTTGGCCCGCACATGGACCGTACCCTTCTGGCCCGCGCCATGAACCAGGCAGTAGTACGTGAAATCGCCGGTATCCGGGAACGTCAAGGTGTAGGAACCTACTTCGGCGAACCCACTGTTCGAGACGTTCGACATCACACCGGAGTTGTAATAGGAGTGTCCGTCGTAGGACGTGCCGCCCTGTGCGGATATATAGAGGGGGCTGAAAGGATCAAAAGGTTGGGTGGACTCGATGGTCTGCCCTGCGGCCAGGAACGTGACCGTATGGATTTCGGCCGCATTGGCCTCCCAGGTGACCTTGTCACCTGCATTTATGAAAATGTTCTTCGGCAGGAAGGACATTCCCTGGATGGCCTGGTCCGATGATTCGGAGCCGACCTGGACAGTCCACGTCCTTGCGGGTTTGCCGCTGTCCGCTGACGCTGTGCCGCTGAGCGCCACCGGCAGCACCAGGGCAAGGAGCAAAATCATGAGCGCTCGAAGGCGCGGCAATAGGAGGGGTTTTGGATGAGCAGTCATAAGACTCATTCCTTAGGAAAATCTTTGCTGACCGGCTGTTACAGCCTGGAAATTTTGAGGCGCCGGAGACCATGGCGTCGTTTGACGGTGACTCGGTTTCCTTGAACTTCCCTATGAACTTCAGCTCGCAGCTGCTGCCCATCCCCCGCATACGGTGCGGCGCCACGACGTTGGGGCCATGCAGGAACCTCCCTTGCTCGCAAGGATAGCGTCCAGCTCCGTGGGCTAAGAACCCCCCATTACGGAACCGAAAGGACACGGCAAAGCCGGCCCGTATGAAGGCGAGAGATTTATCTCTCATCGTGCTCCTTGAACGTTATTTTGTCGAGACACCGTGATTGCACACGGGCAATTTTTGTGGCCGAAATGAGGCTTTGCCTGATGCGTTTTTAACCCACCTGGGTGATACGTTCCGGACATGAACGGACGACGGCGACTGTGGCTTGCGGCGGGGCTGGCGATCCTGCTGGCCCTTGTGGTGATCATTGCCGCGGTGATCGGCGGATCCAACAGGACCTCGTCCGGACCCTCGCCCTCAAGCTCCTCCTTGCGCCCAACGGCCAGCGGCACGCCGTCGGCGACTCAAACCCATGCGCCCTCGGCGGCGGCGCCGGCCCCGCCGACAATCCCGGAGCTTCCGGCGGCGCCCATGAACGTCCTGGTGATCGGCAGCGACAGCCGCGCGAATGCCAGGGACCAGAACAACCAGACCGTCACAACGGGCCAATCATCGGACCAACGCTCGGATTGCCTGATGCTGATCCACGTTCCGGCGGACCGGCAAAAGGTCTACGGCATTTCGATCATGCGCGACAACTGGGTGAACATCCCGGGTTATGGCGCATCCAAAATCAACGCCAGCCTTGAAGTGGGAGGTATTCCCCTGGTGGTCCGGACCGTCGAGACGCTATTGGGTACGCATATAGACCACACCGTCATGCTGGATTTCCAGGGCTTCAAGGTCCTCACGGATGGCTTGGGCGGGATCGACGTCAATGTCACTCTGCCGTTCACCGCCAGCTTTGACACCCATCACGTCTTTATTGCCGGCGTCAATCACTTGGACGGGGAGGCGGCGTTGGAGTTCGTCCGCGAGCGCTACTCGTTCGTGGACGGGGACTACCAGCGCGTCCGCAACCAGCAAACGTTCCTTCGGGCCCTTCTAAGCAAGCTAAGGGGCGGAATCCAGACTCCCGCTGCCGTCCTGGGCCTGGTAAACTTCGCCACGAACTACCTCACGGTGGACCAGGGATACGACCCGGCCTCCGTCGCCATCCTGGCTTACGGACTCCGCACCGTGGATCCCCAGGCCTCCGTCTTCTTCACCCTGCCCACTGCGGGCACGGGTACTTCCCCGGACGGACAATCGATCGTGCTGCCGGACTACGCGGGAATCGGAGAAGTGGCCGCGGCACTGCGGGACGACACACTCCCGCAGTATGTCGCAGCCCACGGCTACTGAGCCGGCCACTCAACACCCGCAGAGATCTTGATTGAATATTTAACTAATCTTCGAGAAAAGCTTGCGGGATCCTTGCCGCTTCCTAAAATTCCTGCCGGAAAGTAGAGGTCATCGGGGGCAAGTCAGAGAAATCCCGGCCCAACGGGCCTCAAGGAAACGGAAATCATCATGGGTCTCAACCTGAAAACCACCACTGGCAAAGTCATTGCTTCCCTGGCCCTGGTCGGCACGGCTGCCGGCGTGGCAGGACTCGGAACCTACGGTGCCTTCACCTCCAGCACCTCCGCGAGCAACACCGTTGCCTCCGGCATCGTGAACATCGCCCTGGGCGCATCCGGCACCACGAACCGGCTCAGCGTTGCCGCTTCCGGCCTGGTCCCCGGCGACACCGTGCAGCGCGTAGCCACCCTGAGCAACGCCACGGGGAACCAGGCCCTGTCGGCAATCACCCTGACCACCGCGGCCTCCCCGACCTCCTTGCTGGACACCAGCACCGCCATGGGCCTGCAGGTAGCCGTGGATGAGTGCTCCGTGGCATGGACCGAGGGCGGCACCGCCCCCGCGTACACCTACACCTGCGGCGGCACCACTACTTCCGTGCTGGCTTCCCGTCCGGTGATCGGCTCCAACGTGGCCCTGGCCAACCTGACCGCGGTCACGGCCGGACACACCGATAACCTGCGGGTCACCCTGACTCTGCCTTCCACGGCCGACAACACCCTCCAGAACCAGAGCAGCACCATCGCGTTCAACTTCACGGGCAGCCAGCGCACCGCAACCAACCAGTAACCACGCCCCACCCGAAGCCAGCCCTCCGCCGTCGAGCCCCCCCTGAAAACGACGGCGGAGGGCCTCCCCTTAGAACGGAGACCCAGCCATGACCGCATCACCGGTCCGCCAGCGGCGGGTTTCATCGAGGATCGCCCGGGCCATGATCAGCGTCATCACGACCACGTTGATGGTGGTGGCGGTCGCTGCGTTCCTGTTCCTCGCCGTCGGGCCCCGCGTCCTGGGCTACCAGACCAGCACCATGCTCACCGGCTCGATGTCGCCGCTGATCAACCCGGGGGACGTGGTTGTCACGGTTCCCGTCGCAGTCCAGAACCTGAAGGTCGGGGACATCATCACGTACCACATTCCGGTGGAGGACCAGCGGGTGGAGACCCACCGGATCATCGACCTGGCAGTGAATAGCCAAGGCACTGCCACCGTCCGCACCAAGGGCGACGCGAACAACGGCGCCGACCCCTGGACAGCAACGTTGGCTGGTGGCCAGGTTGACCGCCAGGTGTTCACCGTTCCGTACCTGGGCAATGTGATCCGCGCTCTCCGTGATCCCGTTGTCCTGAAGGTCCTGATGTATGGCGCTCCGGCCGCCATGGTTGTCATGGTGCTCGTCTCGATCTGGCGGAAAAAGCCAGGACACGACGACGC
Source organism: Arthrobacter sp. NPDC080031 (assembly GCF_040702485.1). NCBI lineage: Bacteria > Bacillati > Actinomycetota > Actinomycetes > Micrococcales > Micrococcaceae > Arthrobacter > Arthrobacter sp. NPDC080031. The sequence continues at coordinate 38,879 of NZ_JBFBLA010000029.1, forward strand.
CGGGGATGCCGGCACCGCTGGGGATGCCGGCGCGGGGCGGGCCCTGCCGGCCTTTGACCGCCGCCCGCTCAAGCGCCTCGCCAGGGAGATGAAGAGCAAAGAGGCCGCCGAGAAGTTCGCGGCCGCCTACGCCAAGTTGCTGCCGCAGCGGGTCGACAAGATCAGCCACGCCCTCAGCACCGGGAACAATGACCTGGCCATGGACGCGGTGCTCAGCCTCAAAACCAGTTCCTCGATGGTGGGCGCGCTCCGGATGGAACAGCACTGCGTCCGCCTCGAACACGCCCTGGTCATGACCGACCACACCGCGGCGATCCAAGCGGGGGAACTCGTACGCCAGCACCAACCCCAGCTGGAAAAAGCCCTGGGCGGCCACACGGCCCGCCAGCCCGTATGAAACTATCTCCACAGAACCGAACCGGGTGCCCTGCCCCTACCGCATGAAAGCGGTAAGAATGGAATGGACCACCGGGCCTGACAGAAAGCCGCCGACCTTGCGTAGAAGCCCGAGCACCGCCGACGTCGCGAAGACGCCTGCGTTGGGTCGGGTCGCCGCGGTCCTGGCGGCGGCTGCGGTATTGATCTTCGCTCCCGGTATCGCCCAGGCAGCGTTTACTGGAATGGACTCCGCTTCAACCAGCGTAGGGACGATGTCGCTCCCCGCCCCGACCGGAGCAAGTGTGACGGCAACCTGCGTGTCACGCAGCCTCAGCATCGTTGTGACTAGCTACGGAACGGTGCCCCGCGCCACCTCCTACGATTTCACGGTGACGAACCCCGGCGGCGGCAACGTGCAAACGTCCAATGGAACATACACCAAAGCCGTTGCAGCAAAGGGAACGTGGACCTACCAGATCCACGGGCTGTACCAGGCATCGCCCACCAATGTGTGGACGGGTCAGCCCTTCCAGGGAACCGTGGTGTGCTGACCGAGCGGCCGCTCTCAGCGAAATCAGTGGTGGCGCGTCGGTGGCCCTCTATAGAGTTGCCCCATGAGCCAGCCTGTCACGCCTCCAGTTCCCCCCGTCGCCAAGAAGGTGCCCACCACCCGCGAGCACCACGGCGATGTTTTCGTGGACAACTACGAATGGCTGCGGGACAAGGAATCCTCCGAGGTCATTGAGCACTTGAAGGCCGAAAATGCCTACCAGGAAGCCGTCACCGCGCACCAGGAACCGCTGCGCGAGGCCATCTTCCAGGAAATCAAGGGACGCACCCAGGAGACCGACCTCTCGGTTCCCAGCCGCAAGGACGACTGGTGGTACTACACCCGCTCCGTCGAGGGAAAGGAGTACGGCATTCATTGCCGTCTCCGGGCCGCGAACACCGGCGATGCGGTAGCCGACTGGACGCCACCGGCGGTGGAACCCGGCGTCGAACTCGAGGGCGAAGAAGTCCTGCTGGACGGCAACGTAGAGGCGGAAGGCAAGCCGTTCTTCTCCGTTGGCGGCACGGCCGTGACGTTGGATGGAAACCTCTATGCCTACGCCGTGGACAACTCCGGCGAGGAACGCTTCACGCTCCGCATCAAGGACCTGCGCACGGGCGAACTGCTGCCCGACGTCATCGAGAACATCTTCTACGGCGTGGCCTTCTCCCCCGACGGAACCCGGATCTTCTACACCGTGGTTGACGATTCCTGGCGCCCGTACCAGGTGAAGTCGCACGTCCTGGGCACGCCCGTCAGCGAGGACGAGGTCATATACCAGGAGGACGACGTCGCCATGTGGCTCGGCTTCGAGCTCTCCTCCGACCGGCGGTACCTCGTGCTGAGCATCGGCTGCTCGGAATTCAGCGAGACGCGCCTGCTGCGCTTTGACGACTTCGACGCCGGCCTGTCCACCGTGATTTCCCGCGACGAACACATCCTCTACGAGGCCGAGCCGTTCCTCCTCGATGGTGTTGAGACCATCCTCCTGACACACAACAAGGACGCCATCAACTCCATGGTGTCCATCGCGGACCTGGCCGAGTTCGCCAAGCCGCTGTCCGAGCAGCACTGGCGCACCGTCGTCGAGCATTCCGACGCCGTTCGCGTCAACGGGGCCGGCGTCACCTCGACGCATCTGGTAGTTGCGGTACGGCAGGACACGATCGAACGCGTGCAGGTGCTGCCCCTCGCCGGCCTGGGAACCCCGGCACAGGGCGCCGCCGTTGAGCCTGCCTTCGACGAGGAGCTGTACACGGCAGGGGTGGCGGGTTCGGACTATGAAGCCCCGGTGATCCGCATTGGATACACGTCTTTCTTCACGCCGTCGAGGGTGTACGACTTCGTACTGCCCACCCCCGCTCTGCCGCAAGGCGAACTGCTGCTGCGGAAGGAAAGCCCGGTGCTGGGCGGCTACACCGCGTCCGACTACGTGGCTACCCGGGAATGGGCGACGGCGGCGGACGGCACGCGCGTACCGCTTTCCGTGCTCCGGCACGCCTCCGTTTCGCGGGACTCCAGCGCTGCCGGCCTGGTCTACGGCTATGGCTCGTACGAGGTCAGCATGGATCCCGGCTTCGGGGTGGCCCGGCTGTCCCTCCTCGACCGCGGAATCGTCATGGTGATCGCCCACATCCGCGGCGGCGGCGAGCTCGGCCGGCGCTGGTACGACGACGGCAAGAAGCTCAACAAGAAAAACACTTTCACGGACTTCATCGCAGCGACGGACTGGCTCGCGTCCTCCGGTTGGGTGGCGCCGGGGCGGATCGCCGCCATGGGTGGCTCCGCAGGCGGCCTGCTGATGGGCGCCGTGGCCAACCTTGCCCCGGAAAAGTACGCGGCGATCGTGGCCGCCGTGCCATTCGTGGATGCGCTCAACACCATCCTGGACCCGGAACTGCCGCTCTCCGCGCTCGAATGGGAGGAATGGGGCAACCCCATCACTGATCCCGAGGTGTACAAATACATGAAGTCGTACACCCCGTACGAGAACATCCGCGCCGCTTCGTACCCGCGGATCGCCGCAGTGACCTCGTTCAACGACACCCGCGTGTTCTACGTGGAACCAGCGAAGTGGGTCCAGGTGCTACGCTCCGAGACCACCGGTACGGCGCCCATCGTGATGAAGATCGAGATGGACGGCGGACACGGCGGGGCCTCAGGACGATACGTACAGTGGCGCGAGCGCGCTTGGGACTATGCCTTCGTCGCGGACTCGCTCGGCGCCGTCGAACTACTGCCGGGGGCAGGGCTCAAGTAGCGTCCTCGATAGTAAGCTCTGCCATGGGGGCCGAACCGAAGGAGAGTCCCGTGACCAACGCGTCGTCGCCAAACCGTGCCTTGGTGGCCGACCCCGACCCGGTGCGTCACGCAGAGACGGTCGCGGCGCTCGCCGCGGCAGGTTTCCTCGTTCGTTCAGCGCACGACGCCGGTTCGCTTGCGGCTGCGCTGGAAAGCGAACCGAGCGACGTGCTGGTGGTAGACAACGATCTCCGCGAGTTCCTTCCCCGGAACAGCATTCCGGTTTTGCTCCTGCTGGATCCCGAGAACGAGCTGGATGTCGCAGCCCTGGAAGGGTGGACGATTGCTGATTTCACCTACCGGGGCCAGCCTCCCGCATTTCGGGTGCACCGGGCCCTGGTATTGATGGCCCGTGCCGCCGAACGGACGCGCCGCCGTTCGGAGGCCGAATCGCTGAGGGAGAGCCTGCGAAAAGTGTCCGCGGCGATCCGGTCCACCATTGATCCAGGGCTGATTGCCCGGCATCTGGTGGACGGAATCGGCGAGGCCCTGGGCGCAGAACACGTCTGGTTCACCACGTTCCCGGACACCCGGGTGCCGCAGGTGAGCGCCGAATGGAACGCTCCCGGCCTGGTACCGGGAGTCCTGCCTGACGAGCTCACCGACGGCATCGCCACGTTCGAACTTGCGGAGCGATTGTGGGCGGAAGCCGAGGTGCAGCCGCTGCCGAAACGGGCTCCCGCGGGTGGTGCGGCCGTCTCGGGGCGCGCCGGTGGTGCGGGGGCGCCGGGTGGTGCGGGGGCGCTGGGTGGTGCGGGGGCGCCGTCGGCGTCTGTTGTGGTGCCGGTGGGCGAGGGCGATCTCGTTCTCGGGGTCATCTGGATTGCCCGCCCGGACACGGCGCAGGAATGGACCCGGGCAGAAATAGGCCTGATTCAGCACGTCTCGGGGAACTTGGCGTATGGCCTGATGCAGAGCCACCTGATCGGCGCGCAACAGCAGGTCATGCACAAGCTCCGGGAACTCGACCAGGCGAAGACCGACTTCCTCACTACGGTGAACCACGAACTTCGAACCCCCTTGACCTCCATCACGGCCTATCTGGATATGATCCGCTCCGGCGCCGGAGGACCTCTTCCCGCGGGTGTCGAGCGGATGGTGGACGTCATTTCGCGAAATGCCGAGCGGCTCCGACGGATGATCGAAGACATGCTCACCGTCTCGCACCAGGACACCTCCGGCGACCTCCAATTGAGCCGGGTGAATGTGGGGACCTTGCTCAGGCTTGTTGTCTCGACGTTGCAGCCGCTCGCCGACTCCCGTTCACTGTCTCTGACCGTGATGCATGCGCCGGGAACCATGACTGTCCAGGCCGACGAAGCCAAGCTGGAACAAGTCTTCGCCAACATCATCAGCAACGCGATCAAGTTCACGCCCACCGGCGGACACGTCGCCGTCAGCAGCGGGATCACCTCGGACCCCGGGACGGTTCCCAGCGTGGTGGTCCGCGTGGAGGACACCGGCGTCGGGATCCCCGAAACGGAAATCGACCAGGTATTCACACGGTTCTTCCGCGCCTCCAACGCCTCCACCGCGGCCATTCCCGGAAGCGGGCTCGGCCTGGCGATAGCCCACGACATTGTTGAACGCCATTCCGGCCGGCTCGACGTCGAGTCCGCCCTGGGCGTGGGAACCACGGTTTCAGTCAGGCTCCCGCTGGCGCCGGAGAGCTGAGCGGGACCGGCGCTGACCGGGGCTTGTAGCGTCCTCACCGTCTTTGAATTGGGAAAGCGCTTACGACACGGCGAGTCGCGCCATTCCGGGCCCCGGCAGCGGCAAACATGGGGAGGACGGTACCAAGAGCCAAGGAGTGCCGCGGCACTCAACCGTGCTGGCGCCGTCGTGACCTTCTTTGAATTGGGAAAGCGCTTACGACACGGCGAGTCGCGCCATCCCGGGCCCCGGCAGCGGCAAACATGGTCAGGAAGGTCAGGTCGCGGCGGACAGCCCAACTGCCCAGGTTCCCGACGGCGGCCCTTGCGTCGGGCGGCGAGGTCGCGCCATTCCGGGCCCCGGCAGCGGCAAACATGGGGAGGACGGTACCAAGAGCCATGGAGTGCCGCGGCCCAAAAAACACCGCCCCTTGGCGGTAGCCCGGGGGCGGTGTTTGGAATCTGCCCAAGTAGTCCCCACCGCCACCCTAGCCTCGCAAGCTCGGCCAGGGAACCCTGGCGGTGTGGGCCCCAGCAGTTGATGTCCGTTTTGAGGCGTCTAAACGACATCTAGTGCGAGCTAGTTGGGCCACCAACCGATCTGCGCGTAGTGGACCGGGTCGCTCACAACAGGGACGGTCGTGACCGTCGTTACTGTGGTGCTCGTGGTGTCGTGCTTCGGGGCGGCGTTGGCAGGAGTGACAAATCCGCCAATAGCGAGCAGCCCCGTCATGAGAAGTGTTGCGGCGAATTTTTTCATGCAGTGCTCCTTTGAGCCGTGAAAATCCGAAGTTGACTTTCCCAGCGTAAAGAGCCTTGTTAAAGGTTCCCTTAAGAACGCCTCAGTTTTCCGATGTCTTTGCAGCCAGGCGGTAACCGACGCCGCGCACAGTTTCCACCCACCGCGGCGACTGGGCCGAATCGCCGAGCTTCCTCCGCAGATTGGCGATGTGTACCTGGATCGCGCGCTCTTCGGATTCGCTGACATAGCCTCCGGTTTCGTACTCCTTGGCATGGAGCCAGCGGGCAAGCCCCGTGGTGCTTCGGACTACGCGCCCGGCCTCCATGAGGGCTTGAAGAAGGTCGAACTCGGTGCGGGTCAATTGGACCTCTTCCGTGCCCACCCGGGTTGTCCGCGTGGCGACGTCGAGGTAAAGGCCGTTGTGTTCCAGCCCTGATGGCTCAGCCGCCGGCTGCACGGGCGCGGGTGCGGTTGGTGCGTTCGGTGCCGGGGCCGGCGGCAGCTCCGCCGTCGTGCTCCCCCCGGAACCGCTCAAAAGCTTGCTGCCGCGCGGCCGGCGAAGGAGCGTCTCAACCCGGGCGAGGAGCTCGCGGGGGCGGAAGGGCTTGGTGACAAAGTCGTCAGCGCCGACGGCCAGCCCCTGCAGTGTGTCCACTTCACGCGCGCGGGCTGTGAGCATGATGATGTAGGCGTCACTGAACTCGCGGACGCGGCGGGTGACCTCGATCCCGTCCATGTCGGGCAGGCCAAGGTCCAAGGTGATCACGTCCGGGTTGTGAAGGCGGACCGCATCCACGCCATCGACGCCGTTCCCTGCCGCGTAAACCTCCAGGCCCGACGCCTCAAGGACGGCATGGACCACCTCACGGATGTCATCGTCATCCTCGATTACTACAGCCACGCCCGATGCGCCCACGTCAGGATCCCCATCTCTTTTGCTCAGCCCACCTTAACACCAGCGGTACCCGCTATTCTCGCGCATGTCAGCGTAAGTCCCGCTTTACTCGTGCTGGCGGGTCCACGAGGGTCGCGGCAAGCGGTCATTGCGCGGGGTCCCTGCCCTGGGGGCTATTTCCGGGCGCGCCACTCGGAGTCGAGCATGGCGTAGATGACTTCGGTGGACCATTGGCCCTTGTAGTGCCAGTTGTCCACGAGCTCGGCTTCGCGGCGCATCCCAAGCCGCTCGCACAATCCCGACGACGAGGTGTTCAGGGCATCGAGCTTGGCGTCGATCCGGTGGAACATGAGGGTGTCAAAACCCAGGCGGAGCACTGCCTCGGCGGCCTCGGCGGCGTAGCCCTGACCCCGGCTTTCCGGCGCCAGGATCCAGCCGATTTCGGCCTGCCCCGTCCCCGGCAGCCACTTGAGGACCACTTCGCCGAGCAACCCCGGCGAGTCCGCGCGCTCGATCGCGAGGCACACCCAGTCGCCTTCTTGCTCGAAAGTGAAGTTGGCGTAGCGGCCCAGCGCTTCCATGGACTGGGTGAGGGTCAATTCCTGCCGGAGCAGGAATCGCGCAGTCTCGGGCAATGACTGGTAGGCGTGGAATCGCTCCAGGTCGGTGGCCTCGAATCTGCGCAGGACAAGCCTCGGAGTCCGGATGGGAAGTTCGATAAGCGGCATTCCTTGAGGCTACTACGCGCTCCTGTTACAGGGATTGCTCCGTCCCGCCGGGCGGTCGCCTCTTGACAGTTCAAGCAAACTGGGATTACCTAATGAACATTCGGTAAATAAAGCTGGAGGCAATGACGCATGGTTGAGACCACCCTTTCTGGCGCAGCGCAGCACCAGATCCTCAAGAACGACTACGCCTCCGAGTGGATGGGCCTGGAGGTCCTCAAGGTCGACGACGGCCACGCCACCGTCCGCATGAAGCTACGGCAGGAAATGCTCAACGGCTTCGGAATGGCCCACGGCGGAATGATCTTCGCCTTCGCGGACTCAGCGTTCGCCCTCGCGTGCAACCCGGCCAACCCCTCGCCGTCGGAAGCTGACACCATAACTGTCGCCGCCGGCGTAGACATCAACTTCCTCAAGCCGGCCTATCAAGGCCAGGTGATCACCGCCGTCGCGAACCGCCGCGCCAACAACGGCCGCAGCGGCCTGTATGACATCCAGATCTTCGCGGCCGACCCAAGCGAACCTGCCGCCGTCGGCTCGACCGAAGATCCGGGCAGCTACGGCGAGCTCATCGCCGAGTTCCGTGGCCGCAGCCGCACCATCTCCAAGAAGTAGGAAGACCATGACACAGAACACCGTCGCCGCTCCCGACGCACCGCTTAACACCGCACAGCTGGATCGCGAAGAAACCATTTCCCGCGACGAGCTCGAGGCCCTGCAGCTCAGCCGCCTCCAACACACCGTGGCCTACGCCTACGATCGCGTGCCGCTGTACAAGCGCAAGTTCGACGACGCCGGCGTCCACCCTTCCGATCTCCGCGAACTGTCCGATCTCGGAAAGTTCCCGTACACCACCAAGGAAGACCTCCGCCAGGAATACCCCTTCGGCATGTTCGCCGTGCCGCAGGACGAAGTGGCCCGCATCCACGCGAGCTCCGGTACCACAGGCCGGCCGACCGTCGTCGGGTACACCAAAAACGACCTCGCCAACTGGGCCACCCTGGTGGCCCGCTCGCTCCGCGCGTCCGGAGTCCGCCCCGGCATGAAGGTCCACAACGCCTACGGCTACGGCCTGTTCACCGGCGGCCTGGGCGCCCACGCGGGGGCCGAAGCGCTGGGGTGCACTGTCATTCCGATGTCCGGCGGCCAGACCGAGCGCCAGATCCAGCTCATCCAGGACTTCAAGCCTGATGCGATCCTGGCAACCCCCACTTACCTGCTCACAATCGCCGACGCGATGGCCCACATGGGTGTCGATCCGGCGTCGACCTCGCTCAAGTACGCCGTGCTCGGCGCAGAACCGTGGACCGAGGAAATGCGGCACGAGCTCGAGACCACCATGAACATCAAGGCCTGCGACATCTACGGGCTCTCCGAGGTCATGGGCCCGGGCGTCGCGGGCGAGGCCGTGGAGACCCAGGACGGCTGCCACATCTGGGAAGACCACTTCCGCCCAGAGATCATCGATCCGTTCGATCCGGCCCGCGGGGAAAGTGCCGTGCTGGCCGACGGCGAGCCGGGCGAACTCGTCTTCACTTCGCTCACCAAGGAAGCCCTGCCGATCATCCGGTACCGCACCAAGGACCTCACCCGCCTGCTGCCCGGAACCGCCCGCCCCGCGCACCGCCGCATGGGCCGCATCACCGGACGCAGCGACGACATGATCATCCTGCGCGGCGTGAACCTCTTCCCCTCGCAGATCGAGGAAATCGCCCTCCGCATCCCCGAGCTCAGCCCGCACTTCCAGCTCGAACTAACCCGACCCGAGGGCAAGCGCATGGATTCGCTGACGGTCAAGATTGAGCGGCGCGAGAACGTTTCCGTGGAGGCGGGCACGACGGCGGCACACGCCTTGCGCGAGCAGATCAAGATCCACGTGGGTTCTTCGTGCGTCGTGGACGTTGTGGAGCCGGGTTCGCTCGAGCGCTCCAACGGCAAGCTGCGCCGTGTCTACGACATGCGACCCAAGAGGTAACGTGGCCCGGCGCGTGCACGAATCAACCCGGCGCGTGCACGAATCAACCCGGCGCGTGCACGAATCAACCGACCGTTCATGAGAAAATGGCCAGCATGCCTAGTGAAACAGCAACCAAGCGGGGACGCCCCGGATACGACCAGCAATCAGTGCTGCTCATCGCCGTCGACGTCTTCAACCGCCACGGTTACGACGCCACGTCCATGGGCATCCTGGCCGAAAACCTCGGGATCTCAAAGTCGGCCATCTACCACCATGTGCCGTCCAAGGGCGATCTCCTGAAGCTCGCCTTGGAGCACGCATTGGGTGGGCTCGAGGCCATCCTGGAACAGCCCGAGGCGCTGTCTGGTCCTGCTGATTCCCGGCTTGAGTTTGTCCTGCGCCAGACCATCGCCGTGCTGGTGGACCGGCTTCCGTTCGTCACACTGCTCCTGCGGCTCCGCGGCAATACCGACATCGAGCGCGACGCCCTGGAACGGCGGCGTACCTTCGACCACAAGGTGGCCGCGCTGATCTCGGCCGCCCGCGAAGAAGGCACCCTGCGCCAGGACATCGACCCCCGCACAGTGACCCGGCTCCTGTTCGGCACCATCAACTCGATCGTGGAGTGGTACAAGCCCGGCGGCTCACTCTCCCCGCAGCGCCTGGCCGACGACGTCATCACCATGGCGTTCGACGGCCTCCACGCCCCGGCGTAGCCCCCGGGCTCCCCCCTCCTCCCCGCGACGCTCGCTCACATATAAGCGACTTTTCCCGAACGCCCGCTCACCTATACGGGCCTTTTCCCGAACGCCCGCTCACCTATACGGGCCTTTTCCCGAACGCCCGCTCACATATACGGCCAATTGACAGAACGCTCTCTCACTTATAAGTGAGAGAGCGTTCTGTGTGGTGTTCGCGAGTGCTTTTCAGCCGATCAGAGCTGGTATTCGGCCTGGGCCCCCAGGCTTTCATGGACGCATAGGATGTTGTTTTCCGTGTCCATGAACCATGCGCAACGGTCGGCATCGGTGGTACAAATGTGGTGTTCTGTCTTGAGATCCGGGAGGTCGTAATCCCGGAATTCGACGCCGCTCGCCTCCATTTCGTCGACTGTCCGCTCGATGTCACTGACTTCAAAGGAAAGGGCAGTGTGCGATGAGTGCATGCCGTCCTTAATGGGCATCAACTGCAGCATGGGACCGCCGTCGATGCCGAACAAATCATTTCCATCCCAGGTCCTGCCGCGATGAGGGAGACCGAGTTTCTCTGCGTAAAAGCTGCGGGCTCGGTCAACATCGTCGACGGGCAAGACAGTTGTGGCTGCCCTGAGTGCTAGGTTCATTTCGCCACCTCCTACGCAAGAAATCTTACGCCGGGCGGGATCGGAAAGACCTTCTGTGCGAGCGTCAGCGTAGACCGTTGTCAGGGCGACGGCCTCGGCCTACGATGTGCACAGCCCCCTCGCGGGGGAACAACTCCGGGACCTTCCCTCAACGGGTGATGGGAGCACCTTAGGAGGCCCGAGTCCTGGACATCACCGGACGGGAAAACAATGACCAAATATCTATTCGAAGCAAACTACGTAGGCGACGGAATCAAGGGGCTGTTGCGCGAGGGCGGCACCAAGCGCCGTGATGCTGTGGTCGATGCACTCAAATCCGTCGACGGATCGCTCGAATGTTTCTACTACGCTTTCGGCGAGACCGACGTCGTCGGGGTCTTCGAAATCCCGGACGCGGCTAGCGCCGCAGCCCTCTCACTCATGATCAATGCGACGGGCGCAGTGCGCCTGCATTTGAAGCCGCTCATGACGATTGAGGACCTCGACGAAGCTGCCAAGAAGACCCCGGCATACCGCGCCCCGGGGCAGTAGCAGCGGGCCGGAAGGATTGACTCCAGCCCAGACACGGAACGCTCCCCATCGATGGGGAGCGTCCCGCCAAACACCCACATAAGCGAGCGAGCGTCCCGCCAAACACCCCACATAAGCGAGCGAGCGTCCCACCAAACACCCACATAGCCCCACCAAACACCCACATAAGCGAGCGAGCGTCGGTTACTTCTCCACGAGGGTCAGGACGTCGTAGGTGGCTACGATTTCGTCGTTCTGGTTGGTCAGCACGGCGTCCCAGGCTACTTCGCCGTATTCGTCGGTCTCGCGCGGCGTGATCTTCTTGGCCGTGAGCGTGACGCGGATCGAATCCCCTGCGGCCACGGGAGTAATAAAGCGCAGGTTCTCCAGGCCATAGTTGGCCAGAACGGGGCCCGGGGCAGGTTCCACGAACAGCCCCGCGGCCCAGCTGAGCAGCAGGTACCCGTGCGCCACGATTCCCGGGAAGAACGGGTTGGCCTCGGCCGCTTCCTGGTTGGTGTGTGCGTAGAAGGTGTCGCCCGTGGAGTTGGCGAAGGCGGTGATGTCTTCCAGGGTGACCTGCCGCAGTTCCGACCGCACGGCGTCGCCGATCCGCAGGGTCGCAAGCGACTTCCGGAACGGGTGCGTTCCCTCCGTCTCCACCGTGAAGTTGCGGTCCGAGCCAGTGTGCCAGACGCCGGTCACCGCGGTAAGCATGTTCGGCGAGCCTTGGATGGCCGTGCGCTGCATGTGGTGCATGACGGAGCGGATGCCGCCGAGCTCCTCGCCGCCGCCGGCGCGGCCCGGCCCGCCGTGGACAAGGTGCGGCACGGGCGAACCATGCCCGGTTGACGACCGGGCGTCCTCGCGGTTGAGCATCAGGACACGGCCGTGGTGCGCCGCGATTCCGCTCACCAATTCCCGGGCGACAGCAGGATCGTTGGTGCATACGGAGGCCACGAGGGAGCCGCCACCACGGGCGGCGAGGCGGACGGCGTCGTCGAGGTCCGCGTACCCGATCACGGACGATACCGGACCGAAGGCCTCGAGCGAGTGGACAGCTTCCGAATCCACGTCATCCCAGCTCAGGACGACCGGCGACATGAACGCGCCGCCCTCCACGACGCCCACAGTTCCGTCGAGCGAGGTGACCGACGGCGAATCGAGCGTTCCGTACGCAAGCTCGCCACCGGCGTCGAGCATTGACTGCACTGCGGCGCGAACGTCGGCAAGCTGCTCGAGCGACGCGAGGGCGCCCATCGTGACGCCCTCTGCGCGGGGGTCGCCGACCACAACGCGCTCGTCGACGCGCGCGCCGATGGCGGAGACGACGTCGGACACCAGGGCCCGGGGCACAATGGTGCGGCGGATTGAGGTGCACTTCTGGCCGGCTTTGACCGTCATTTCGGTGACGACGGACTTGATGAAAGCGTCGAACTCGGGCGTGCCGGGAACGGCGTCGGGTCCGAGGACGGCGGCGTTGAGCGAGTCCGTTTCGGAGGTGAACCGGACGCCGCCCTGGACCACATTGACGTGGGATTTCAGCGAGTTAGCGGTGGAGGCAGAGCCGGTGAACGCGAGAAGGTCGCGGTAGTCGAGGTGGTCCAGCAGGGTGCGGGCGGATCCCGAGATGAGCTGCAGCGAGCCTTCCGGCAGGATTCCCGACTCGACTATGGCCTTGACCACGACGGCGGCAACGTAACCGGTGGGGGTGGCTGGCTTGACGATGGTGGGGACGCCGGCGATGAATGCAGGCGCGAACTTCTCGAGCATGCCCCACACGGGGAAGTTGAAGGCGTTGATCTGCGCCGCGACGCCCGGGATGCGGGTGTAGATGTGCTCACCGGCGAAGGAGCCGTCCTTGGACAGGACTTCCATGGGACCGTCCACCACAACCTGCGAGTTCGGCAATTCGCGGCGGCCCTTGGAACCGAAGGTGAAGAGCACGCCCATGCCGCCGTCGATGTCCACCATCGAGTCGATCTTGGTGGCGCCGGTCTTGAAGGACGAAGTGTAGAACTCCTCGCGGCGACCGTTCAGGTACTGGGCCAGTTCCTTGAGCTTGAGGGCGCGCTGGTGGAAGGTGAGCTTGCCGAGCTCGCGCTGGCCCACTGTCCGGCCGTAGTTCACGACGCCGGCAAGGTCCAGTCCGTCGGTGTTGACCGTTGCGAGGATCTCGCCTGTGCTGGCGTCGCGGACGGGCACGCCCGCGGAGGCGTCGGCGCGGGGGGTCCACCATTCGCCCTGGACGAAACTGGGCACGGTTTCAACGGTTGTGGCTTCCGGAGCGACTGCGGTACTGGTCATCGTCGACGGGTCCTTCCAAGGCACGGGCACGAAATGGACTGAACGGCCGCAAATTACTGACCGGCCGTTCGGTAATATCCCCAGAATACATGAGAGCCCCGATCTGCACACTAGATGCTTCTTGGGACTGCGCCCTTCCTGACCTTCTTTGACGCGTTTTGCCGCCCGGGAGTTGCGACTCGCCGCGTCGCAAGCGCTTTTCCGAAATCAAAGAAGGTCACGACGGCGCGTGGCTGACTGCCGCTTCTGCCGCGTCTACCGCTTCTGCCGCTTCTACCGCGCTGGAGCGTTGAGCTTGGCACGAATGTCGGCGATTTCCGTCTCCGCGACCCCGTTCATTCTCAGGAAGGCAGCCGTATCCAAGGAATGCGCGAATTCCAAAAGGCTCACACTGCGTGTTGCCAGCATGGCTTCAAGTGCGTCGTCCTCGAGAAAGGCATCATGGGCGTGCGGGGCGCGATGGTGGCGGTGGCGCTCGTTGATCCCTCGCATTCCCTGCTGGTAACCCCGTACGATTTCCTCGTCGCCGGCTCCGGCCAGGTTCTGCAGCATCACGGCGATGATCCCAGCGCGGTCGCGCCCGGCCGCGCAGTGCACTACCACCCCGCCACGCGCTGCGGCTATGGCCTTGAAGACCGCGGTGAGCTTGTCCGGGAAGAGCCGCAGGTAGTCGGCATAGTGCGCGGGATCTTTCAGGTACGGGCCGAAGAGCTCGGTGAACTCTTTATTCTCCGGGTCCTCGGTGGGGCAATGGAGGATGTCGAAGCGCGCAGTCGCGTCCGCTGAAACCTCGGGATCGACCTCCCTAGGCTGCTGCTCACGCGGAGTCCGCAAATCGATCACGGTGCGGATGCCGGCGTCGTACATTTGCTGCCAACCAGCCTCCGTGAGCCATTCCCGCCGACCCATCCGATACACGCCTCCGGCGATATGCCAGGCGTTCACCGCCCCGTCCCAATGGACGCCCCGCTGCGTGGCGGCGGTTGAGATCCCATCCATACCGGACAGCTAACCACATGCGGACATAGGTGAGCGAGGGTCGGGCGAAAGGGCGACATAGGTGAGCGAGCATCGGGGGAAAAGGCGACATAGGTGAGCGAGCGTCGGGGGAAAAGGCGGCATAGGTGAGCGAGCATCCGAGGAAGAGACGGGGGGCGGGGTCTTGCGCGCTTTACGTGACTTATGTCATACTTTTTTTCGATACGCATCGACGATGCGTATCGACGACACAGGATGCACCACACCAAGAGCACCGGACCCGGCAAGGAGGCCTGGAAGTGCCCACCAGCAAGGATGTCGCCCAGGTGGCCGGCGTAGCCCAAAGCACGGTTTCATATGTGCTCAGCGGCAAGCGGCCCATTTCCGAGAAGACCCGGAAAAAGGTTGAGGCCGCCATTGACCAGCTGACATACCAGCCCAATGCCGGCGCCAGAGCCTTGGCAAGCCGAAAAACCCGGGTCATCGGCCTGGTCATTCCGTTCATCCCGGAGCTGGAAATGGGATCAATCATGGAATTCGTCTCGGTCATTGCCAGCACGGCCCGGCAATTCGACCACGACATCCTCCTGGTCACCGACGACGAAGGCGCCGCCGGACTGCGCCGCGTGGTCGGGCAGCAGATCTGCGATGGCCTGATCCTCATGCAGGTTGAGGACGAGGACGAGCGCCTTCCCGTGGCCCGCAGCCTGAACGTCCCGGTGGTGCTGATCGGCATCCCCCGCGATCCGTCCGGGCTGGTCTGCATCGACGCCGACTTTGAAATGGCCGGTGAGCAATGCGTCCGGGATCTTGCCGACGCCGGCCACTCCGTGATTTCCGTCATTGATTGGCAGCCCGCAGTGATGGACCGGCATGTGAACTACATCGACCGGTTCCTGCACGGCACGGATGTCGCGGCCAAAGACCTCGGCGTGACCGTGCTCCATCTTCCCGGCGGGGCCGACCGCGTCACCATCTCCGAATCGGTCGACAAAGCCCTCGCCAGCACCACCGGCAAGCCAGCCTTCATCGCCCCCGACCGCACCATCCAGGACATTCTGCGCCGCATCTTGAGCAGCCGTGGCCTGACCCTGGGGCTGGACGTTTCCGTTATCGGAAGCGCCTCCCCCACCCTCGCCGAGCTCCAACCCATACCGCTTTCCACCATCGATCTGCAGCCGGCAGAAGTATCCCGGCGCGCGGTCAGAATCATGTGCCAACTCCTCGAAGCCGACTCCCACGGACCACACGAATCCCTGGAGTTGGTGCCCACGGTCATCACACACCGTTCCAGCACCCTCCGTCCGCAATGAATCGCCACCCCTGATTCGCCGGGCGAACCCTTTCGTTTCAGCTCCCAGATCCTCTCGCTTCAGCTCCAGACCTTTCGTTTCAGCATCGTCGATACGCATCGATAAATTCGCTTTCCCCATCAACAAACGCACCATTCCCTTCCTCCACCAGCAAAGGAACAGACAATGAAGTCAGCTATCAGGACACGCCGCCCGCTCGCCTTGGCCGTGGCAGCTCTCGTCGGCCTCCCGCTCGCCATCTCCGGCTGCGGCACCACTGCCTCCGCCTCCTCTGCGGATGCCGTGAAGGAAATCTCCGTGATGGACTACTACAACAATGAGCCGGACAAGTCCTTCATAGGCGACGCCCTGACCGCCTGCGGCACCAAGGCCGGCGTGACGATCAAACGGGAGACGGTGCCGGGCAAGTCGTTGATCTCCAAGGTGCTCCAGCAGTCCTCCTCCAAGACGCTGCCGGATGTACTCATGCTCGACAATCCGGACCTCCAACAGATTGCCGCCACAGGAGCGCTGGCTCCGTTGTCCGATTTCAACATCAGCACCGCCGATTTCGCGGCTGGCGTCCTGAGCGCCGGCACCTACAAGGACAAGGTGTACGGGCTCGCCCCCACGGTGAACACAATCGCGCTCTTCTACAACAAGGACCTTCTGGCCAAGGCCGGAGTCACCCCTCCCACGACCTGGGACGAGCTGAAGGCGGCGGCGACCAAGCTCACCTCGGGCGAGCAGTACGGCTTGGCTTTCAACGCCAATCCCACCTACGAGGGCACGTGGCAGTTCCTTCCCGTCATGTGGTCGAACGGCGGCGACGAGAAGAACATCGACACCCCCGAGACCGCCCAGGCCCTCCAGCTCTGGACCGACCTCGTCAAGGACGGATCCGTGTCTTCGTCGGCGCTGAACTGGACGCAAGCAGACGTCAAGGACCAGTTCATGGCAGGCAAGGCAGCCATGATGGTCAACGGCCCCTGGCAGATCCCGGCGCTCGACAAGAAGACCACGCTGCAGTACGGCGTCGTGAAGATCCCGGTCCGTGACGCCAGCCAGACAGCCGTTGCCCCGCTCGGCGGCGAAGTGTGGACCGTTCCACAGACAGGCAACAAAGCCCACCAGGCCAAGGCCGCGGAAGTGGTGGCCTGCATGAACAGCGACGAAAACCAGCTGGCCCTGGCCAAGGTCCGCAACACCATCCCGTCCAAGACCTCGCTGGCCACGAAGTTCGCCGCCGACAACCCCAAGCTCGCCACTTTCACCGATCTCATCAAGACCGCCCGGGCCCGGACCGGCGAACTCGGAGAAGGATGGCCGGCACAAGCGACCAAGATCTACACCGCCATTCAGACCGCACTGACGGGCAAGGCCTCCCCGGCCGACGCCCTCAAGCAAGCCCAAGGCCAGTAAGCAGCTGGACATGTCCCTTACAACTGATTTGCCGCAGGGCAGCTCGCGCTCCAACCAGCGCGCCAACCAACGCGCCAAGGCGCACACAAAGTCCGGGTCGGACAACGACCGGGCCGGCGCAACGAGCCCGTCACCGCGCAGGCGCAGCCGCAAACGCCGCGAGCGCCTCTTCCAGTGGCTGTTCCTGGTTCCTGCCGTGATCTATATGGCGCTGTTCTTCGGCTACCCCGTGGTCAAGAACGTCGTGATGAGCTTCCAGGACTACACCACAGCGACGTTCTTCACGGGCGAGGCCCCCTGGGTGGGGCTGGCGAACTACGCGAAGGTGATGTCGTCGTCGTTGTTTTCAACGTCTTTGGTGAACACCGCCCTGTTCACCCTGGGATCCATTGTGGGCCAGTTCGTGATCGGGCTTGCGCTGGCAATCTTCTTCCAGCGCAGGTTCCCGCTCAACGGAATACTGCGTTCGCTGCTCCTGCTCCCCTGGTTGCTGCCGCTCATCGTGTCCAGCGCCGTGTGGAGATGGATCCTGGACAAGGACAGCGGAGCCTTGAACCGCTTCCTCGGCGAATTGCATATCGTGAATACGGGTGTTCCGTGGCTCACCAGCACCTCGCTCGCGCTGATCGCCGTGGTGGGAGTGAACATCTGGATCGGCATCCCGTTCAATCTGACCATTCTCTATGGGGGCCTCCAGGAAATTCCGGATGAGCTCTATGAAGCCGGTTCCCTCGACGGCGCCACCGGTTGGAAGGCGTTCCGGCACATCACCTGGCCGATGCTGCGTCCCGTGGTGAGCGTGGTCCTGGTGCTCGGCGTTGTCTACACCCTGAAGGTGCTGGACATCATCCTGGGACTGACCAACGGCGGCCCCGCGAATTCGACCCAGACCATCGCCACCCAGTCCTACGATCTGTCCTTCCACGAGTTCAAATTCGGCGAGGGTGCCGCGCTGGGCAACGTCCTGGTAGTCATTTCCCTGGTCTTCGCGGTCCTGTACTTGCGTGCCAGCCGGCGGTCCGTCGATGAGTGAGGAAACCATGACGACGACGAAAATCACCGTCCGCCGTTCGGCGCCGGCTCGCGGTGGAACCGGACGTGCCCGCAAAGGCTCCGGACTCAAAGGCGCCGGACCCGATCGCGCCGCGAACGGGCCCGGGCGCAAACAGTGGGGTTACACCGCCCTGGCCATCTTCTTCCTGGCCATCATGCTGTTCCCCGTCTACTGGATGCTCAACGCTTCTTTGCAGCCCAACGGCACCACGTTGGAAACCTCGTGGCTGCCGCTCAAGCCGGACTTCTCGGGCTATGCCACGGCCATCAGCGAGCAGGGCGGGAACCTGGTCACCAGCCTGGTGATCTCGCTGGGCAGCGTGGTGCTCAGCCTGGCCATCGCGGCACCGGCGGCCTATGCCTTGGCTTATTTCAAGGTCAAGGGCGCTGGCGTGGTCCTCTTCGCGATCCTGATCAGCCAGATGATCCCCGGGATCGTCGTGGCCAACGCGCTGTACACGGCCTACAACGACCTTGGCCTGCTCAACTCCATCCCGGGCCTGATCCTGGCAGATTCCGCCCATGGCATCCCGTTCGCGATCCTCATCATCAGGGCCTTCATGAACGGCATGCCGGCGTCTGTCATCGAGGCGGCACGGGTGGACGGTGCCGGGCATTTGAGGGCGTTTTGGTCCATCGTGGTGCCGCTGAGCAGGAACTCGCTTATCACTGCGGGGCTCTTCACTTTCCTGTTCA
This sequence comes from Arthrobacter sp. NPDC080031, assembly GCF_040702485.1. Taxonomy (NCBI): domain Bacteria; kingdom Bacillati; phylum Actinomycetota; class Actinomycetes; order Micrococcales; family Micrococcaceae; genus Arthrobacter; species Arthrobacter sp. NPDC080031. The sequence continues at coordinate 57,679 of NZ_JBFBLA010000029.1, forward strand.
CTTGGAGCGACTTCCTGTTCGCCCTGACCCTGACCACCACAGAGGCGGTGCGGCCGGTGACCCTGGGAATTTTCCAGTATATCGGCGCCTACGTGAACGACTGGAGCTCCGTCATGGCGACGGCGGTCCTCGCCTCGATACCGGCCATCATCCTGCTGGTCGCGGCGCAGAAGTACATCGCTGCGGGCACAGCCAGTGGAGCTGTGAAATAGCGGCTGTCAAATAGCGGCCGTCAAGTAGCGGCGGTCAAGTAGCACCGCACGCCGGTGCGCGGCGCGCCGCCTGCGGCACCGCACCGCCGTCGGGCACTAACCGTAAACCAAACCCATCAATCAACAAGCTTCAAGGAGAGACCCATGTCTGAACCAATCCGAGTCACCGTGTGGAGCGAAAACCGGCACGAAAAGCGCGACGAACTGGTGGCCCGCCTCTACCCCGAGGGCATGCACGGGGCCGTGAAGGCGGGCATCGAGGAGAACCTCGGCGCCAAGGCCCGCGTCCGCACAGCCACCCTGGACGAGCCCGAGCACGGCCTCACCGAGGAAGTCCTCGCCAACACGGACGTCCTCACGTGGTGGGGGCACATGTCCCACGGTGATGTCGACGACGAGATCGTCGAGCGCGTGCACCGCCATGTCCTGTCCGGCATGGGCCTTATCGTGCTGCACTCCGGGCACTGGTCGAAGATCTTCACCAAGCTCATGGGCACTTCGTGCACATTGCGCTGGCGCAGCGAGCAGGACCGCGAACTGGTCTGGACCGTGGACCCCACCCACCCCATCGCGAAGGGCGTGCCGCACCCCATAGTGATCGATCAGCAGGAAATGTACGGCGAGTTCTTCGACATCCCCACGCCCGAGGAGCTCGTGTTCATCAGTTCCTTCAGCGGCGGGGAAGTCTTCCGCTCGGGATGCACCTTCCGCCGCGGCCACGGCAAGATCTTCTTCTTCAGCCCCGGCGACCAGGACTACCCGGTCTACCACCACAAGGATGTCCGCCGGGTCATCTCGAACGCCGTCGAATGGGCAGTCACGGATCGTCCGGAGCGCGCCTACCCCGAACTGCTGCGCTATGAGACCAACGATTTCTTCAACGGCAAGAGCTACCAGGGAGCCAACGCATGAGCACCCCTTTCGCCACCATCCCGGACGACGGCACTCCCCTGCGCGTCGTCGTCGTCGGCGCCGGGGGGATGGGCCGCGCGTGGCTTCGGGCGGTGCAGGAGTCTCCGCTCGTGGAACTCGCGGGCATCGTTGACCTGGACCTGGACGCCGCCCGCGCCGGCGCGGCGGCCATCGGTGGCCCGGATCTGCCGGTGGGTCCCGGGACCGCGCGGTTGGCGTCCGACGTCGGCGCCCAGGCGGTCATCAACGTCACCGTTCCGGCAGCCCACCATCCGGTGACCACCGAGGCGTTGGCGGCAGGGTTCCCGGTGCTTGGCGAAAAGCCGGTGGCCTCGACGGTGGCCCAGGGGCTGTCGCTGGCCGCGGCGTCGGAGCTTAGCGGCGAGTTGTTCATGGTCAGCCAGTCGCGCAGGTACAACCGCCACCTGTTCGAGGCGAAACGGCTCGCCTCGGCGCTCGGCAGCGTGGGCATCCTGTCGGCGGAATTCTTCAAGGCCCCGCATTTCGGGGGTTTCCGGGATTCCATGGACCACCCGCTGCTGCTGGACATGGCCATCCATCAGTTCGACATGGCCCGGTTCCTGCTCGACGCGGATCCCGTCTCGGTGTTCTGCGAGGAATACAACCCGTCCTGGAGCTGGTACCGCGGCGACGCAGGGGCCACCGCCATCTTCGAAATGACCGGCGGGGAACGCTTCGTGTTCACCGGAAGCTGGTGCAGCCCGGGCCAGGAGACCTCGTGGAACGCGGCATGGCGGATCAGCGGCGAACAAGGCACGGTCCTGTGGGATGGCGACAGCGATCCCGTGTCCTCGCTGCTCGGTGATTCGGGCCCGGGCGGCGAGGATCCCGGGCAGGAGATCGCCGGCTCATTGCGTGATTTTGTGGCGGCCTTGCGCACCGGGAGCACTCCCATGGGCCAGGTCCACCAGAACATCATGAGCCTTGCCATGGTGGAAGCGGCCATTCTCAGCGCTTCCACAGGCACCCGGATCTCGATGGACGCCCTCCTCGAGGAATCCTACGGACAGGCCGTCCTCACGGAAAGTGACCCGGACGTGCTGGAGGTCCTCAAGTCCTGGACCTCGGTCCGCAGCGCCCTGGCTCTTCCTGCCCGCCAACCTAAATAGCGGGCCGTCAGCTGGAGGCGAGGGATTTCGTCAGGATTGTCCCGCCGACGCCGATCAGGACCGTCCCGGATCCACCGGTGATGATCCGCTTCACGCGGGGACGGGCCAGTGCCGTGGAGATTTTCTTGAGGGCATGGACCAGCAGGACGTACCAAACCAGCGCAGTAAGTAGAAAGATGCCCGCCATCAGCGCGTGCTGGCCCAGAGGGGGAAGCGGTGCGAGATTGAATTGAGGGAAGAGGGACAGATAGAAGACGGCGACCTTGGGGTTGAGCAGATTGCTGACCATTCCCTGCAGGAACGGTGAGTTCCCGCGGAATCCTAGCCTGGGTTCCGGTGCCGTAGCTTGACGGGCTTGACTGCGAGGGCGGTTGAAGGCCTCCAGCAGGGCGCGGGCCCCTAAATAGAGCAAGTACGCAGCACCGGCGATCCTGATGGCGTTGCCAAGGACTTCGGAGGCACCCAGGAGCGCCGTCACGCCAAGCACGGCGAGAAGAGCAAGGATCGTGTTGCCGACCATGATTCCGATCGCGGTGGTTGCCGCGGATCCGGGTCCGCGGGGTGCGTTTTTCAGCACCAGCGCAAAATCAGGGCCGGGAACGAGCACCACGACGACGCAGGTCAGCGCGAACGCCATCAGTTGTTCGACCATGGGGGACTGCTTCCGGACGTATGGATCTTCGGCACTTGTTGCCTTCAAAAGTGTAGCCGGACGTGCGGGCACCCCCGCTTCCCTCCCGCCAACCCAACTGGCTCGCACTTGTTGTCGTTATCAGGGCGGCAAAGTCAACTGGTCGTAGCAACGCAGGGGGTTTAGGCTGCCTGCAGCAGCTGGTTGAGCCGGTTGGCTGGGGTTTGTAGGTTGAGGGTGG
>NZ_JBFBLA010000030.1:0-60514 GCF_040702485.1 Arthrobacter sp. NPDC080031
TCATGGAACCCTCCAGGGAGAGTGATGACACCGAACGTGATTCAGCATTCGTTCGTGCATTACTCGCTCATACCCACAAGCCTAAACTTTGACGTTGACGTTAAGGTCAAGCTGCAGGTCCGAGACATACATCACTGCATCGATAAGGGCTTGGCGCATGTGAGGGGCCGCGAACGGGTTCCGGTCGCCAACGATCATATAGATGGCTGCTTTTAGAGAGGGCTTTGCTGAACAGGCTCGGTGCATTATGGCTTGCTGTTCTCCGGGCCCTCAATAGGCCGACCCCTGAATACCGATACTGATCTGCTGCAATGGAGAGGATGATCTTCTTGCTGTGTTCGGCGGCCTGACAGTAGCCGTAATGTCTCCAGCCATGCCGGCGGAGTTGCAGTGGCTGCACATAGACTGGTTACATCATTGGCGTTCCGGCAACCCGTGTTGGCCACCCGCCCGTGGTCATGCTGAGATGCCTCCCGGGATCTGCGGGCGACACTCGCGTCGAAGCAATGCATTGTCAGTTCAAGTGCCCGACGAATCGTTGCCACTTCTACGTCAAGCACGCCCCTGGCGGCGAACCCAGCCTCGTTGCCACGTAAGGACGTTCACGGTTGTCGCCCATCTTCTGCTTGGGAGTTGGAGCCCCTGAGAAGCGGGGCTGGAGCGGTGCTACCGGGTAAGGTGCTGGCGGCGACTGTGGCCTGAAGCTTCCGAGGCCGTTCAGGCCCGGCTCACACAACCCTTTTCAAATAGCATTCAATCTCATTCTTACTGTGCGAGAGAAACTCAATGCGGGCCTGCAGATTTTCGAGTTCCGTCCGCAGCAGGCCGGCCATCTCGCTGTTCGGCTGTGGCGGTAATTCCGCCGCCGGCCCCTGCACACAGGGCAGGAGCAGCCGGATGAGGCGGGTGGGAAGACCCGCATCGAGAAGGCCGCGGATTTGCTGTACCTGCTGTACGGACTCCTCGGCATACTCCCGGTAATTGTTTGACGACCGGATGGGGTGCAGGAGGTCCTGCTCTTCGTAGTAGCGCAACTGCCTGGTTGTCACGCCGGACTCGCGGGCGAGGTCTCCGATGCGCATGTGATGTATCCCTCCAGATATGAGCTTGACCTTAACGTCAACGTCAAACTTTACAGTAGTGGACATGGATACCCCAACATCAGTCGACGTAGTCGGCGCTGCTCCCCGCCCATGGTCAGAACACCCCGGCCTGGCCGCCGCTTTTCGCCCCGATGGCATGACCATTGGTGTGATCACTCCGTTGGAAGGCTTTGACGGTCCTGTTCCAGGGCTGGAGAACCATGCCGGTCTGATCCAGGACGCGGAGAAGGCCGGATTTGCAACCGTTTGGGTGCGCGATGTCCCGCTGCTTGACCCGAGCTTCGGAGATACCGGTCAGGTCTTCGACACCTGGGCGTACCTCGGTTATCTTGCCGCCAAGACAGAACGCATCAGTCTCGGAACGTCCAGTGTGGTGCTGCCGCTTCGCCACCCATTGGACACTGCGAAGGCTGCGTCCAGCATCGACCACCTTTCGGGCGGGCGGCTCCTTCTCGGTGTGGCCACCGGTGACCGGGCAGTTGAGTTCCCGGCCTATGGTGTCGACCATGAAAGCCGGGGCGAGCGTTTCCGCGAGTCCCTGTCCGTTCTGCGACAGGTTACGGAGAACCGCTTTCCCGAGGTTGCCTCATCATTGGGCGCAATGCGCGGAACGGACCTGCTGCCTAAGCCAACCCACTCGAGGCTTCCCGTCTTTATGACTGGCCGGGGACGCCAGGAATTGGAATGGATAGCCCAAAATGCCGACGGGTGGCTGTTTTACACGTTGCCGCCTGAGCAGCAGGAGCTGAATATCCAGCAGTGGCGCCGTCTTACAGCCCATCGTGGGGAGGCCGGGTATAAGCCCTTCAACCAGGCAACGTATATCGACCTGTCTGAAAACCCGAAGGCCATGCCGCGTGCTATCCACCAGGGGCTGTCCCTCGGACGCGAGCCTCTGCTCAAGTTCCTCAAAGCCTGGGAGAGTATCGGCATCGACCAGTTGATGATCAATTTCAAACACAGCCGCCGTCCGGTAGCCGACGTCATCCAGGAATTCGGCGAATATATCCTGCCGCACTTCCCCGCTGGAACACCGGTAACCGCAGCAAAGGTGAGCGCCTAGGATGCAGCCCCGTAACGCTCCGACCACAGATATTGCAACCTCGTCCTACGATTCCGTTTCGAGGCTTATCACTGACCTGCATACGGCTATGGAAGCCGGTGACACAGAGAAACTCGAATTTAGTTTCACGCCCGACGCGGAGGCAAGTTTCAGCCACTTAGGGCAATTCCGCGGAGCATCGAGTATCGCTTCCGCTCTGACGCGCATGGCTCCACCGTTGCACATCGTCCGGTACCGCATCACCAATCCGTACATTGCCCTCGAACAGGACCACGGCCAGCAAAGCGCCTACCTGCTCGGCACCCTGGCCACGCCGAATGTTGATGGCAGCCTCAACGCGTTCCTCTTTGGCGGGCACTACATCGTGACGTATGCCCTGACAAAAGACGGATGGCGGATAACGCGTCTCAGTTTCACTCTCGATTGGCACCATGGTAACGCTGATCATGTCCCAGCCTGGTCCCTTGAAAGCGCATCCTCAGGTGGTCCGTCAGAACCGCTGATCGTGAGTGAGCTCGACGCTCCTTGGCGGGCAGTGCCGAGCCCGGATGCCGGAAAGAGCCCCGAGCAACTGGTGAGTGAAGCGTACATCCGGTATGCCTGGGGACTTGACCAGGCCGACTTCGAGCTCATGGCATCCGCCTTCACGGACGATGCCAGAGCCGACATGGTGCCGTTCGGAAACATGGAGGGACGCCGGGAAATTATAGGTTCCCTAAAGGCGCTCCGAATTGGCCAGCCTTACATGCAGCACGCGGCCTCGAACTTCACTGTGGACATCCAGGGGACCAACGCAACCATGGACATCTACCGCGTCGTGCCGTTCATGCCGACATTGGAGACCTTGGACGCCCCGATTTTCGGGGCGAGGTACGAAAGCCGCCTCAGATTGGAAGATGGCGTCTGGAAGTTCGAATGGTTGCGCTACTTCCCTGGATGGACCAACACCGCCCGGGAGAACGTCTCTCAGTAGCCGGCCGCCGGGCATCCGATCAGGCCAAGACCCCGCAGGCCCGGCCCAACCGTGAGGAACACTTATGAACGCACCGATGACAGCGGGGGTCGTCGGTTCGAATCCGACAGGGGGCTCTTAGTTTGGCTCTGACGCGAAGATTGAATTCGCGTCAGAGTCCGCTGCTGCGGTCAGCTAACGCGGTCGAGGGTCACTTGGTAGCCCATGGTTTCGAGCTGGTGGACTGCCCGGCTCTTTGCCCGTTCCGGCTGTAAACGGGTGTAGAAATCGCTGCCGGGGTCCTCGTAGAGGGTCCCGTCCATGCCCATGTGCCATATCGAGACGAGCATTGTGTGCTGGATCGCGACGTTTGCCTTCTGCGGACCCCGCCGGGAAGCGATCCGACGGTATCGGGCGCCGAGGTAGGTTGTCGGGTTCTGTGCACAGGCCATTGCCGCGGCGCCAAGGGCTCCTTGGAGGTAGGGGTTGCCTGGACGGGTCCTGGTGGATTTGACCCGTCCAGCGGACTCGTTACTGCCCGGGGTCGTGCCGGCCCAGGATGCAAGGTGGCCGGGTGTGGGGAATCTGGACATGTCCCCTCCGATTTCGGCGATGATCACGTCGGCGGTCAAGACGCTGATGCCGGGAATGGTGGTGATCAGCTCTCGGAATCCTTGAAGGGGTTTGATCACCGCTTGGATACGCGCGGTGATGTCCTCGATCGCGGCCGAGTGCCGGTCGATCAGGTCCAATGCACCTGGGCGAGGAACGCGTGGTGCTCGCTGAACTGGCCGGTCAGCGCCTCGATCAGCTCCGGGATCTTCGAGCGCAGCCGTCGCTTGGCCAGGTCCGCGAGGACGGAGGGGTCGCGCTGGCCCTCGATCAGGGACTCGAGCATCAGCCGTCCGGAAACACCGGTGATGTCGGAGGCCACCGCGGAGAGTTTGATCCCGGCGTCTTCGAGGAGTTTCTCGAGCCGCTGGATCTCACGGCCTCGTTCACGGGTGATCGCGGTCCGGGCCCTGGTCAGGTCCCGTAATCTACGGATCGGCTCCGGTGGAACAAACGAACCGCGCACCAGGCCGTGCGCACCGAGCTGAGCTAGCCAGGTGGCGTCGGAGACATCGGTTTTGCGGCCTGGAAGATTCTTCACGTGCCGGGCGTTGACCAACATCACCTCGACGCCCGGCAGGTCTTCGAGCAGGTAGTAGAAGGGCTTCCAGTAGTCTCCGGTCGCTTCCATCACCACACAGGTGACCCTCTCAGCGGCAAGGTGTTCTCGCAATGCGAGGATCTGGTTGGTCATCGAGGCCCAGGTCGTCACTGTCTCGGTTGTTTTGCGACGCCCTGACGCGGCGATCCGGACACAGACCTTTGCGTCCCTCTTGGAGATGTCGAGCCCGGCACAACGGACATGGACGACTTCCATGGCTACTTCCTCCTCCATATCAAACAGGACCATCACTGATGTCCGTCGCGGGGAGGGCAGGGTCATCGTTGAGCAGATGCCTTTGGTCCGTCGCGTTGGCGGACAGAAGCTTCCATAAAGATAGCAATGATCTATAGGAAAAACGAGAGTAGTTCGATAAGCGGATACAGCCGACGGTTTTCCATTTCCGCCGGAAGTCCTGCCATTGCAAGTTCCCCTATATGATCACTATTATCTAACTGATAAACGTCATCACTGGTGAGCTGATGCGGGAGGCCTTGTTCAGCCAGGCGAACCGTCCGGCAACCATTTCCCACAGCGCTCCGTATTGCATAGATGCAAACCGAGCGCGGATAGGAGCATTCCGATGCAGCCGTCAACTCCTCAGCAACAGCCGTGGTTCGCCCTCGTCACCGGAGCTGCAAGTGGCATCGGACGAGCCACAGCACTCAAATTCGCTGCTGCCGGGGCAACCGGAGTCGCGTGCCTTGATGTCCATGTCGAAGGCAATGCATCGACTTCAGGTGAGGTGGAGTTGGCCGGTGCCCGCGCTTTGGAAGTCACCTTAGATCTGGGCGACTACGACTCGATCGTGGCAGCATACGAAACCGTTCACCAAGAATTTGGACGCCTCGACGCGGCCGCTCACGTTGGGGGCTACTCGTGGCGCGGCGATACGTTGGGTGTGACCCCGCAGGAGTGGGACAGGGTTGTGGGGGTGAACCTCCGGGGCACCTTCTTCTGTTGCCAGCAAGCTCTTGCCATCATGTATCCCCAAGGCTCGGGCGGCATCGTCAACATGTCTGCCGATGCCGCCTTCGATCCAATCCATGGCTACAGTGTCCAGGCGGCAGCGAAGGGGGGTGTGGTCCCGCTGACCAAGGCCCTCGCGTTCGAGGCTGCGCGGCGGGGGGTCCGTGTCAACGCGGTCAGTCCTGGGATTACGCGCGTCAAACGGAGCGGTTTCGTACCCGACAGAGGAGCACCTGTGGTCGTTCCCGGTGGCCTGGCGGCTGATTCAAGCGAAGGGCTTGAGCAGCACACCGGCGCCGGGCGATGGATGGAGACGGACGAGATTGCCTCCGTTATTGCTTTCTTGGCCGGTCCGGCCTCCTCCGGCGTGAACGGTGAACTCGTCCGCATCAATGGCGGCCCATATCCTACACTGGAGTTCTAATGGATACATTGAGCCCGTCAACGACGGCCCTCCTCATCATAGATATGCTGCCGTTCATTGTCCGGCTTGATACCTCCCCCCGCGATGGGCGCACTGTGCTCGGTGCCTGCGTCCAGGTCGCCAACGCGTGCAGGCGGGAAGGTGCAATGGTGGTCCTTGTAGAACCGGGCGGGTCCGCCCGGGCCGAGCAGCTCACCGACTCATCTGTGCCGCCCATCCCGGTGGGTCCGGACGATCGGACGTGGCCCGAAGCGCTCGGCCCACGCGAAGGGGATGTCGTCGTTGCCAAGCCGAGGTGGGGTGCCTTCCACGAAACCCACCTGGACAATAATTTGCGGGGGCGGGGCATCGATACCGTGCTGATCTGCGGCATCGCGACGGACTTCGGCGTCGAAGCCACTGTGCGGCAGGCCTATGACCTGGGATTTAACGTGGTAGTCGTCGAGGACGCGACGGCGGCATTTACCTCAGAGGCCCACGAAGCTGCATGCCGTCACAGGCTTCCCGTCCTCGCGCGTATCCGCACGGCCGATCACGTCGCCGAGGCGCTCGGACGGGGCCGGAAACATGCCACGACCCGCATGAATGCCCCTACTTGAGTGAGTAGAAAACCTCAGACTTAACCCAGACCTCGAATTCTGCGGCCGCCTCAATAAGTGCACGTCCTTCGACTCCGTCAGCTGCCAGCCAGAGGGCCGAATCATCGGCCATTGCCTGGTCGACCATTCCAACTCGAATGGTTTTGCCGTTCTGTCGAATTTCCACTGTGGACCCGAGGAGCCGGCTCCACTTTTGATACTGGTACATGGGTAGCTTCACCTGCCTAAAAGTTGCTGCATATTGTCACACTTGGCTTGCGATTCGGGGGGGCCAGCGCCAATCCCCACGGCGTTGTCAGATCCCCTCCAGCAGGATGGCGGTGCCTTGGCCCACGCCGACGCACATGGTGGCAAGACCCAGCTTGCGTGCCTCGCCGGCCAATTCGCGTTCTATGCGCCCCAGCAGTGTGACCACAAGCCGGGAACCAGACGAGCCGAGAGGATGGCCCAACGCGATTGCGCCGCCGTCGGCATTTACTCTTTCCTCCGCAAGCCGGAGATCGCGCATCACAGCGAGCGATTGGGAAGCGAAGGCCTCGTTGAGTTCCACCGCGCCGAGGCTGTTGACGGAGACCCCTGCGCGGTCAAGGACCTTGAGTGTGGCCGGAACCGGGCCGATGCCCATGAGTTCGGGCGAAACGCCCGCCGAACCGCCGCCCAGAATCCGCGCCCGTGGAGTCAGCCCGTACTTCTTGACCGCCGCCTCGGAGGCGACGATGATAGCGGATGCACCGTCGTTGAGCGATGAGGCGTTGCCGGCGGTCACCACCGAACCACCTTGGACCACAGAACGCAGGCCGGAAAGGACGTCCATGGTGGTGCCGGGGCGAGGTCCTTCATCTGTGCCGACCACCGTCTCTGCGCGCTTGCGGCCCGTAATCGTGACGGGCACGATTTCCGCGTTAAAGCGGCCGGCATCAATGGCGGCCAGGGCGCGCTCGTGGGAGCGAACCGCGAAAGCGTCGCAGTCATCCCGCGTGGTGCCGTAGACGCGGGCCACTTCCTCGGCTGTCTCGGGCATGGAGAAGGCCGCCTTTCCTGCATGAGAGAGCGGCCCTTTCATAAACGCGGGATTGACGAAACGCCAGCCAATGGAGGTGTCGAAAGCGGCTCCGGGTTTGGCGAAGGGCTTGTCTGGTTTCTCCATCACCCACGGGGCGCGGCTCATCGATTCCACGCCGCCGGCGATTACAACCTCGGCGGCCCCCGCCTTCACCATGTGGCCAGCCATGATCACCGCGCTCAGGCCGGAGGCACAAAGACGGTTTACTGTGATGCCGGGAACGTAGTCCGGGTATCCGTTCAGCAGCCAGGCCATCCTCGCTACATTGCGGTTTTCTTCACCCGCGCCGTTGGCATTGCCGAGGATGACCTCATCCACCACCTCCGGGTCTAAACCGGTGCGTTCGACGGCGGCACGCACTGTGAGTGCCGCAAGGTCGTCAGGGCGGACAGAGGACAGTGCGCCGCCGTAGCGGCCGACAGGGGTGCGGACGCCGCCGATCAGGAAGGCCTCAGGCATTGTGTTTCCAATCAATGTTGTTGGTTAGCGGGAACGCGGCTGACCGGTACGCCGGATCAGCCGGCATGCCCATGCGGCTCACTCGGATGGACGCTGGCCGGGTATAGAGGAGCTCAGGAGTGCCAGGAGGAGCCCGATGCCCATGGCCGCGGCTCCTGCAAAGGCGAGCAGATTAAAGGCAAGCGCTGTGGCGGCCGCGCCGAGGACTGCTGCGGCCGAAATGACCGCGGCGTTGACGGAGTTCCCAAGGGAGGAACCGATCTGCCTGAACAGGTTGTTGACACCGTTGACCGCCGATGTGGTGCCGGGTGGAAGGTGAGGGGCCAGGAGCATGGGAATAGTGGCGAAAGCCATGGAGGTGCCAACGGAAACCAGTGCGAAGCCGATGGCCAGTTGCCAAGGCTGTTCCGGCCAGAGGGCGCGGGCCACGTTGCCCGTGATCGAGAACAGCAATGCACAGACCAGTACCGTGCGGCTGCCCAGCCGTCGCGTCATCACTGCCACGGGACCGATCAGCAGGAGCCCGATTGTGGTTGCGGGAAGCATGAGCAGCCCGGCCATGAGGAGATCGCCTCCGAAGCCGGGCTTGGGGAAGACCACAACTTGTATGGCCGATGCGAAATTGCCAAACATCGTGAATCCGACAAGCAGGCCCAGAACGTGGAGCCGTGCCACCTGCGGACGTGCCAGGAGTCGGAGATCAACCACTGGGTCAAGCGCACTTCGCTGGTGGATGACCCATGGAATGCCTATGACTGGGATCAGGCAGCATACGACGATGAAAACCGGGCTTGAGAACCCCCACTCCGTGGAATAGGTAACTGCTGTGAGGAGCAGTGCTGCCGCGAGGGCCACGCCCAGGGACCCCACGATGTCCAGACGCCCTAGGCCCCGGGGGCCGGCAGGTACGAATACCGCCGTAGTGGACATGCCGAGGATGCCGAGGCCTGCGGACACCCAGAAGATACTTCGCCAGTCGCCCGCTTGGACGAGGACGCCGGCCATCGGCACGCCGATGCCGGCTCCGACTCCCATCATGGCGCCGATCGACGCTGTGGCGGTGGCTATGTTTTTCCCCGAGAGTGATTCACGGGCGATCCCCAGTGCGAGGGCGATGCATCCCACGGCGACGCCTTGAAGGACGCGGCCCGCGATGAGTATGGGCAAATTCCACGCAATTGCGCAGAGCACGGATCCGACCGTGAGGGAGCCGAGCGCCAGGAGCATCACCCGTTTCTTCCCATAGATCTCTCCGGCGCGCCCGAGGACAGGGTTGGCAATCGCCCCGGCAAGCGTGGCGCCGGTCGCAGCCCAGGAGCTTGCCGAGATGGATTCGTGAAACAAACTGGGCATAAGCGGGACGAGCGGCAAGGCCAGAGTCTGCATGATGGAGACGATGGCTGCCGAGTAGGTCAGAGTGATGATGGCGAGACCCTGGGTGCGCCGCGGCGTCCTGGTGTGTTCGAGGAGTGTCATAGGGCGTGGGTTCCGGTGTGTTCAGTGGCAGGGGTCCGGGAGTTCCCGGGCCCCTGCCAGCCTGTGTTGGTCTACTGGTGCGTGGGTGTTATTGGTTTTTCGCTAGCCAGACCTTTTCCCATTGGACGCCGCTGGAGGGGGCTTGGAAGCCTCCGACCTTCGGGCTGAACATGTAGTTGAATTCGTACCGTTCAACGAAGACGTCCGGTACGAGGGCCACGAGACGTTCCTGCGCGGTTTTGTAGGCGGCTTTGCGCTGGGCCGGATCGGCCGTGTTGCGGCCTTGGTCCAGGGCCTTGTCGAGGACGGGGTCGTTGATGCCTGACCAGTTCTGTTTGCCGGTGCTGTAGTACTGGTTGTAGAGCGTGGGTTCGAAGTCGTCGCCGTAGGCTGCGTAGCTGACGGCTTGGAAGTCATGGGAGACAAGGGCCGGGGCCAGGGCTGTGTTCTGGATCGCCTGGAAGGTGACCTCGACGTTTTTGTAGCTTGAGAGTTGTGCCTGGATGAGTTCGAAGGCTTGCTGCAGGACGGTGGTGGAAGTCAGCTTGAACTTGACGGGGCCGCCGGTCCTGGCGGCGTAGTCGTTGAACAACTGCTGTGCTTGCGCCTTGTTTTGCTGGGCGGAGAGGAACTTCACGTCGGGTTCGTAGAACGGGGTCCCGTCGACAAACATGGTGGTCGGGGCCGGGCTGGTGCCCTGACTGATGACCTCGTTCAGTTGGCCGAGGTCGAGGGCCATGGCCACCCCTTTGCGCGCTTCGGCGTCGTTGAACGGTGCGACCCGGGTGTTGAAGATCATGTTGATGCCGCCGCCGTAGGGCTTCGTGAAGACCTGGGCGCCTTGGTCCGCCGCTCGTTTGGCCGAAGGTGTGCTGGGGCCGGCCATGGCAGCATCGGCTTGCCCGGCGGTGAAGGTGTTCAGGCGTTGTTCCTCATCGGAGACCTGCCGGATGTTCATGGAGTCGAGGTAGGGCATGCCTTCCTGCCAGTATTTGGGGTTACGGACGAGGCGCAGCTCGCTGTCCCTGGTCCAGCTCTGGACCATGAACGGCCCGGCTCCGACGGGCTTGATCGCGAAGTCCTTGCCGAGCGCCTTGATGGCGGTGGGGGATCCGATCATTGACAAGTAGCGGGCGACGGTCTGGGGGAAGGAACGGTACTGCTTCGAGAGCGTTATGGACAGGACCAGGTCACTCTTGATAGCCAGGCCCGCCACGTTTGCCATGCCGGCTGCGTTGGGGGCGCCGTTCGCCGGATCGGCCATGCGTTCCCAGTTGAACTTGACGGCGGCGGCGTCGTACGGGGTTCCGTCGGTGAAGGCAATGCCTTTCTTAATGGTCAGGTCCCAGTGCACGCCGTCATCGGAGGTGAGTGATTCGGCGGTCTTCATGACGGGTCTTCCGCTGGTGTCCTGGTACATCAGGGTGTCGAAGATTGCTTCGCCCTGATCGGTATCACCGCTTTGGTTGCCGAAATGCATCTTGATCGGGTCCAGGCCCGCGGACTCGTTAAAGGACAAGTAGGTGAACGAACCGCCATGGACGGGATCGCCCGTCGGTCCACTTGAGGGGGTGGCCGCCGCGTCGGAGGAACATGAGGCCAAGCTCAATGCCAGGAGCCCGGCCACGGATGCGGCCAGGGCACCTTTGAGCCGTCGGTGCTGTCGATTTGTCATGTGGACGCTCTTTCTCATCGTCGAGTAGATGCCTTTGCCCCGTGGCAGAGGACAGAAGCTTTTGAGAAAGATAGCAATGATCTATATGAAAATCTAGGGTTGTCTCACGAGAAGGCCCAGAACTCCCGGGTGGCGAAGCTCCAGTGCGATCTTCTTGACCGGCAACGATCTATATAGTTCAATTAGCTTACTGATTTAGAAGTTAATGCCTACGATCGAAGGTGCACGTACATGACCGAGAGCGAATCCGCCCTGACTGTCACCAAGCGCGAGGGCTATGAGATTTGGACCATGCAGCTTGCCCCAGTCAACGCCATCAATCCTGAGCTGCTGACGGAGCTTCGTGCGGCGATCGCCGCCGCCTCGGCCGACCCCGAGGTAAGCGCAGTGGTGCTGGCGAGCAGCCTGCGGGTCTTCTCTGCCGGCGCCGATGCCGCATGGATGGCTGCCATGGTTCAGGAGAACGGTACGGGCGGCCTGCTGGAGGCCTTCAATACGACCATGGACGACTTCCGCGAGGTCTGCATGGAGATTCGCAGGATGCCGGCCCTGGTCATCGCTGCCCTCGACGGTCACGTAGTCGCCGGTGGCCTTGAGCTCGCCGCGGCATGCGACCTGCGGTTCTGCGCAGCCAACGACAAGATCCAGCTGAGCGTCCCGGAAATGGACCTCTTCGGTGCAATGCCGACCGGCGGTGGCGGTGCGCAGTTCCTGACCAGGCTGTGCGGGGCGAGCCGGGCGCTGGACCTCATCCTGGATGCCAAACCTGTCAACCCCGGACGCGCCTTGACCGTGGGCCTCGTCGACCGCCTTATCGACGACGGAACGGCCCAAGAGGCTGCGGAGCGATTCGCGGCGGAGGTTGCCCGAAAGGCCGGCCGCATCGGAGTACACGCCGCCAAGCGGTCGGTCCATATAGGATCCGAACTCCCGCTCGAGGCTGCCCTTGCCTTCGATCAGTCCGTCCACTGGGACGCCATGCGTCGCGGGAACTTCATCCCCGGCGTCGAGGCTTTCGTGGCCAAATACGGGGTTTCGCGCTCATGACCGCCTCCGCGATCATCGGCGTCGGCATGACCAAGTTCGGCAAGTACATCGACACGCCCCTGCACACCCTCGCTGCCGATGCAATTGACTTGGCACTTGCCGATGCAGGCGTCGAAATTGCCGAGATCGACATGGTGTTTGCCGCCAACGCCATGGCATCGATCACCACGGGCCAGGTCTGCGTCGTGGGCCAGTCGGTGCTCCGCCCTTACGGATTCTCCTCGATCCCCGTCTTCAATGTGGATAACGCATGTGCCGGATCTTCGAGCGCATTGTCACTGGCAGCCCAGGCAATTGCGGCAGGCGAGGCGAAAACCGTACTGGTTTTCGGCGTCGAAAAACTCTACTCCGAGGACAGAACCCTGGCGTTCCGCGCACTTAATGGTGCGATCGACGTGCCCACGTTTGAAGCGACAGGAATCGACGCCGCGCGGGGCAGTGCGTTTGTTTCGAGCATCTACCCGCAGCGGCTGCAAGCGTACAAGGCGAAATGGGGACTTGATCCCATGGCTCTTGCGCAAGTCGCCGTGAAGAACCGTAGCAATGCTGCCCTTAACCCGCAGGCGCAGTACACCGACGCCATCACCACCGAAGATGTCCTTTCCGCCCGGATGGTGACCGAGCCCCTGACGACCCTGATGTGCGCGCCCATCGGCGACGGCGCATCCGCCCTCGTGGTCACCAGCGCCGATCGGGCCATAGGCGGGCGCACGGTGTGGTTGCTCGCTTCTGCCATTGCCATGGGCGGGGGCGAAGGGTCCAGCATCGCGTACGCTGCCAACCGCGCCTACCGACGAGCCGGCATTGGACCTCGAGACATTGACGTTGCCGAGGTCCACGATTCCGTGGCCTTCAACGAACTCCTTGCCTACGAGGAACTGGGACTGTGTGAGCCCGGCCAAGGCACGCGGATGATCTTGGACGGCGAGACGCATCTGGGCGGCAGGATCCCTGTCAATACGAGCGGGGGCCTGGAATCCAGGGGCCATCCGGTGGCGGCTACAGGTGGTGCCCAGATCATCGAACTCGTGCAGCAACTGAGGGGTGAGGCGGGCCAACGCCAGGTGCCCGACGCCCGCATAGGTGTCGCCGAGAACGCCGGAGGTTACGCCCTGAACGACACCGCCTCAATCGCGATTACTGTGCTCGCCAGCGACGCGTCCCACAGGATGGCATCATGAACGGCTCCCAGCGACTCGCAATCGTCGGTGCCTCATACGGGGCAGTCTCGATGGCCGAAGCCGCGCGTCGTGGAGGCTGGGCCGGCCCCATCACCATCGTTTCCTCGGAATCCTACGCACCGTACGAGCGGCCCGCCCTGTCAAAGAGCTTCCTCGAGACCGGGGCGGAGCCGTCCGGGATCGCCCTCAAGGGCGAGGCGTTCTATACCCGCAACGGCATCGAATTGATGACTGGGACCATCGTCACGGATATCGACCTCGGCTCAAGGATGCTGACGATGGATGGTTCGTCGAGGCTGGATTTCAAGGCCTTGGCGCTGGCCACCGGTTCCCGACCCCGGGCTCTTCCGGTGCCCGGGGCCGAGCTCGACGGAGTGTTGAGTGTTTCCACTATCGAAGACGCGTTCGCGCTGCGGGAACGGCTCGACTCGGCGGAGTCGGTCGTGATCGTTGGTGCCGGATTCATTGGCCTTGAGATCGGCGCGACCCTTCGGACCCTCGGTAAATCCGTCGATGTGCTTGAAGCCGCTCCGCGCATCATGGGCAGGGCACTGTCGCCGTCAGCAGCCGCGTTCCTTGCCGACATGCATGCCACCCACGGAGTGCGTATCCACACCGGCGCAGCTTGCGCCGCCTTCGAAGGCGCCAACGGAAGTGTCAAGGCGGTCCGACTGGGTTCGGGGGCGCTCCTGCCCGCCGATCTAGTGATCGTTGGTGTCGGGGCTGTTGCCCGGACCGAACTTGCCCAACAAACCGGTCTCCAGATCGTTTCCGGTGGCATCAATGTCGATTCCTCGATGCGTACGAATGCGCCGGACGTCTATGCGATGGGGGACTGTGCCTCCTTCAAGACACGTTTTGCCCAAGGCTCCGCTCCGTTGCGGCTGGAATCGGTGCAGAACGCTACCGACCAAGGACGGACCGCAGGTGCCGTCGTCGCCGGCGCGTCCGCGGAGTATGACTCCGTGCCCTGGTTCTGGACCGAGCAATACAGCTTCAAGATGCAGATGGCCGGGCTGCTCCGCGAGGGAACCCGCGAACTGCAAAGAGGAGAGCCCGGATCCGGAGTGTTTTCACTCTTGCACGTCGACGCCGAGCACCGGCTCGTCGCGGCCGAGTCCGTTGGCAGTCCCGCGGATCACGTAGCGGCCCGCGCGATGATCGGAGCGACGATCGACGTCGAGGCCGCCACCGACACCTGCATACCCCTGAAGCAGGCCATCCCGGCCATGTCCGTTTGAGAGTTAGGAAACATGATGAGCATCACGGTCCACTTCGACCATGCAGACGGTGGTCAGGAAGAGCTGGAGGTCGAGCTTGAGCAATCCATTCGTGACGCCGCGGTCTCAGCTGGCGTGCCGGGCGTAGACGGCGAATGCGGGGGCCAACTCAACTGCGCCACTTGCCATCTGTATGTCGACGAGGAATTTACCGGCCACTTGCCGGCCATGAGCGATCTGGAAGACGCCATGCTTGACGCGACGGCTTCCCCCCGCGAACCACGCAGTCGCCTTAGCTGCCAAATCCGTGCGACTCCCGAGCTGGCCGGGTGCCGGTTCGGCATACCCGAATCGCAGTACTGAAACCCGTCCCCCCAACGCCGTGGAGGCACCCGTGCACGACATCTATCCGCTCCTCGATACGCTTCCTGCCGAATGGCTTGTACCGCCTGAGGAGCAGCCTGACTACCTCGAGGTGTTAGAAACACCGGGCCCCAACCTAGGTGAAGCCCTCAGTGACGCCCATGTGCGCGACGGACGGGGTGATGACATCGCGATCATCCATCACGAATCCAGTCGTAGCATCACGTACAGGGAGCTTGCCGAGCTCAGCACCCAAGCTGCCCGGGCCCTGCGCACCTTGGGTATCCGTCCCGGCGAGAGGGTCGCACTCAGAGGGGGCAACCGACCCGAGCTCCTCATTGCCGCACTTGGCGTGTGGAAGCTGGGTGCCGTCGTTGTGCCCGTTCCGGTCCTGTCACGGGCCTCGGAACTTGCCTTCTACCTTGAGGACACGGAACCTGCCGCCATCATCGTCGAGGCCGGCGCCCCGGACCTGGACATGGTGCTCGAGGAAACCACGCGGGCCGGCGTGCGTCACGTCATCGGCCTCGACAACAGGGGGAGCGAATCCCGCGTCCTGGACTGGGAAGCTTTGCTGGGCACAAGCGGCGACGAACCGCTCCCGCCCGTGGATCCCGATACCGTGGCGATCGTGTGGCACACCGGAGGAACCACGGGACGTCCGAAAGGCTGCTATCACACGCAGCGGCGGTTCCTGCTTGCCGGCGGGGCGCTGGGCCTGGCCCGCGAGACGGCTCCCGGGCAGCGCTGGATGGCCGCCGCTCCCATCGGCCACGCGCTTGGCATGATTTACCACACCAACTTCACGCTCCTCCACGGTGCCGCCGTGGTCATGGTGGAGAAGTTCACTGATGCCGGCCAGTTGCTGGAAGCCATGCGGACCCACAAGGTCACGACGTTCACCGCGATCACGGCCACCTGGATTGCCATGATGAACGCGATCGAAGCAGGGACTGCGGATGGCCCGCCGGGCAGCCTCGTGAACGGTTTTGCCATGTGGCAGTCCTCGTCGTCCTCCGATGTCTTCGATTGGTGGAAGGAACGCGGGATCACCCTGCTCAACAACTTTGGATCCACCGCCTTCGCAACATGGGTGCTGGTTCCGGGGCTGGGTCTCGAGACACCGCGAGGGTCACTGGGCGACGCAGCCCCCGGCTACGAAGTCCGGACCCTCGTTCCGGGGTCCGCGAACGGCGCACCCGCCGCGACTGCCGGGAACGACGTCGGACAAATGGCCGTGCGGGGCGTCTCGGGACTGACGTACTGGCGTCTGTCCGAGAAGCAGCGGGAGGACGTGCGCGAAGGTTGGGTGATTGTCGATGACCTCATTCAACGGGACGGCAACGGCTATGCGTACCTTGGCCGAACCGACTTCATGATCAGTAGCAACGGAAACAAAATCTCTCCCGGGGAAGTCGAAAACGTGCTCTCCACCCACCCGTCGGTCCGCGAGGTCGTCGTGATTGGGCTTCCGGATCCAGTACGACAGGAAATTGTCTCCGCGTTCGTGGTGGTCAAAGACGGCGTGAGCCCCTCCGACGACCTCCGGGCCGAGCTGCAGAACAAGGTCAAGCAGACGCTCTCGCCATACAAGTATCCGCGACGGCTTGAGTTCATCGACGCCCTGCCCCGGGATCATGTGGGCAAGGTACAGCCGAAGGTCATGAGGGAACGTGCCCTCGCAACGATGGTGGAGGAGACGGCCTAATGGAAAATACGGACATCCGCAGGGCCCGCAGCGGCCTTGTTTACGGACAGCGCGGTACCGGACCCGCCGTTCTCTTGGTACACGGTTGGTGCCTGGACCGCACCGCGTGGCTGTATCTGGAGCAGGACCTGGTTGACGCCGGATATGAAGTCATCACACCGGCGCTGGCCGGCTATGGCGCCTCCTCCGACGTCGCGGGACCCTACACGCTGTCAAGGCATGCCGGGGACATGAAGGACCTCTTGGACGAGTTGGACCTGAACGGCGTCACTGTTGTGGGATTCGCCCTCGGCGCAGCGGTGCTTCTTTCGCTCGAGGACTATGCACGCGTGGGAGGCATCGTAAGTATTGGAGTGCCAACCGCCGCAGGCGCCCCCTACGATCGCATGCGCCGGGCCATCAAACGCGACTGGCCCCTGTTCGCCCAGCGGTCCGTCACCACGATCTGCCACCGCAAGCAGAGCGACGCAACCTTGGCGTGGCTTGGACACATGTACGGGTCCACCCGGCTGGACGCGGCGATCGCCGGTACCGAACTGCTGGCGGAGTTTGAACCAACCACCGTTTCGCAGCGGTGGACCGTGCCCAGCACGTTCATCCATGGGGCCAACGACACGATCGTCTCCACGGAGGTGAGCGCAGAATGCGTGCGGCTTTTTGAGGGGGCGGAACTCGTGATCCTGGATGACTGCGGCCACTATGTGCCGCTTGACCAGAAAGATGCCCTCCTCGCCGAGGTCATCCGCCGAGCCGAAGGAACCGCCCATGAAGCCGCATAAGCCCCTTCGCGACGTCGCGATCGTCGGAGCGGGTCCCGTGGGTTCGGCCCTCGCCACACTGCTGGCGTGCCAGGGCCTCCATGTGCTGCTCATCGAGCAATCGGAAACTGTTTTCGCTCTGCCGCGGGCCGCGCACATAGATCACATGGGGCTTCGCACCCTTCAACAGATCGGCCTGCTCGACGAACTGCTGCCCGGAATGATTCCCAACCCCGGCCTCGAGTTCCGCAGCGGGGACGGTGTTCCGCTCATGCGGATCCCCGGTGACCAGGGGAGCATCTCGGGCCTCCCGGCAAGCATGTATTTCCACCAACCAACCTTGGACACCGCCTTGCGTCGGCGCGCGCTCGAACATCCCAATATTTCGGCCCGTATTCCAGCCCGCCTTGTATCGATCGAGCAGAGCGATGAAGGAGTGGTGCTCGGTCTGGAGGGCGAGGGCGGCGTGTCCATGACCGAGCAGGCGCGATGGCTGGTGGGCTGCGACGGTGCCTCCAGTACAGTCCGGGAATCGGCGGGACTCGAGCTCCAGTCCTACGACTTCGACGAGCACTGGCTCGTTGTCGACCTCAACCTGCCCGAATCGATCGACTGTCTGCCAAGCCACGCCGTTCACGTGTGCGATCCCGCCCGACCACACACGGCGATCCCCATGCCTGGTAACCGCTACCGCTTCGAGCTGCAGCTTCGTGCCGACGAGGACCCGGTCGAGGTGCAACAGCCTGCTTCGGTTGCGCACCTCCTGAGCGACTGGCTCGACATCAGCCAGGTCGATGTGGAACGGGCCGCCACGTACACCTTCCACGGGCTCGTCGCCCGGTCGTGGCGTCGCGGCCGCGTGCTGATTGCCGGCGATGCTGCCCACCAGATGCCTCCGTTCCTGGGCCAAGGCATGTGCTCCGGCCTGCGTGATGCCGTCAACCTTGCCTGGAAGCTGGCGCTGGTGGTCCGCGAAAATCTCACCGGACCGGCCGCTGACGCCCTCTTGGACAGCTACGTCGAGGAACGTCGGGAACATGTTGCCGCCATCACGACGGCGGTGGTGGACTTTGGTGCCGTCATCTCCACCCAGGATGTGGACAAGGCCCGCGCCCGTGATGAAGCCTACGCGGTGGACCCGCGGCCGATTGAACAGCGGATGCCCTTTTCCCTCCCGCATCTCGCGCCGGGACGGCTCGTTCTCGAGGGCGGCGGCAGGCTCTTTGGGCAAGCTGCAGCGGAGCCCGACGAACCACGGCTAGATGACCTCATCGGCAGCCGGTTCCTTGTGGTTGCCGCATCCGAGGCAGACATACCGGACCGGGATTGGTGGCAGGATGTTGCCGGAGCACACGTTGCCGTTGTGGGCGACGGGCTCGCGGACGCGTTCTTTGAAAGCGCACTCGCACGCGCCAATGCACACGTCATCGTCGTCAGGCCGGACCGCTACGTCCTCTCGTCCGGGGCGTCGGCCGAGAGCGCGCGCGACACCCTCGAGGGCATCCTCAGCCGCGCCGATCTCGCGGAGGTCTAGGTGGCGCTCATCGACGTCCACCGGGCAGGCGATGTAATCCGCATTGGCATCAATCGCCCCGGGAAGCACAACGCGATCGATGCGGAGCTTGTTGCCGAACTGGCGGCCGTCCTGGACAGCCTTCGGCATGAACCGTCCATCCTCGTCATCCACTCGACCACACCCGGCATCTTTGTTGCCGGTGCGGACATTGCCCAGCTGCGGGACCGCAGGTCAAACGATGCACTAGAAGGAATCAACGCCCATCTCTTCGACCGGATTGCGGCCCACCGATGGCCGGTCATCGCCGCGGTGGACGGCCCCGCAATCGGCGGCGGTTGCGAACTGGCCCTCGCATGCGATTTCAGAGTCGCGAGCAAACGGGCCCGCTTCGCCCAACCGGAGCCGCAACTCGGCATCCTTGCCGGTGCGGGGGCGAACTGGCGCCTGGCCCAGGTAGTCGGGCTGCAGACCGCCCGCCGCATGCTCCTTGCCGGGGAACAACTCGACGCCGAACAAGCCCTCGCGTCTGGCCTTGTGGACGAACTGGCGATACCGGAAGAGGTGCTGGACGCGGCCGGTGCGCTCGCGTCCCGCATGCTCCGCTCGTCGTGGCAGGCCCTTGAATTCACCAAGTCTGCCTTGCGCCTGGCCGGCGGCGAAGGAACCCTTCGTTTCGATCTGGCAGCGCAGGCTGTGTTGTTCGAGTCGGAGGAGAAGGACCAGCGGATGGATCGATTCCTCGCACGTCGCAAGGAGAAGAAATGAGTAATGCAGTGAACGCTGATAGCCCGGTAGCAGTCGTGGGAGCCGGCACCATGGGTGCCGGCATCGCACATGCCTTCCTGACCGCAGGAAACACGGTTGAGGTGCGGGAGGTCTCTGCGGCCGCGGCCGCGGCCGGACGCGAGCGGATTGTCCGTATGGTCCGGCAGTCTTTCGATCGGGGGCGGCTCGAGGAACCGATGGATGAAGTCCTCGGGCGGCTGTCGGTGACCGAGGGGCTCGACCGCCTCGGCCATGCGGGCCTCATAATCGAGGCGGTTCCGGAAATCCCTTCGTTGAAACACGAAACGTGGCGGACGATCTCGGATTCGGCCCATGGGGACGCGATTCTTGCGAGCAACACCAGCAGCATCGCGATTTCATCGATTGCCCGGAATGCGGCCCTTCCCGGGCGCTTGCTGGGCATGCATTTTTTCAATCCCGTGCCGTCGAGCCAGTTGGTGGAAGTGGTGCGCTGCGAGAACACCGAGGACCATGCTGTGGACGCGGCTTTGCTGTTCGTTCGGTCCCTAGGCAAAGAGCCAATCGTTGTCCGTGATTCGCCTGGATTTGCCTCAAGCCGGCTCGGTGTGGCGGTCGGCCTTGAAGCCGTCCGGATGCTTGAGGAGGGAGTGGCTTCTGCGGAGGACATAGACCGCGCCATGGTGCTCGGCTATAGATTCCCGGTGGGACCGCTTCGCCTCACGGACCTCGTGGGCTTGGATGTGCGCCTTGGAATTGCCGATTACCTTGCCGCCGAGCTCGGTGAGCGGTTCACGGCGCCGGCGCTGATGCGCACGATGGTTGACCAGGGACATCTGGGACGTAAATCGGGACGCGGCTTCTTCGACTGGACCTCGTAGCCTGCGCAGTGGCCAACACCTGAACGCTTTGGCCATTGTTGGGGCGGGTTCGTCAGCTCAAGACATCGAGCACGGTGGTGCTGCCACCCAACTGCTTGAGCACCCGCTCGGTGGTGCGTTTCAGGTGCTTGCTCCAAAGTTCCTGGGCTGCCTCGCCTTCATGGTGTTCGAGCAGGCCAATCACCTCGGCGTGCTGCTTGAGTGCGCTGCCATGATCCACGCTGAGCTGGTGTTCCTTCACGGCGGCTTTGAGCATGATGTCGCGGAGAAGGTCGCTGATCAGAATGAGGGTCTGGTTGCCGCTGAGCTGGACCAAGGTGCGGTGGAATCCCACCTTCTTGGAGAGGTCGTGCACTTCTTGCTCGCCCAGCTGTTCGTTCTCAAGAACGGCGCGCAGCAGCTCGATGTGCTCCTGGGTGCATTTCTCTGCAACCATCCGTACGCACGCGGGCTCGAAAATCTCCCGTGCCTGGTAGATGTCCGCGAGCGTTGCTCCCCGGAACTGCAGCACCAAGGCGGCATGGCGCGCGGCGAGATCGGAGGACGGCTCGTGCACGACGGCGCCACCACGGGCACCCCGGCGAACGGTGACCAGGTGCTCTGATTCGAGGATCCGCACTGCTTCGCGCAGTGTTGGGCGCGAGATCCCGAACTGCTGCATGAGCACGGATTCCGAGGGCAGGCTTTGGCCGGTGACGATCTCTCCGCGGATGATCTGGTTTCGAAGGGAAGCGGAGACGATTTCCGCGGCCTTCGGGATTTGTATGGACGTCCCGTATTTTCGCTCTGCGGGAGCTTGGTTCGTGACCGTCAAAGGGGCGTTCATCGAGCGACCTGCAATCTGTTGGCGAATCTGGGGGCAAAATCTTATCAGTTCAATTAGCTATATCTTATGACCTTTCTTGAGTTTTTGCTTGACCCATTCCAAATCATACAGCACAATCATCTTAACGAATAAGAGGATTCCAACCCCGGGTCCTGCCGACAAGAATGAGCAGAGGCGTGCACTCTATGAAAGCAACGACGACTGCCGGAACCGGACTGAGTACCGGCACCGCTGCGAATATGCAGGTTGGCGTCGTGGACTGCGACACCCACCCAATCGTCCCCCTGCGGGAACTGGTCGACTACGTGGCCGAGCCCTACCGAAGCCGACACTTCCTCAAGGACATCGAAGAATTCGACCAGAACTCTTCGCTGTACACCCCGCCCGCAACCACCACCCGCTCGGACTCGATCCCGCCTGCTGGCGGCGCTCCGGGCAGTGATCCGGACTTCCTCCGCCGGCAGGTGCTGGTGGAAGCCGGCGTGGACTATGCTTTCCTGATCTTCCTTCAGCCGAAGACCAAGTTCCATAATCCACAGCTTGATAGCGCAGTGTTCGCTGCCCACAACGAATGGATGGCCGACACGTGGCTGGGTAGGCACAACTGGCACGGCCGTTACCGAGGTTCGATCCGCGTTTCGACGCACGATCCCATCGCAGCCGCGCGCGAGATCGAAAAGTGGGCGGGACACCCGCATATCGGCCAGGTGTACATCGTTCCCGAGGATCCTGTTCCGCTCGGCAACCCGCAGTTCCACCCGATCTATGAGGCGGCCGAGCGGGCGGGCCTACCCATCGCCATGCATGTGACGGGTCGCCCCGGCATGTATAACCTCACGCCGACGGGTTTCGCCGGCTACCACATGGAGACCTTTACCCAGTGGCCGCTGTACTTCATGTCGAACATGGCAAGCATCGTGTTCGAGGGCGTGCTGGACAAGTACCCCGGTCTGAAATTCGTCAACGTCGAGGGTGGTTTCAGCTGGGCGGCGCCGTTCCTGTGGCGTCTGGACAAGGTCTGGGAGCGGATGCGCGGCGAGCTCACGGATTGTCGCCGGCGTCCCTCCGAATACGTAGCCGAATCGGTGCGCTTCACCACGCAACCACTGGAAGAACCGAAGAACCACCAGCACCTGGCCAAGGCCATGGATTGGCTTGATGCCAGCAAGGTGCTGATGTTCTCGAGCGACTATCCGCATTACGACTTCGACAGCCCAACATGGGTGATGCGCCAGCTGGGTCGTGACCGTAAAGAGCAAGTGCTGGCCGGAAACGCCATCGAGCTATATGGGCTGCCGTCTGAACGGCCCCGCGATGCCAATGATGACGAACGTGAAAAGTTCCTTGCCGACCCGCTCTCCGGCACCATCAGCCTCGTGCGGAAGACGACGGCGCCCCAGTACTTCGCCGAACAGGAGGACTGACGATGTCCACAACACCTGAACGGAAGAGCACCCTGGTAGCCAAAGTCGAAGAATTCCCGCCCGGGGCCATGCGGCTCGTCAAGGTCGGCAAACAAGGTGTCGGCGTCTACAACGTCGAAGGCCGCTACCATGCGCTGAGCAACTACTGTCCGCACCGCGGTGCCCCCCTTTGCCTTGGCGAAGTCGAAGGGTCCGTCAAGACGAACGGCGATCAGTATCAGCTGGAGTGGGAACGCGACGGAGAGTTTCTTCGCTGCCCCTGGCATGGCTGGGAGTTTGATATCGAGACCGGCCAAGCGCGGGCGCGCACGGAGTTCAAGGCACGTCGATGGAACATTTTCGTCGAAGACGACAGCATCTACCTGGAAGGGGCGTAGCCCGTGAACATCGAGACTGCACCAAGCGATGTCGCAGTGCGGACTGTGGACGCCGCCGTCTACCCGTCCTTCAAGAATGCTGCGGAGCTACGGGAGTACCTTCCCCGGCCCTACCGCGACCGGCCGTTCCCGGGAGTCTTGCGCTACCTTTTCGCGGTGCCGACCGGCGTTGGCCCTTATGGTACCTACAGCGAACTGGCCCGTGAAAGCGAAGACGCGCCCGGATCCGACCCACTGCTCGCCGCACGCCATGTGGCCGGCTACGGTAGCTCCGACGCGGTCCTCATGCCGCTTACCCGCGGGGTAAACCCGAACCTGGACCTCGGCAGCGCCATCTGTGCCGCCACTAACGACTGGCTCGCGGCGAAGTGGCTCCCGACGGCTGGCGAGGTCCGGTTCCACGGTACTATCCGCGTGAATCCACTGGACGTAGACGCAGCCATGAGGGAAGTCCAGCGCTGGGCGGGCGATGATCGCTTCGTGCAGGTGGGTGTCCCCCTTGAGTCACACATGCCGTACGGGCACAGGGTCTACCAGCGCTTGTGGGATGCGATCGCGGAAGCCGGGCTTCCGGTGGCCGTGCGCAACGACGGTTACTCCGGCGCCAGCTTCCACCCGACTCCGAGCGGATTCCCGCGGCACTACGCCGAGTTCGCCGCACTCCAGCAGAGCAACTTCATCTACCACCTGACTAGCCTCATCTGTGAAGGTGTCTTCGACCGAAATCCGGGCCTGCGCTGGGTCTTCACTGACGGCGGCTTCGATGTGCTCACTCCGCTGATGTGGCGTATGGACATGGACTGGCCAATCACTCGGGTCGAAACGCCGTGGGTTCCCAGGCTTCCGTCCGAATACCTGCGCGACCATGTCCGCTTCATCACCTCGCCCATCGAAGGTCCTCCGCAAGAGCTCCTGGAGGACTGGGCTGAAGTGAGCGACGCCGGCTCGCTGCTCATGTACGGCTCCGGCTATCCGATGTGGTCTTCGCAGGGGTCTGCCGAGGTGTTCGCTGGTGCGGACCCTGGCCTCCGGGCGGATATCCTGGGCGGAAATGCCGGTAGGTTCTTCCGGTTCCGGCCGACCCGATGAGCAGCACCAGCGGAGTGGTGGCCGACGTCGACGTCGTAGTGGTCGGTTTCGGGGCGGCGGGAGTGGCTGCGGCGATTTCCGCAGCCGAGTCCGGGGCCAGCGTGCTGGTCCTCGAGAAGCTTCCGCAGGAAGCCCACACGCCGTCTGCGGTCTTTGCCGGGTCCATGATCATGGTCGCCACGGACATCGATGCCGCCACCAGGTACCTGGAGGAATGTGCCCGCGACGCCGTTGGTCCCGCCGAATGTCGAGCCTGGGCGGAGGGCGCCGCGGAGCTCGAACAGTGGCTCAAAGACCGCATCCCGGAGCTTGAGGTACATGCCCTCGCCGGCCATCACGGCGGAGCCCTCTATCCCGAGTTTGACGGCGCCAGTGCTGTCATTACGCGCGACTTCCGCGGTCCGGGCCGTTCCAGCGGATCGGGCGAGTGGCTGTTCCGCCGCCTCGAACGGGTGATGGAGAAGACTGGCCGCGTGGAAGTCCGCTGGGGTGTGCGCGCGTCTCGGCTGCTAAGGACGAACAGGCGAATCGACGGCGTGTCTTGGGAAGACGACGCCGGGCAGCAGGCCCAGGTGCGTAGCCGTCGGGCTGTTGTTCTTGCGACCGGCGGTTTCGAGAACGATCAGGAACTCTGCCGAACCTACCTCCGGGCCTGGCCCATGTACTTTGCAGGAAATCCGGCCAACACCGGGGACGGCCTCCGGATGGCGCAGGCAGCAGGCGCCGGCCTGTGGCATATGCAGGTGGCAATCGGTCGCCAGGCTGCGAACTTTGACCTTGACGGGTTGGCCTGCAACTACCAGATGAGCATCGTCCCAGGGGCTTTCGTGGTGGTGGACAGTTCCGGCAAACGATTCTGTGACGAATCTGCCTATATTCCGATTCACACCACCTGGGCTGAGATGCAGGAATGGAACACCCGCGAGAGGGGATTCTCCAAGATTCCCGCGTACTGGGTGTTCGACGCCCGTCGGTTTGCGTCGCGGCTCGCCGCAGGCCCGCAGCCGCAGGGAACGTCCCGTCCGCGGTGGAGCGAGGACAACGTGGCTGAACTCGAGCGTGGCTGGGTTGTATCGGCGCCGACCATCCGGGAGCTGGCAGAGGAACTCGGCATGGACCCGGATGTACTTGAGTCTGAAGTGCGTGCGTTCAATGCCGCAGTCGACTCGGGCTCGGACGCGTGGGGCAGGGATGCTTCCACCTCGGAACCGCTGCGCCACGGGCCGTTCTACGCGGTCAGGATGTTTCCTGGCGGCGTGAACACCTCCGGTGGGCCCCGCCACGATGCGGGCGGCCGGGTTCTGGACGCGTTCGGGGAGCCCATCGAGGGGCTCTATGCGGCAGGCTCAGTCAGCCAGCTGATCGGATGCATTTATCCCTCGCCGGGTGCCGGGTGGTCGGAGGCCCTTGTGACAGGAACGATTGCAGGTGCTGAAGCGGCCAGAAATATTGACTCAAAGTCACCGCAACGTGATCTGAATCATTCTGATGATATAGACAACTATAGGAAGGGTGCTGATGCGCACTACAGCGGAATATCAGCCGATTGACCGGGACAACGACGTCAAGATCAATACGGGGTTCGCCCCCGATAGCCAGAATCGCATTCATCGCGGGCTGGACCTCAGCGATCTTACGAAGATGACCCCGACGGAGATCGACGCGTTCAAGGCTCATTACGCCAAGCAATTCGGTACGGCCCATAGTGGTCTCGACTGGTGGATCGACCAAAACCAGGAGGTCCTGAAGCGTTACCGCCTCTTCGGGAGCCTCTCACTGCCGGTGGTGCCCCGCACCATGGGCCATGGTTATATTGCCTACTATTCGCTTCTCGGGTTCGAAACCGGCGTACGCTATTGCGTGCACTCGGGACAGCAGGCCGGTCTCTCCAAAGCGCAGAGCCTGGAGACCATTGCGATGGCCTTCATGCACTGCGGGCCGCGTGGCATGGAACTCATAGCCAACGCACTGAGCGATTACGAATGGATCGAGCAGCCCGACAACCCTGCCAAGTTCCCCGACGGCTGGGCGGTGGACCGTGAAGCGTTTGCCTCCGGCCTCGATTTCAGCGACCCAGTCATGAGCAGTGCAGAGCTTGGCATGTTGCGTGACTGGTACCAAGAAAACTACGGTGAGATCCCCTGCTACGTAGACTTCCTGGGCCGCTATAAGCCTGAACTTCTCAAGGGCTACCGCAACCGTTTCGAGAACACGCTGTACCACTTGCCGAAGCAGATGTGGCCAACGACGCAGTTGTTCTTCGCGTGCCTGAGCCGCAACCGGGAAGGCATCAGGGAGAACGTGCTCCTGGCCAAGGCCTTCGGCGTCGCCAAGTCGGACGTGCTCACCATCATCGGAAATTCCTTGGTCTACGGCGAAATGGAAGCTGCCGAGCTGGTGCAACGCTCAGCCGGCGACATCTTCGAGGCCTGGGCCGACTGAACTGAGGCAAAAAGCATGGACACAAAGAAGTGCACCAGGAAAGCTGAGGCGGTGAGTGGCGATGACTCAAACTGAAACAACGGCACCGGCTCGGACCGGCTCCCTAAATTCCCTACGGCGCCGCAGATCCAGAGCCAAGCTGAAGAGGTTTAGCGAACGAGCAGTGCACGTAGTCGTGGTGCTTCTGGTGGTCAGTTTCGTGACGATGCTGCTGCTCGATCTCTCGCCCGGGGACCCGGCCCGGATTGCCGCCGGCGACAACGCGAGTCCGGAACAGCTTGCGGCCGCCCGCGAGCAGCTCAATCTCGACCAGCCCATGTTTGTACGGTGGCTGCTCTGGCTCGGAGGCATGCTTAGGGGAGACTTCGGAACCTCCCTCCGGACGGGCCAGCAGGTTATGACCGTGATCATGGAACGACTTCCCGTGACCTTCGAGATTGCAGTGCTCTCGCTCCTTCTCGGCCTCGTCATCGCGATTCCGCTCGGAACGCTGTGCGCCTACCTGGCCAACAGCACCTTTGACCGGGTGGTCCAAGTAGTCAGTTCCGTGCTCATTTCGACTCCCAGCTTCCTCACGGCCTTGCTGTTCTCGTTCTTCCTTGCGGTCCAGGTGCATCTGTTTCCGATCGGCGGCTGGGTGTCATTCACGGCAAATCCCGGGCAGAACCTCAGATACGTGGCGCTGGCAGTGATCACTCTTGGCCTGGCGGAAGCAGTGGTCTTCGCCCGGCTCCTGAGAAGCGACATGCTGGTGGTCCTGCGCCAGGAGTACATCCTGGCCGCAACCGCCCGTGGCCTCCGGCCCATAGTGATCCTCGTCCGGCACGCGCTAAGGCCATCGTCCTTTTCGCTGGTTACGCTCGCCGGACTGAGCCTGGGCAGGCTCATCGGTGGAACCGTCACGATCGAGGTCATCTTCTCCATACCGGGAATCGGGCAACTCCTCTACCAGTCCATTCTCAACAAGGACATCGTGACGGTGCAGGGAGCAGTCGCGTTCATCGCCGTCGCATATGTATTGGTCAACGCCTTGGTGGACTTGATCTACGCCAAACTTGACCCTCGAATCGGCATGGGAGGCAAGCGCCGGTGACAATCACAAAGCCAACAATTCCCAACGCCCCGCACAAGAAGGAAGCGGCAAAGAAGCCTCTTCCGTTCACGATGCGCCGCCGCCGGCCCCACAAAGTCGAACTCTATGTGGCGTTCTTCTGGTTTGGCCTCATCGTGTTCGCAGCTGTCGCTGCGGACTGGCTCCCGCTTCGCAACTTCGAGGCCTCGGAAGGACCCGCGCGGCTGGCACCGTTCGCCAACCCGAACTGGATCCTGGGCACGGACCAACTGGGCCGCGATGTGCTTGCGCGGCTTGTCTACGGTGCCCGTGTGTCGCTCATCGTCTCGGTCTCCGCCGTCGTGGTTGGAATGATCGTCGGGGGGCTTTTGGGTGCCACAGCGGGGTACTTGCGGGGCAAAGTCGAGGTCATCTTCAACATCATCATCGACTCGGCACTGGCCTTCCCGCCGCTGATCCTCTTGCTGGCAGTCACGGCAGTCCTGACGCCGAGCCTGCCGAGCCTGACCGCTGCGCTGACGCTACTGACGATTCCCGCGTTCGCACGTCTCGCCCGGGCCGGCACGCTGCCGCTACGAAACCGGGAGTTCGTCCAGGCGGCGAAGTCCATGGGCGCCCGCGACGGTCGGATCATCGTCAAAGAGATCCTGCCGAGTGTTACGCCGTCGCTAATGGCCTACGGCTTCGTCGTCGCCGCGACGGTCATAGTGGCCGAAGGCTCACTGAGCTTCCTCGGCCTGGGCATTCCGCCACCGGCTCCCAGCTGGGGCGGCATGATCGCCAACTCGAGGTCGCTCCTGGCACAGGCACCTTGGCTCATCTTCTTGCCCGCCGTTGCCCTGGTGCTCACCGTGCATTCGCTCAACGTGATCGGGAATTGGGCCCGCGAGCTGGCCGAGGCACCCACGAAATCGAAGGGAGCGTGACCTCTATGAGGGCAGTAGAGCAGGTTGACACGGAAGCCGATCCCAGCATCGGGGAAGTAAAAGAGGCCACACGGCTCCTGGAGGTGAGCGATCTTCGTACCTGGTTCGACACCCACCAAGGAACCGTCCATGCCGTTGACGGTGTGGACGTCACCGTAGAGCGGGGAAAGACGTTGGGAATCGTCGGGGAGTCGGGTTCGGGGAAGTCAGTCCTCGGGCGCTCTATCATGAACCTCATTAGTCCCAAGGCACTCAAGCCGAGCGGGACCGTACATTTGAACGGCACCGACATCAGGAGCCTGGCGCGTAAGGACCTTCGCGAGCTGTGGGGCCCTGTAGTGTCCATGGTTTTCCAGGACCCGATGACCTCACTCAACCCGGTTCGTCGGATAGGGGACTTGCTGGTCGAGGGCATGAAGGAGCATTTGTCCCTCGACAAGGCAGAACGGTTGGAACGTGCCATCGGCCTGCTGCGCCGGGTCGGTATCCCGGAGCCGGAACGCCGGATGCGCCAGTTCCCGCATGAGCTCTCGGGGGGCATGCGCCAGCGGGTGGGCATCGCGATAGCCCTTGCTTGCAGACCGCAACTCCTGATCGCCGATGAGCCTACGACAGCCCTGGACGTGACAATCCAGCGCCAGATCCTGGACCTCTTGAGTGAGCTGCAGGAACAGAACGGCATGGGCATGATCCTTATTACCCATAACCTGGGGGTCGCCGCGGGGCGTACCGACGATATCGCGGTGATGTATGCAGGCCGGATCATTGAACAAGGCCCCACCCGAAAGGTGTTCGCCCAGACCCGGCACCCCTACACACAAGCGCTGCTTGGCTCCTTGCCCAAGCTCTCCGAGCCACCGCACACTCGGCTCAGTGCACCCCCCGGCCGACCCCCGGTGGTGATCGATCCTCCGAATCAATGCCGGTTTGCCGAGCGCTGCTTGCGGGCACAGCCGGAATGCCTGACCCAGGATCCGCCCCTCGTTCACGACCCGGGCACGGGAACATCTGTGGCGTGCTTCTTCCCGGTGGGAACCGAAGTGGGCGAGCGGGCTCTGGCAGAGAATCGGAAAAGGGGAACTACCCCCGCCGGCCTCAATATTGAGAGGGTGATGTCCTGATGGCAGGAAGCGGAAAGGCCCATCTCCGCGATACAGACGATGTTCTGTTGCGGGTGGAGGACATCGTTGTGGAATACGAGACAGAAGCGGGCACGGTATATGCCGTTTCCAACGTCTCCCTCGACGTGCGTCGGGGTGAAACGCTCGGCATCGTGGGCGAATCAGGCTGCGGCAAGTCGACGTTGGGCCGCGCCATGACCATGCTTGATCCGCCCACTTCGGGAACGATCGACTTTGCCGGTCACGGGGTGACTACGTTGTCGGCGTCGAAACGCCGGCAGCTGCGCCCCAAACTGCAGGTCATTTTCCAAGACCCGATCTCGGCGCTGAATCCGCGCCGCACTGTGCGCAAGATTATCGGCGAAGGGCCGGAAATATGGGGTCGAAAGGTAAGCGACGAACAGATCAATGAACTGATCGCCGCCGTCGGCCTCGATCCCCAGGCGGTCGGCGACCGACGGCCCGGCGAGATGTCTGGTGGACAGTGCCAGCGCGTGGCCATTGCGCGTGCGCTGATGCTCGAGCCGGACGTGATCCTGTGTGACGAGCCGGTGTCCTCGCTGGATGTGTCCGTCCAGGCTCAGGTGCTCAATCTCCTGGAGCGTCTGCGCGAGGAGCGGGAGCTCACTCTGGTGTTCATTGCCCACGATCTGGGGGTAGTCAAGAACATCAGCGATCGTACCGCCGTCATGTATCTCGGCAAGCTCTGCGAAGTTGTACCGTCCGGCGACCTTCACCGCTTTCCGTCCCATCCATACACGCGGGCCTTGCTCGAGGCAATACCCGTTCCGGACCCTGAAGTTGAAATCCTGCCGATGGAGATTGCGGGAGATCTGCCCTCGCCCCTGGCTCCGCCGTCGGGTTGCCGCTTCAGGACACGTTGTGTCATGGCGACCAATCGGTGCGCGGCCGAGGAGCCCCAGATGAGGGAGGTGCGCCCCGGTCACTTCGCGGCGTGCCACTACTCGGAAGACTTGCTGGCACGAGCCGAAGCCGAACAAGCTTCTGGCCAAGAGCCGGCGCCGGTGGCATGAGGAGCCTTGCCTCCGCCCCACGTCAACGTGGGATCCCACACGAGAAGAAAGAGGAAAAGATGAGCCAGATGAACAATGACGTCGTCGTTGTAGGCAGCGGGGGTGCCGCCCTGATTGCCGCCCTGGCGGCTGCCGAGGGCGGCGCCAAGGTAACCGTTGTTGAGCGTGCCCCGCGCTTTGGTGGTACGACCGCAATTTCCGGTGGCGGCATGTGGCTGCCCAACAACGGGCTTGATCCCGAAAACCGGAACAAAGATTGCCGCGAGGATGCGAAGCAGTATCTGGACAAGCTCACCATGGGGCACGTGCCTGAGGAGACGGTCGAGGGCTTCCTGGATGGTGCGTCCCAGGCGGTGCGCTTTATGCAAGAGAACACCGTGCTTGAGCTCTATCCCGACCTCGAGCGGCCGGATTACCACGCTGACTACCCCGGAGCGAAGTTGGCCGGACGGACGGTGGGCGTGGGAGAGTACGACGCCGCCCGCTTGGGCGAGTGGGCCGAAACTCTGATGCGGCCGCACTGGCCAGGCGGAACCCTGCCGATCCGCTACGACGAGATGGAGCAGTTCGTGCGCTCGGGCAACCCGCTGGGCTGGGTTGAACTTGCCGAGGAACGGATGGCGAAGGGCATCGTCCTGCGAGGTTGTGCACTGGTGGCCGGGCTGATGGAGACCTGCCTTGCGAAGGGCGTCACCGTGCACCTCAACACCCGCGCTCTCGAGCTCGTGATTGAGGACGGCGCCGCCCGTGGCGTGGTGGTGGAAAGGGAAGGGACGCGCACGACTGTGCGCGCAGAGCGCGGCGTCGTGCTGGCCAGTGGCGGTTTCGAATGGAACCGCCGCCTGTGGGACGACTTGGTCGGTGTCCCCTACGACGGACCCCTGAGCCCTCCCTACAATGAGGGCGACGGGCTCAAGATGGCGTTGTCGGCGGGAGCACGGCCTGTCCAGTTGGACGGCGTCTGGTGGATCCCGTCACGTTGGATCGGCGACGAGTATGAGGGTCATCCCCGCCTGCGCACAGGTGGATCGGGTCAGATCATCGTCAACTCGGAGGGCCGCCGTTTCGGCAATGAAACCCTGAACTACAACGACTTCGGGAAGGTCTTGTCACACTTCGACCCTGACCGCTACGAGTTCCCGAACAGCCCCGCCTTTGCCATCTCGGACCGCAGCGTGCGCGTCAGCGTGGCCCTGGACCACGAGACCCCGGGCGGATTGGCTTACGAGAGCAGCGGAGACGTGGTGGCGCAGGCAGACACCTTGGCTGAACTGGCAGAGAAGCTGGGCATTGATCCCAGGGGCCTGGAGGAAGAAGTGGCACGCTTCAACAAGCACTGCGAGAACGGCGTGGACGTGGATTTCCACCGCGGCGAATCGGCGTGGGAACGCGACTACCGTAACTATGGCAGCACCCAGAAGAATCCCGCCCTTGTTCCCCTCGCGGACGGTCCGTACTACGGTTTCCGGGTGCGTGCGGGTTGCTTCGGCACCAAGGGCGGCCCCGCTATTGGCGCCAACGGTGAGGTGCTCGACTTCGACTCCGTTCCGATTCCCGGCCTCTACGCGGCGGGAAATGTGGCCAGTTCGGTGTTCGGACCGTCCTACCCCGGTGGTGGCGGCACCCTCGGGCCGGCGCTGACCTTCGGCTACCTCGCGGGGCGTCATGTCGCCGGGCTGTGAGCCCCGGGGGCCATGGGACCTGATCGTCGTCGGATTCGGCGCTGCCGGGTCCGCGGCGGCGCTCCGCGCGGCCCAGCTTGGTGGCCGTGTGCTCATCATCGAAAAGCAAGCCAAGGACCGGCATACCCCCAGCACGTATCTTTCGGGCGGAGTGATCATGGGGGTCAAGGACGTCGAGGCCGCCACGGAGTACCTCGACGCCTGCAGCGGCGGGCTCATCCCCCTCAGCGTCTCGCGGGCATGGGCGGAGTCGGCGTCCACGATCAAGGAATGGCTGCGCGAGATCGGCGTTGACCTTGAACTCGCGGAGTTCGGTCAGGGGGAGCACGAGGAGATCCCGGGCCATGATGCCGTGGTGTGCTACTGGAACGCTGAGAATGCCGCGTACACCAGCCACGTCCGTTCGAAGAGCTTTACGACGTCGGAGGCTGCGACAGGTTGGTTCACCAGTGCAGGTCCGCCCCGCATGGGTGGCGAGCGGCTTTTCGAAGAACTGCGCGACTGCGTGTTGCGGAACCCCGCGATTGAGGTCTGGTATGGCGCGCCGGCCTTGGAGCTCATCCACGACGACGGCCGTGTCACCGGTGTTGTGGTGGAGAAAGATGGAGAACCGTTGGCTTTGGCGTCATATCGCGGTGTGGTGCTGGCGTGCGGAGGGTTTGCCTTCAACGACGAGCTCAAGGCAAATTACTTACCTGCCAACCCCGTCTACTTCTATGGCAACCCGGGAAATACCGGCGATGGCGTGCGGATGGCGCAGGCCGTTGGCGCGGACCTGTGGCACATGAACCAGATGGTTGGCCGCGGCGTTGCGCACGTGGAAATGCCCGACGGCGAGGAGCTGACGTACTCGATTAGCATCGGGCCGCCGGGGTACGTGATAACGGACCGCTATGGCAAGCGTTTCATGAATGAATACGCCCAGGCACGCTCCCGGCACGACGTTTACTTGTCGCTGTTCGACTACTCACTTGAGCACCTGGAACGCAGCCGCATCCCGGCGTACTGGTTCTTCGACCAGCGCCGGTTTACCACCCGGCCCTTGGGCGGCAGGGCCGTGGGCCGTGACGGGCTGCGTCCGTGGAGCCAGGACAACCGGAAAGAACTCGAGTTGGGCTGGATTGTCAGCGGCGAAACCATCGAGGAAGTGGCCCGCAAAGCTGGCATGTCGGATCCTGCCGAGGCCGCACGAAGCGTCGCCGCATATAACGAAGCCTGCCGCAGCGGAACGGACGCCCAAGGACGGCCGGTCGAGACACTCATTCCCCTCGACAGCGGCCCGTACTACTGCGTTCGACTGTATCCGGGAGGCTCGAACACGTGCGGTGGACCGCGCCGCGACCATGAAGCACGTGTGCTCGACACGAATGGTGCCCCGATTCCCGGCCTGTACTCCGCCGGTGAGCTCGGCGAGGCCGTTGGCCTTCTCTACCCGGCCGACGGCGGAAACCTGTCCGATGGATTGTGTTTCGGCAGGCTTGCCGCCGAATCAGCCTTTGCCGTTGCCGAAGTGATGGCGGAATGACGTCTGCAAGCGGTGAGGGGACTTCCGGCGGCTTGCGTTCCCGGGTCGCCATTGTCACGGGCGGCGGTTCGACCGGCGAAGAGATGGCGATCGGCCGGGCCATCTGCATCCTGCTCGCCAGGGCGGGGGCAAGGGTCGCCGTCGTCGACCGCGATCTGGCGGCGGCAGAACGCACTGCGCGCGATGTCGCCGCCGAGGGCGCCTTGGCGCTTGCGGTACCCGGTGACGTCACTTCCGGAGCGGACTGTGCTGCGGTTGTGGCCCGGGTGCGCGAGGAGTGGGGCGATGTGGATGTACTGGTGAACAACGCGGGCATCGGTGCGGGCGGAAACGTCGTAGACCTCGAGGAGGTCCAATGGCGCAGGGTCATGGATGTCAATGCCACAGGCACCTTCCTCATGAGCAAGGCCGCCCTGCCAGCCATGTCTGCCGGGGGAGCCGTAGTTAACATTTCCTCTGCCGCGGTCGACCAGCCGGGCGGCGGTACCGCTTACGCGGCGTCCAAGGCCGCCGTCGAAGCACTGACACGTGCGACGGCGGCCCAAGCCGGTCCGCTTGGCATCAGGGCCAACTGTGTGTCGCCCGGAATGGTGTGGTCCGATATGGTTGCCCGGGCGCGCAAGCCCGGCGATGCCGCGGCATTGCGCGAGCGTCGGAGGATGCTGACGCTTCTCGAAACCGAGGGCACTCCTTGGGACATCGCTGAGGCAGTGGTGTTTCTCGCAAGTCCGCGGGCGGCCTGGATTACCGGGCAACTGCTTCGCGTCGACGGCGGAGCGCCAATCCGCAAGCACTGAAGACAGTAGCCTTCGCAGCACTATCCCCGCGGGGGACACAGATAGACCACCCGTTTCGGAACTTCCCACAACATCTGCATTTGTGTCCGGGAGGATTGCTATTTAGATTAATTAGTAAGATGATTTAGATCTATTAACTGTTCAGGAGGATTTGATGAGCGCTAATGCCACGGAGTACCTGCAAGCTGCGAAGGATTTGCGGGAAGGTATCGACCGCGATTGGCGCATGCTCATCGGCGGCGAACTCACCGGCTCCCTCTCCGGAGAGCGTGCAGCTGTTTTCGACCCGGCCACAGGCGAGCAGGTAACCACCATCCCGCGGGGCGACGAAGCCGACGCCAACCGCGCTATCGACGCGGCCCTTGCAGCATTCCCCGCTTGGGCAGCCCGGGCAATCACTGATCGCGCAGCGCACCTGCACCGTCTTGCCGATGCCATTGAGGAAGCGGGGGAGGAGTTGGCATGGATCGACACCATCGACAACGGCAGTCCGATCGCCGTGATGCGCGGGGACTACCGGATCGCCGTCGAACACCTCCGGTACTTTGCGGGCCTTGCCCTCCAACTGCGAGGCGAGAGCATCCCCGTGGACCAACGGGACGCTGTCGACTTCAGCGTCCGGGCGCCTTTTGGCGTCGTGGGGCGGATCGTTCCCTTCAACCACCCCTTCATGTTCGCCGCGTCGCGCATCGCGGCGCCCCTGCTCGCCGGGAATACGGTGGTTCTCAAACCTGCCGAAGCAACATCCCTCAGCGCACTCCGGCTGGGTGAGATCGCCGCAGGCATCTTCCCGCCCGGAGTCCTCAACAT
Source organism: Arthrobacter sp. NPDC080031 (assembly GCF_040702485.1). Classification (NCBI taxonomy): domain Bacteria; kingdom Bacillati; phylum Actinomycetota; class Actinomycetes; order Micrococcales; family Micrococcaceae; genus Arthrobacter; species Arthrobacter sp. NPDC080031. The sequence continues at coordinate 35,540 of NZ_JBFBLA010000030.1, forward strand.
CGTCTCCGGTCCCGGCCGCACCGTGGGTGACACGATTGTGAGGCATCCCGAAGTGCGCCGGCTTGCCTTTACCGGTAGCGGGGAAGTCGGCCGGAGTATCCAGGCGCAGGCAGCTTCCGCATCGGTAAAAGTCGTCACCCTGGAACTCGGCGGGAAGAACCCGATGATCGTGTTCCCGGACGCCGACTTCGAGGAGGCAATCCAGGGCGCGATCCGCGGCATGAACTTCGCCTGGCAGGGACAGTCGTGCGGATCTACGTCACGGCTCTACGTGCATCGCTCCATCTACAGGCAGTTCGTGGAAGAACTTGGACGCCGCCTCGACCTCATGGGAATGGGAGACCCTCTGGACGAGAAGACAGAGGTTGGACCCGTGGTCTCGCGGGCACAGTACGAGAAGGTCACGTCCTACTTCCACTCCGGGATTGACGACGGACTGGAACTGATCGCGGGCGGCCTGCCCGACCCTGCCCAGCCGGGAAACTTCATCCGTCCCACCCTCTTTGCTGCCGAGAATGAGCAGAGCCGCCTCTTCAGTGAAGAGATCTTTGGACCGGTTCTGGTAGCCACATGCTTCGACGACTATGACGAAATCATTGCTCGTGCCAACGCGTTGCCTCTGGGCCTGACCGCGAGCGTCTGGACCAAGGACCTCGCGACCGCCCTGAAGGCCAGCCGCGACATCGAGACAGGCTACGTATGGGTGAATTGGAGCTCCAGTCACATCCCCGGGGCTTCATTTGGCGGTGTCAAGGACTCCGGCATCGGCCGCGAGGAGGGCCTCGGGGAGCTTGAAAGCTTCACCCAGTCGAAGAACATCTATATCCGTTTCTAGCAATCTGAGTGCGCAGCGAAGCGCCACAGGAAGGGCAAACGATGACCGAAGAATACGACGGAATCATTATCGGGTCCGGCCAACACGGCTTGGTCCTCGGTTCCTATCTGGCAAAGGCAGGACTGAAGGTCCTGTTGCTCGAACGCCGCCTCATCTTCGGTGGTGGACTTGGCACCACCGAGGTCACCAAGCCGGGTTTCTACCACCAGATGCATTCGGTGAACCACTTCAATATCAGCGAGGCACCTTGGTACAAGGACCTCGGCCTGCGGAACAAAGTGAAGTACGTGACCCCGCGCTACGACTTCGCCCAGCCGCACGCCGACGGAACTGCCCTGGTGTTCTCGCACGACATTGATGAGATGTGCGATTCGATAGCACACTTCAGCAAGAAGGACGCCCAGACGTACCGCGAGTGGAACCAGCGGGCTGACATCATCAGCGATCACATCTTCTGGCCCGAGCGCTACAGCGAGCCCCTCCCCGAAATAGAACGGGATGAGCTCCTCTCCCGCAGCGCAGTGGGACGGGATTTCCTGGAGATCATTGACCGCCAGCCGCTCGTAGCGGTCAACGATCTTTTCGAGAGCGAACAGGTCAAACTGCTCCTGCTCTTCAAAATCTCGCTCTTCGGCACCGTCCTCTACGACCAAGTCAGCACACGCAGCCCCATGGGCGCACTGGTACGTGGCTTCGACCTTAAGGCCAAGTACCAGGTTGCCCAGGGTGGCTCGGTGGCGCTCGCCAGAAGTCTCATGGAAACCTTTATCGCAGCAGGGGGCGAGTTCCGCTCCGGCGCCCACGTTGAGCGCATCATCGTGGAGAACAACAAAGCAACCGGCGTCGAGCTCGCGGACGGAACCGTCATCCGTTCGAAGTTTGTTGCCAGCACGGTGGACGTTCCGCAGACCTTCGTGAACATGGTCGGCGAGGAACAGCTTTCCGCTGAGTACCGCGAGAAGGTCAAGAACTTCAAGCAGACGGCATGGACGCTCTTCGGCCTTCACCTGGCGCTGGAAGAGGCGCCGCGGCACATTGGCACCGACTTCAACCCGCACGTCAACGAGTCCCTCAAGGTCAATATTGGCTGCGAGTCCATCGAGCAGCTGTTCGCCCTCCACGAGGAGGTCGCCGAAGGCAAGATCCCAAGCACGGTATCCTTCGGAACCGGCGCGGTGTCCCAGTTCGATCCAAGCCAGGCCCCGCCCGGCAAGGCAACCGCGTACGCATGGCATGCCATGCCGTATGCGCCGGACGGCGATCCAGCCAACATCGAGGACGCGAAGGAAGAATTCGCCGAACGCATGCTGGAGACATGGGAGAAGTGGGCTCCCAACGTCAACAAGAAGAACATCCTCGCCAAACACATCTACACGGCGAATGACTACTCCCGCGAACTGATCAACATGGTGGATGGCGATATCTTCGTCGGCTCGTTCTCCGGCGAGCAGACAATGTGGAACCACTTCGGCTACCGCACGCCCATCGAAGGCCTCTACATGGCAGGCTCACCGACCCACCCGGGTGGTGCGATTTCCGGCGGCGGCGGATACATTGCCAGCCGCATCATCTGTGAAGACATGGGTGTGCCGCTGTGGTGGAAGCCGATGGATGCCCGCGCATCCCTTGAAAGGCTCAGCAGCCTGGATTCGGGAAGGGTTGGCAGCCGTGGCTAATATACCGATGACCCTGGCCTGTTGGGACTATGACAGGATGCTGCCGCTGGCCGACGGCAGGGTAAGTGCCGAGGGCATCGACCTCACGTTCCTGCCACTGATGATGCCGGAACCCGCTTTCCGGATGTTGCATCACGGCGAGTTCGAGGCCGCGGAAATGTCACTGGCCTGGTATGTGCGCACAGTGGAAGCCGAAAAACGCCCCTTCATTGCCATTCCGGTCTTTCCTTCGCGGATGTTCCGTCACTCGTGTGTCTACGTCAACGCTGACAGTGGGATCCAGCGCCCCGAGGACTTGGTTGGCAAGCGCGTAGGCATGCCGGAATACCAGATGACGGCTGCCGTATGGCTCAAAGGCATCCTGGCCGACCACCACGGTGTTCCGGTCGATTCGGTCTCATACTTCACTGGCGGCCTTGAGCAACCCGGCCGCACGGAGGTTGCCCTGACACCGCCTCCGGGCATCAGCATCGAGCCCATCCCGGCTGACCGTACGCTCGCGACGATGCTCGAAACCGGCGAAATCGACGCTCTCTACACCGCACACATGCCCTCCACTTTCAAGGACGGCAAGGGCGCGGTACGCCGACTGTGGACCGATTCTGCAACCGTTGAACAGCAGTACTACCAAGAGACCTCGATCTTCCCCATCATGCACGTCATCGTGGTGCGACAGGATGTCTACGAACAGCGGCCTTGGGTAGTCCGGTCACTCATGAAAGCGTTCGAAGAAGCCAAGGATTTGGCCTACGAAGAGCTGCGCCAAACCACGGCCCTGAAGTACATGCTTCCATGGATGGTGGACGAAGCCGAGCGGACGGATCAGTTTTTCGGAGGCAATCCGTTCACCTACGGCCTCGAAGAGAACCGCCACGTACTGGAGACGTTCCTGCGGTACGCACACGAGCAGGGCCTGACCTCGAGGACGCTCTCACCCGATGACCTCTTCGCCCCCTCAACCCTCAAAGTGTCCAAGATATGACGGTGCAACAGCGTGTCGCGGTGGTTACCGGTGGCGGGCAGGGGCTCGGCCGTTCCTTCTGTCTGGCGCTGGCGGAAGCCGGGTGGGCGGTCGCCGTCGTTGACCTGGACCTGGAAAATGCCCGGGCAATCGCCGGAAAGGTTGAAGCATCCGGCGGTATCGCCAAGGGTTTCCACGCCGATGTAAGCGACGAAAACGCGGTTAGCCGGCTGGCCGAGCAGATTGAGGGGGGGCTTGGAGCTGTCTCAGTGCTGGTCAATAACGCCGCAATCTTCTCCACCCTGTCGATGGGAAGCTATGACGAGATCTCCCTTCAGACGTGGAAACGCGTGATGGACGTCAACGTCACGGGCACGTTCCTTTGCTGCAAGGAATTTGCTCCGCGCATGGCGGCAGCTGGATACGGGAAAATCGTCAACATCTCCTCGGCCACCGTGTTTACGGGGCGACCGGGATACCTCCACTACGTCACCAGCAAAGCCGCGGTGATTGGCCTCACCCGTGCACTTGCCAGTGAGGTGGGACCGCAGGGAGTTCGGGTGAATGCGCTCGCACCCGGTTCCACCGAGACGGAGGTGGAGCGAGCCACCATAACACGCGAGGCTCGCGAGAAAATGGCCGGTGAAACGGCTTTGCGGAGAGTCCAGGTAGCGGAGGACCTCGTGGGCACGGTGGTGTTCCTCGCTTCCGAGGCAAGCGACTTCGTCACCGGCCAGACGATCAACGTTGATGGAGGACTTGCGTTCCATTGATGGCCAGGACAGCCGAGGGGCTGCGACGCGGGCGGAGGCGGCAGGGCAAGCCGGCCTCCGCCCGCGGCTCGCTGTTTGCGCTGAGGGACTTCCGGTTATTCGTTGCATCCACCTTTACCGCCTCCATGGGGGCCTGGCTGTTCAGGGTTGTGCAGGACCTCGTGGCTCTTGAACTCACCCACTCCATCACCGCGGTAGGGCTTGTCACCGCCTGCCAGTTTGGTCCCACCTGCTGCTCACCTATCTCGGAGGAAAGGTTGCGGACAGCAGGCTTGGCCCTTGGGCCTTGCTTGCTTCGCCACTTCTTGTGGGGGGGTGGAGCATTGGGCTTGCTGCTGCCCATCACCAGCGGCACACTCACGATGCCCGGCCTTGTCGTTTCTGCCCTTTGCTTCGGAGTTGCCACCGCGCTGGACATCCCTCTGCGCCAGGCAACCATTGCCGATGTGGTGCCACTCGAGCTCCTGCGTCCGGCGTTGGGGGTCGGATCGGTTTCCCAGCAGATCGGGCGTCTGGCAGGGCCTTCCCTTGGTGGGTTGCTTATCCTCGCAGGCGGCTATTCACTGGCACTGTGGTTTTCGGTCGGTTTCATGGCCAGTGCGGCTGTGGCTGCCTCCCAGGTGATGAGGAAGCTTTTGGCGTCACGTCGTCGGGCCGTACCAGCAAAACCCACCAGCGGGAACACAGTCCGTGTCCGTGATTTCACGAGTGATCAGACAATTCGCTTTCTTTTGGTTCTTGCCGCAGTCTGTGGTGTCCTAGCCTACAATTTCTCGGTCCTGCTTATTGCGCGCGCCGTGGATTTGTCACCAAATACCAACGAGCTGTACGCGTTCCTGAACACGATCATTGCCGTGGGTTCCATTATTGGAGCAACATTGGCGGGACGCATGCAGTATGGTGCCCGCGGTGTTTTGGTGTTCGCCGTGGGGCTGGGAACGAGTATCGTGCTGATTGGGGTACTGTCCGGTATCATTCTGGCGGGCTTGGCAACTCTGGGACTGGGGATCTGTTCCATGGCATATGCCGTGGGGAGTGGCGTGACCATCCAATCTATTGCGCCCCGCGAAGTCAGGGGAAGGATCCTCTCCTTGCAGACCTTGTTGCTCGTAGGATCAACTCCGTTCGGGAGTCCGCTTTTAGGGTGGTTCATCGACGCGGTGGGAACAGCGGCCGCCTTGGCGGCGGTGGGTTGCACCACGGTTGTCCTTGCCCTTTTGGCGCTCTTGGTCCTCCCACCGGCCCGCATGGGTGCTCCACTAAACCCAGCCCGAAAATGTCTTCGAAACCCTTGACGAGCGACGGCATCGCCACTAATCTCATCAAAACATCTAGATGAATATAAACAATAATCTGTATCTCCACTTCGAAAGTTAGGTGCAAGAAATATGGCTGATAGCCAATCCGTGGTGTTGGATGACATTGAATGGCGGATGCTCATTGATGGCAAACTGGTGCCTTCCTCGGACGAGAAGCGCTTTCCCTCGATCAATCCCTATACCGAGCAAGTCATTGAAGAAGCGGCCGATGGAACCGAAGATGATTTTCGGCTGGCCGCGGCTGCTGCACGACGCGCGTTCGACCATACGACGTGGAGCACCGACCTTGATTTTCGCCTCCGATGCCTCCGGCAGCTTGCGGATGTGGTGGAGCAGAACATCGATGAGATCAGGACCCTGCTCGTTGCAGAGATCGGATCACCGCGTTGGCTGACCAGGGACACGATTCTCGACGTTGCAGTGCAGAACATCCGCGAAATCGCTGACCTGGCTGAAGCCTATCCCTGGGAGAAAGTCCTGGCAGACCGCGATTTCCGTGGAGTAGTGAGTAAGCGCCTGGTCTGGCGTGAACCGTTCGGCGTTGTCCTTGGTCTTTGCTCTTACAACGCGCCCTGGCCCCAGCTGCTCGGCGATATCGCCCACGCGGCCGCTGCCGGCTGCACCATCGTGCTCAAGCCCTCCGAGTTGACTCCCCTTGCCGGCACCTACCTTGGGAAAATCATTTTGGAAGGAACGGACTTCCCGCCGGGAACGGTCAACATCGTGACCTCATCCATAGGTCCCCGGGCCGAGGTGTTGACTCGAAGCGCGGACGTGGACTTCGTGACGTTCGTTGGTTCCGTGCCGAACGGGCGAAGGGTGGCCGAAGCAGCGTCCGGGACGATCAAGCAGGTCTATCTCGAACTCGGCGGAAAGTCGCCTTGGATTGTCCTGCCGGGCGTCGATGCAGCGGAACAGGCTGCAGAGGCCGGAAAGACCATCTGCACCAATGCTGGACAGGGTTGTGTGGCACGCAGCCGCCTCCTTGTGCCGCGTGAAAGCTACGAAGAAGCGGTCCGGGCCGCCAAAGCGGCGATGGAAGCCGTGACTTATGGTGATCCATCGGACCTCAACAACTTTATGGGGCCGGTGGTCTCGAAGTTCCACCAGGAGCGCATTCTCGCCCGCATTCAGCGAGCCGTGGACGAGGGCGCCCGCTTGGTCACCGGTGGCGGCATTCCCCAGGACCAGGAACATGGCTACTTTGTGGAGCCGACGCTTCTGGCCGATGTTGCGCCGGGTTCGGATATCGAGCAGGAGGAAGTCTTCGGGCCGGTTCTGGCCATCATTCCTTACGACACTGTTGAGGAAGCATTGGAGATTGCCAACGGAACTGTCTATGGACTCTCCGCCACGGTGGTGGCCACCACGGAAGAGGAGGCTCTTGCCTTTGCCCGCAAGGTCCGCTCGGGAACCATCGGCATCAACGGCGGTGTCTGGAGCGGACCCGATGCACCGTTCGGTGGCTACAAACAGAGTGGTACTGGCCGAAAAGGCGGGGTGCGCGGCTTCGAGAACTTCCTGGAAACAAAGGTTGTAGGCATCCCCACCTCCAAGGCGCCGGAATCACTTGCCTGGGGCGAGGTCTGAGCCGTAGCTCACGGGGAGCACCCGGAAAGTCATCGATTCATCGGCAACAGGAGAAATGCATGAACACCAAAGGGCCTATTCGCTTTGATGCGCAGGTCGCCGTGGTCACCGGGGCGGGATCGGGCATAGGTCTCGCGACAGCGACGATGCTGGCCCAGCGCGGGGCCAAAGTGGTGCTCAATGACGTGGACGCGGCTGCCGCGAAGGCAGCTTGCGAAGCCATCGAGCAGCTGGGTGGGGTGGCGGTCATGGAATCGTCGCCTGTGGGATCACCTTCCGCTGCGATGGATATAGTCCGGGCCGCAACGGAATCGTTCGGACGGCTGGACATCCTCATCAACAATGCCGGAATTTCCCGGCCGGCGGCATTCGGTGAAGACAGCGACGAAGATATCGCACAGGTCCTGGCCGTGAATCTCATGGGGCCCTATGCCTTGATGCGGGCGGCGTGGTCCGTCATGCGCGAGCAGGGATACGGCCGGATTCTGAATACATGCTCGAGCGCGGTCCTGGGTTCGGGCTTCAGTGGCGCCTATGCACCGAGTAAGGCTGGCTTGATCGGGCTCACCAAGGAGGCGGGCATTACTGGCCGGCCCTTGGGTATTTTGGTCAACGCCTTGATGCCTTCTGCCTATACACCCCTGCTCAACAAGCATCCTGATGCGAAGTTCCGTGAGTGGATGGAGCGGCACTTCCGGCCTGAGCAAGTGGCTGCCACGAGCACGTACTTGGTGAGCCGCGAGCTTGAGGTCTCCTCGGAGATTTTCACGTCCGGCGGTGGGGCAATTGCACGGGTGGACTTTGCCCGCAGCAAGGGCCATCTGGATACGGACCTCACTCCGGAAGGCGTTCGGGACAATATCCACCCGGTCCGAGACATGGAAAGCCCGCAGTTGCTGTCGGCCCAAGAGGACCTGCGGGAACTGTACTTCCAGGCTTTCCCGCGCTAGGAACCTTCGGTCTGAACACAGCCTGGCGGCACTACGTAGCGGCACTACATATCGGCATTGTGGCCGGTGTGTAGTGCCGCTGCTTGGTTGTGCCGCTGTTGCGTCGCGGAGGCACAGGTCCTGACGGGTATTACCTGGCCGGTACCAGGGGTATCCCCGCGTCGCCCTCCGATACATCCAGCAGGGCATTCTTGATTTGGTCCGGCAACGGCATGGCTCGCTGGTCGGTCTTGAGTTCGACCCACACATGGGTGCACCTTCCCTCCGCGAAGACGCCGTTCTGGTCGCTAAAGCGATGCTTGACTTCAAAGCTTGAAGTGCCCGTGCGGCCAATCCATGAATGGACTGTAAAGGTGTCATCAAGGCCGACGGGCCTGAGGTAGGAGCACCGGGCGTCCACCACCGGCGTCGCAAAACCGTCTGCGACTATTCCTGAAAGCGGTAGTCCGACTTCGTGGAGCAGCCCGTTGAACCCTTCATCCATCCAGGCGAAGAAGCGGCTGAAGTTTACCTGCACCAGGTCCACGTCGATCATGAGCACACGTTTGGATACAGTGGCGATCACAGCTAGAGTCATAAAATGATCTTACTGATTTAGTGCATTCGTTGCCACCTTTTTTAATTCTGCATGAAGGCAGCCTGCCAATCCGAGCCAGAGTCCCATCTCCGATAACGGCCCTTTCGTCAGCCCAAGTTGACGCGCCCGTTGCCATCAGCCGGAACGACGGTCTGGGCTAGAAACCAATTACCTCAAATCTGGCAAGAACACCCGGGGCCGCAGGAGCCGGTGACAGCGGTGGGCGCATTAAACAATCGAGCAACGAAAAGCTGGAGCCATGGAAAACCTAATTGACCTCGAAATTGCAGTCATCGTGACCGCCCGCGCCAACATGGAACGGCAGCTCGATGACGCCACGGCCATCGCCAAGGCATGGGCAATGGAGGAACGGTGTCGGGGCATTCTGGTCACGCGACATGACCGTCACTCCTTCACTGTGGCACTCAGTGATGCGGTGCCCGCGGCCGCAGGACGCGCACCACGATCCCGGGCAAGGACGGCCGGAGGGCCCGGGATCTGCTGAACCGGGACTTTCCATGTCCCCGTTCCGAGCCATCCCTGGGTGACGGATTTCACCTGTGTTCCGGTCTGGTCCGGGTTCGTCTACGTCGCCTTGGTCATTGACCTGTACTCGCGGGCCATCGTGGGCTGGGAGACCTCCACGGCGAAGGACACTGCCTTCGTGGAACACTGCCTGCGCATGGCGCTCTGGCGCCGCCGACACACCAGCAGCCCGTGCCCCCGGGGCTGATTCATCACTCCGATGCCGGGAGCCAGGACAGATTCAACCGGTCGTCGCAACACCTCGATTCCGGAGGTAGTTATGGGCAGACCGGCTGGCTGGATGAAGACGTTGACGGGCAGGCCTGTGATGAAATCCCCCCGGAAGCCTTCATTACGGCGGGACACCGAGCGGGTGTTCTGGCGTGGGATTGCGACGGGGTGTGCGAGCGAAGCGGCGGCGACATTCGCTGGCGTGTCACAGGCGGCTGGAACGCGCTGGTTCCGGGATCGTGGCGTGGTCGACAGGTGCGCATGGCCCAGCACCCACTGAACATCCGTCAACGTCATCTGCGGGTCCCGCGCCATCCGATACGCGGCGGTATGGCGAAGATCGTGCAGTGACCAGTTCGCCCCTAGCGCAGTGTTCGCACGGGTGAACATGGCCCGTGCCGCGTCGTATCCCAACGCCCGGAACGGACGGCGCAGCGTCCACCACAGCGGCTCGTCCCGGCCAGTCGTGCCAGGTCCTCCAGCTGGGCTTGGTAGAGCCGCAGCCAGACGAACGCGTCCGGTGCGGCCGGCAGCGGTTGCATCACCCGGGTTCCCTTGCCCATCACCGTGATCAGCTGTTGGCCCGGATCGACATCACCGGCCGTGGCGCCCAGCAGTTCACTGGCCCGTGCGCCGGTCGAGACCCAGAACGCCACGAGTGCCCGGTCGCGGTGCGAGCCCAACTGCGCGAACAGCTCATCGAACTGAATCGTCCGGGATGCTGCGCGGCGCGCGCGTCACGAGCTTCGGCCGATACCGGCCACGAGGTTCGCGGCCGAGCGGCTCCATCGGACTGCGGTGCGCTCCCGCACGGCCGGCACGGGCGTGCCGTGCCAGCGGGAACGGGTTGAGCATCGGCCCGGTGCCGGCTTCCAGATGGAAATCATAGAAGCCGCGCAGCACGCTCTCGCAATGCGCCACCGTCGCAGGCTCGTACCGATCGCCACCAGACGGCTTGCCGGTCACCTCGTTCACCCTGGCCACCGCCGGGTCTCCGCCCGATCCGGGGGAACCACCAGCCGGATAGCGCCAATGCGCCCGCGTGGGCTTGGCCGCGACCTGCAGCCACCGGATAAAATCGCGTGCCTCAACCCGTGTCGCCTGATTCCAACCCAACCCGAGCGCCCACAGGAAGCGGAACCAACGCAACAGATCCATCCCATACGACCGCTGCGTCGTCGCCGGGCGCCCGGAGGCCATCAACTCGGCGAAGAACGCCGCGGCCGGCGCGACCGTCGAGCCCCGGCCATCCAACAGCCGATACGGCACGAACAGATCCTCCGTCGCCTCGAGGGACCCGACCAACGGCACCACCAGGCAGGACAGATCCCGCGGCACATCCTCGTTGTTAATCACGACGCGAGCCTAGCCACAGGCCAAGGACGCTTCGCGTATTCCTTACAAAACCCCTGCCGCTAGTTCGGTCAACAGGTCGGTCTTCGCCTCCCCGGGATGCAGGTCCGCGATCCGGCGCATGGCCAGCCCGGGCAGGTAGCCGACCATGATGCCCTCGGACTGGGCCACGGCGACCGGCAGGGCGCCGATGGTCGAGGGCTGGTCCACCACCATCAGGACCCGCCCTTTGCCGGCGACGGAGGCGGTGATGGCCCGGAGTTTTGCCTCGTCCTGGGGCAGGGCCCGGTCGAGGAGCTTCCTCCCGGCCCGGTTGATGGCGACCACATGGTGGTTGCTTTTGCCGACGTCGACACCGATGAAGATGTCGACGTGTTCATGGTCTTTGATCAACGCAAACCTCCCAGAATTTGTGTCCTCTAATTCTGTTGGCTTGTCCTGCGGCGGCAAGGCCCGGCATCCACGTTACGGCTGACCTATGCGATTCTTGATGGCGCTGGTCCGGTCCCCATTAGCGATCCCTTGGCGCCTATCGAATCCCGGTGACAACACCCCCGGATCATCAATGACTGGGGCACTAATCATGCCGGGACTGACAGGCCAACTACCCCAATCATCACTCGATCAAGGGGCCATGAAAAAGGTAACGGGGGGGAGGGGGAGCCCCGCATCTGGTGCCCAAACCGCCACAAGCTGAACTACATCGAATCCGGGCCCCGCTTTCTCTGCCGCTCTGAGGACTGTCTCGAAATCTTGGTATTTTGAATCCGATGCCATGCAGGACAAGGCAGCCTGGGGATATGAGAGCGAACGATGAGGTCATTTGGCGCTGCCCCCAAATTCGGTGAGAGATCGGGGGTCTTCTCCCCCTGATCGACCGGCTAACGACTATGACTTCTTGCCAGACGCGCATGCCGAACCTCACGGTCGCAAGAACTTATGGCAGTCATAATGACGACGTGATCATGTTCGTGAAAGTCCTCCAGAACATCCTCTTTGTTGGCGGCTTTATCGCCATCTGTGCCCTCGCTACAGTGATCAGCGCTTTCGGCAGCCGGAGCTGGGACTAAGTGTCCTAATCGTTGCCTCGGCCCTGGTTTTGATGCTGGCGGTCGCTACAGGCATCGTGAACACGCGCCATAAGCGTGCCGTCAAAGCAGCGCAAAAGGCTCAGGCGTCCCGCGCAACCAGTCCGGCTACGACGTTCAGTGGAGAGCAGCAATGCGTCATCGGACGCGACGGTACGGTGTCCATCATTGAAGTCATTGGTGAGGAGACCCCGAGGTGGGCAGCGACAAGGTCTGTCACGCCGGACAAGACAAACAGCCGATCCACCTACACGTTTGAACCGACGTCAACAGGATGCACTATAACAATGGGGATCGTCATGGAACTGCCGGCAGGCTTCAAATTTACCGAAGACCCCGAGCACTGGTGGGAGTCCCGCGCACGCACACATCTGAAGCGAGACAAGGATGTCCTCTCCGTCCGAGAGAGATGACCTTCTCCGAGGCTGCGCTCGAACCGGCACGACCGTATTTGTGTCAACGCGCCGAGGCGGTGTAGGGGAGTGAGCTGAAAAACAACTCACTGGACAAAAAGTTCTAAAGGCTCAGCCGCAGGCATGCGGCATCGGAGATCGTCAACCATGAAGAACCAGCTGCGGACTGCTGAAATCCTTCTGGCGGACAGGAGGAAGTAGCGGCTGTGCGGGGTTTCGGACGCGGAGCGGTCGCGCGTTACTGGGGGGACCCCATTGCAACCGACTCACCTTTAACTCACCTTAATCAGCGGCAACCAATGACAATTCATCACCCATCGTTGCCTGCAAAAACCCCGAGAATCCGGGCGAGAAACCTGGGATTCAGGGCGCACATAGGCCCTTGGTGCTAAAGCTCTTACCAAAGCAGACACTGATTCCATGAAACGAGCGGCTGGCAGCTTCCCCACAGGCGTGGTCGTCGCTGCAGCCAACACCCCAACAGGACCTGCGGGACTTACCCTGCAGTCTTTCGTCTCGCTATCGCTGGACCCACCACTGATCCAACTCTCGGTAGCAAAAACTTCCGGCAGCTGGCAAGCCATCAGAGATGCCGGAAGCTTCTCTCTCAGTATCCTTGCGGCCAATCAATCCGCCATCGCCCTCCAATTCGCGCAGAGAAACTGCGACAAGTTCCATGGCATGCTGCTCAAACCCGCACCGGTAACAGGGAACCCTCAACTCGCCGAAGCGGTGGCCTGGTTCGATTGCGAGATCGAGGCCGTGTACCCGGGGGGGGGGGGGGAGACCACGACATCGTTGTGGGCAAGGTCCTGGACGCAAGAACTCCGACTCACCTCGCGATCCCCTGGTCTTCCACCAATCACATTTCACCAGACTCTCCACACCCACCCGCCGGACACTAATCGCCGCCTGAAGCGGGCTGGCGAGAGCGAGTAACGGCGTGGCCCGCTGACAGGTCACGTCCCCACTTACACCGCCACGCGGCGCTGAACCAGCAGGGAACCGTCCGCATCGCTGCCAGGCTCTTGATCCCAAGCCATTCAGGTCAACCCACTCCAGCTCATGAAGGAAAGGCAACTCATGCATCACCGTATCGTCTTCGTCGCCAAGAACACCGATATCACCTACCAGGACTTCCACCTCGGATGGCAGATGGTCCATTCGAGGCTACTTACGCCGACCGTTAACCTGCGCGGCTACGTGCAGAACCGGCCCGTCGCCGCGCAGTGGGGACGCGGTCTGTACGACGGCGTCGCCGAGCTTTGGTACGACTCGGCCACGCTCGAGCAAGAGGCCTTCGACAGTCATCAGAGCAAGGTAATCCGGGAGCACGAGCACTCCTTCATGTCTGGAGAGAAGGCCTTTTCCGCGCTGGTCGAAGAGACCGTCCTGGTACCCGGCCGGCAGACCGGCAGCCGGATCCTCGCATTCGGCGCCGACCCCTCGCAGGTCCCCGAATGGGCCGTCGCAGCGACCCTGCTGAAGCTCGACGCGGCGGAGCCCCATACCGGTGCGGACTCGGTGCTGAGCGTGTGGACAGCCAGCGAGCCCGATGCCTTCGCTGTCAAGGACGCACTGGGCGGCGAATCCCTGGTCGTGTCACCGGCTCCGATTGTCACCCCGCCCCTCTGGCCGTGGGACGGCTCTCAACCCCCCGCCATTCATCGGCTGGACTCGCTGGGGCCAAGAAAGGGCCCAAACGTATGAATTTGTCATTGTCGCCGTTGGCAAAGCATGGAAGGAACGTTGGGAGGGCACGAATTCCTCGCACATGGGTGCCGGCGCAGTCGCGGAAGCCGAGACCGGGATCTCCTAGCGGAGAGGCAACTGTGCTTCGCCTTGAGCGACGCCTCCAGGAGGGTGATTAGCGACTACAAGCCGGTATCGGAGCGTCTTGGGCTCACGCGCATCCGCAGTATCTGGTGATGCTGGCGCTTTGGGAAAATACCCCCCGCTCTCTGCGGGAGATCAGCGACGAACTGGACCTTGAACCGACCACGATCTCCCCGCTGTTTCGCCGGCTTGAGTCGTCGGGCCTATTACACGCCGCAGGCAGCGGGAAACGAATGATCCCTCGCTGCTGAGCTCACGGCTGCAGGTTCTGCGCTTCGGAGCCAAGCACTTTCCATGCAGCCAGAAACCATGATGCAAGCTCGGGCTCGAGCGCGAGCAGGTGAACGAGCTGGACGAGGCCATGCTGCGGCTGAGCACGGCGACGAAGACTGCAGATTCCCACCCCAATGCATTCTAAAATGAACTACCAGGGGTGGGTAATGGTAGCTTTGATCGCTACCAAAATGCCGTCAGGCGGATACACCGGCGCTCACAAACTGGGGTGGACGTTCGTATCACGGCGTGCACTTTTCCAAAGGTCCGACCGCACCGCTCGATTGGCGAGGTCCCCTGATCACGGCCCCATGGCCCGGGTCAAATGACTTTTGTCGTCACCGCTTCCGACTTCCCATTCAATCCGATTATTTTGCGGAATGTGCTGGAAAATCGTGATTCCGGAAAGTTTGGCGGAACCCATCGAGCCTGCGCGCAATCGTGGAGTAGCAATGGAACAAGCCCTGCAACAAACCTTCGGCCTGTCCGTGATCGACACGCCGCCACGGCACCAACCAATGCTTGCGGATGCAGCAATTGCATGGGCCGTACCACTCTCCCCCAGCGCCCTTACAAGCCTGATCGCACGGCTCGAAGGGGGGGCTGGCGACGACTACCAGGGATCCATACCACATCACTCCCGCGGTATACGGCGCGTTGGTAGATACGAACTCCTTGGCGCCGTCCTATTGTTCAATCCCCGGAGACAGAAGCGTACAAACTGTCTAAAGTAGGAGGATGGTCGCTGCACCCAACATGCTAGACCCGTTGGATGTACTCCTTCGAGGTCCTGATTCCCGCGCATTGCGTCTGGGTCTTGTGGCACCACTTTCGGGTGGGATGGGGATGATCGGGCCGACTGTGATTGAGGCGAGTCGTCTTGCGGCGAGTGAGATCAATAGTCGATCATCCGAGCGGCCCGTGGAATTGGTCTTGGTTGATTCGGGAGGTCAGCCAGAATCGGTTGCGTCGATGCTCGGCGACCTCATCGCGGAGAATGCCGTCTCAGCCTTCGTGGGTCTTCATACCAGTTACACCTTGGAAGCAATTGAGCGCTCCCTCGGCTCCAAAGTGCCCTATATAGTGACAGCTGGGCACGAAGCAGTAAACCGGCTCCCCGGTTTCTACTGCGCCGGTGAGACCCCCCTGCAATCAACAGCAGGCATAGCTTGGCTGATGCGCGAGCGAAATATTGATACATGGGCTGTCATTAACACGGACTACGTCTATCCGCGTGTGGCCCGGACAGTGCAGTGCGCAGCTATTCAGGCTTCGGGTGGTTCGGTCGTTTTTGACATCACAGTGCCTCAGGGAACGGTACCGGCACATGTAGCTACCTTGGTTCAAGGCGTCTGCACGTCTGGGGCCCGCGGTGTGCTGCTGAACATGGAACCCCGAGACGTAGTTACAGTACTCAGAGCGCTTCGTTCCCGACGGCTCGATAACAAAATTGTCAGGTTCGCGCCTGGCACTATAGAAGAGAACGCCCTCTACGCCATCGGGGGCGATAGCAGCGGTAACTTGTTCGCGTCAATGCATCATTTTGATGCGCATAGAGAGGGAGCTCGCGAGGAACTCGCCGAGCGTTACCGGAAAGCCTTCACTGCGGATGCCCCGACGCTTACAAGCTGGGGGGAGCGTTCGTACCACGCTGTACACATCCTTTCGCGACTCGATGCCGAGGGCCTTCTCGTTCCGGCATCGTTGGGCACACCTAACGGCCAGCCTTATATGCATGAATCAATCGCAGGACTACCCGCTGGTGCTGGGCAACTTGCAGTTGCCAACGGGCTGAAGTTTGAGATCGTGATGCCGTGAGCGGTGGGCGCATGTCTCCGCCCGCTGCCGCAATTTGAGTTCGGGTCCCCAGTCGGGCCGGCGTCCTCTCGGGGTGCGGTTGCAAGCGACTACTCGAATCCGAGCCGCAAGTTAACACTCCGAGTCCTTCCATGAAATATCCGGGAAACATCAGTCAGCTATTTTCATTTGGAAATAAATCTGCTTGAGTGTATCCAGACACGCACAGCATCGTGCAGGCCGCCCACCGGTTGCCTGCACGCCCAGAGGGAAGCCGCCGAACACCTAAGGGAAACCCCAAAGGGAAATAGCTTCCATCCAGAAACACTCGAGGTACCGGAACTGGTTCGGGTACTTCGAGCCCAAGGCTAAGGACCTTCAATGGTATTGAGTAGGACTGCAGGCTTGCGGCAACGGTTTGCCGCAACAGTGATATCCGTTGGCCTCGTCACCGCTCTTGCGGCATGCAGCGGATCTTCGACCTCATCGACGGATATCAACGCCACGCCCAGAAAGGGTGGCACGCTTAGCGTTTCGATGCCAGGCGGCTCAACGGACAGCTTGGACCCAAACATCAACAAAGGCAACGCCATCGATACGATGCGCAGCGAGCAGCTCTTCGATAACCTTACTAAGCTCGACCAGGATCAAAAGCTGGTTTACTCGCTCGCCGAATCCATGGAACCGAATGCAGATGCAACGGAATGGACAATCCACCTTCGTAAGGGCGTCAAATTCCACGACGGATCAGATTTCGGTGCGGACGACGTTATTTACACGATCAACCGCATCATCAGTCCTACCTCCACCGCGAACGGCAAGTCCCTTCTATCCTTTATCGACCCAGCTAAGCTTACGGCTGTTGACGACCATACAGTCCGCGTAGGCCTGAAGCGTCCCTACGGCCCGTTCACCGAGATTTGGTCGAACAAGTACCTCCGCATGGTCCCCACCGACTTCAATCCCAAACAACCGGTAGGAACTGGCCCGTTCAAGTATCAGTCCTTCAGCGCCGGTGCGTCATCAACCTTCGCTCGGAACGACAACTACTGGGACGGTACTGCGCAAATTGACACCTTGAAGGTCACAGACTTCCCCGACAACGACGCCGCCGTAAACGCCTTGCGTGGTGGTCAAGTAGACATTGCCTACACCGTTCCGTTGGCGCAGATCGAATCGCTGAAGAGTACACCCGGGATCAAGATTCTTGACAGTGAGACCGTCCAATACCTTCCGATTGTAATGAACAGCAGCGTCGCCCCATTCAATGACCCCCGCGTGCGCAAGGCCTTCATGCTTATCGCAGACCGCAATCAGCTCGTCCAAAATGCATTGGGAGGTCACGGGGTGATTGGAAATGACTGGGTGGGCCGTTACTCAGCCTGCGGGCTTCCTGATGTTCCCCAGCGCACACAGGACATCGCTGAAGCAAAGAAACTCCTGGCCGACGCCGGGCAATCTAACTTGTCGGTGACTCTAAGCACGGCCAACGCAACGTCAGGGATGCTCGAGGCCGCTCAGATTTTCGCCGAACAAGCCAAAAAAGCGGATATCACGGTGAACGTAAAAACGTTGGACATATCCACATGGACCGAGGGCTTCGGCACATTTCCCCTCACGATCGACTATTGGTCTGACAACTACCTCCAGCTGGCCACAAGGACCCTCCTGCCTGGAGGCTCGGGCTGGGAGACGCATTGGGACAACGCTCAATTTCAGAGCCTGGCCGCCCAAGCGCTTGCAACATCAGATGCGGGCAAACGCTGCGAGCTCCAGAAGCAAATGCGCGAAGTTGAGTACAACGAGGGATCGAACATCGTTTGGGGGTTCGCGAATGTCGTCAACGCATACTCTGACCGGGTTCACGGGCTCAAGCCTGATAAGACCGGTAAGGCAGTCAACCGCCTGAAAGACGTTTGGATCAGTCAGTGACTCTCCCCCTCGAACGCCTGACTTCCCAAGATTTTGGCCGGCGAGATAACCGGGCCCGAAGCTTCGGGCGATGGCTCCTGCTTCGGGCCCTTATGGGAATCACGACCCTGGCAATCGTCTCAGTTCTTGTTTTTACAGCAACCCAGGCCTTGCCGGGAGATGTGGCCCGGCTCATTCTTGGTCCAGACGCGACAACTGACCAGCTTCTGCAACTGCGCAGTAACCTGCACCTTGACGACCCGGTTGTCGATCAGTACCTGGGGTGGGCAGGCGGTCTGCTGCGCGGAGATCTCGGGGTGTCGCTGGCGAGTGGCGCGCCGGTCTTGCAGGAAATCACTCCCCGGCTCCTGAACTCACTATTCCTGGTGGGCGCCAGCATGATCATTTCCGTTCCACTCTCCATCGTTCTTGGGGTGTTTACCGCTGTCCAGCGTGACGGAATAGCCGATCGATTTCTCTTACAGTTTTCGATGATTGCCAATGCCATCCCTGATTTCGTGCTGGGACTCCTGCTTGTGGTCTTGTTCGGTACAACGGTGTTCCATCTGTTTCCGCCGGTCGCGCTTATCCCCCTCGGGGAAGGGCCGCTGGCACACCTTGACAGGATGGTACTCCCGGTTATGACCATCGTGATCATGTGCACGACGTATCTGTACCGCCTCGTGAGGTCCAGTTTCATCGACGTCCTGGGCAGCGAATTCATACAGATGGCTGAACTCAGAGGACTCGGAAAATTGCGCATCCTGTTCCTGCACGCGCTACCAAATGCGACCGGGGCTCTCATACAGGCCTCGTCCATCTCCGTGGCTGTGATTTTAGGCGGACTAGTCGTCATTGAAAACGTCTTCAACTACAACGGCATCGGGATGCTGCTCTCCAATGCCATCCAGACTCACGACCTACCCCTGATGCAGGGAGTAATCCTGCTCATTGCGACAGCTTTCTTTGTGTGTAATTTTGTCGCAGACATCCTCGCAGGTGAGCGTTCAGGGAGCGAGGCCTGATATGGACAAGTTGGATAAATTCACCGTAGATGTACCGTCCCGACGGCACTCCCGTAATTTGGCCGTGCGCGTCCTCCGCTCGCCCCGTACACGTATAGGCATGATCATGATGGGTATCGTGATTGCCGTGGCAGTGGTCGGCCCCTGGTTCGCCCCACATGACCCCACCGCAATAATCAGGGCGCCCTTTGCTCCTCCAGGAGGAGAGACCCCTCTCGGTACGGACTACCTGGGGCACGACGTCCTCTCGCGATTTCTTTTTGGGGGCAGGAACCTCATTGTCATGTCGATCTGTGCTGCTCTGATCGGAACCGCCCTAGGGGCTGCAGTTGGACTGTTCGCAGCCTACACAGGTTCATGGGGAGACATGATCACCATGCGGATCATGGACGTATTCCTTTCCTTCCCTACCGTAATCTTCGCCCTGCTGTTCATATCGATGTTCGGAACCAGCGAGGTGTTACTCGTATCGGTCGTGGCCATAGCGCACGTGCCGAGCGCCGCACGGGTCATTCGAGGAAGTGCACTTGGAATTGTTAGGAGTGAGTACGTGCTTTGGGCGCGAAGCGTTGGCCTTCCGACGAGGAAGATCGTGATGGGCGAAATTCTTCCCAACGTGGTCTCCCCGCTCATGGTGGAAGTAGGCCTGCGCTTGATGTGGTCCGTCGGAACATTTGCCGCGCTGAGCTTCCTTGGATACGGAGTCCAGCCGCCGGCGTCTGATTGGGGCCTCATGATTAACCAGAACCGAAGCGGCCTTAGTGTGCAGGCAATGTCCGTTATCCCTCCAATCCTGGCGATAGCGGTTTTCACGATCGGAGGCAACCTTTTTGCCGAAGGCGTCGCTCGCGTGGTGGGGCGAACAGAGGAGAGGTCCGCCTAATGTCGACAATTTCGATGCGAAACCTACACGTAGTCGCAACCGCGACAAGACAGCCGATTCTTCACGGAATTGATCTTGAGCTCGAGCCGGGGCGTGTGCTCGGAATAGTCGGAGAGTCCGGGTCAGGAAAGAGCACCCTGGGACTCGCGCTACTCGGATATTCACGACCCGGCACGGCCATCACAAAGGGTTCCGTGATGGTAGATGAACTTGACATGCTCACACTCCCACCTGAGGACCTGCGCCAAGCACGAGGTGCAAGAGTGGCATACGTTCCGCAGGACCCAGGCACGGCGCTGAACCCAAAGCTCAGTCTCCGGACCCAACTAAAAGAGGGGATGCCCGGACCCGAACCCCTGCAAGCGATACGGTCCATCCTCCGTGACGTCGGTCTGCCCGACGACGACGAATTTCTCGGCCGGAAACCCCGCGAGCTCTCCGGAGGCCAGCAGCAGCGCATCGGCATTGCCATGGCTGTTGCACCACGCCCGAAGGCCGTCGTCTTGGATGAGCCAACGACAGGACTGGATGTTACAACGCAACGCCGCGTCCTGGACCTGGTTACAAGCCTGACAAAAGCACACGGCATATCTGCGATTTACATCAGCCACGATCTGGCGGTGGTCGCGCACGTAGCTGATGACGTCGCCGTCATGAAGGACGGTCTGATTGTGGAAAGCGGGCCTGCGCAGCAGGTTCTCACCTCACCGGCGCACGAGTACACGAAAACGCTTATCGCCGCCTCTCCGACATTACGCAGCCATCTGGAAAGAGTTCAAAGTGAGCCCGCGAGTGAAGCCCCCGTGTTCACGGTCAGTGATTTGCGCGCCAGCTATGGTCAGCATGAAGTTCTGCACGGAATTGATTTCGAACTGCGCCCAGGCGAATGCGTAGCAGTCGTCGGGGAGTCGGGTTCCGGCAAATCAACGATGTCCCGCTCTCTGATCGGACTGCATGCACAAACGTCCGGGTCAATAACTCTGGGAGGACGGCCGCTTTCGACGTACGCGCGCAGACGGTCGAGGAGCGACCAGCGCAGGGTGCAGTACATTTTCCAGAATCCATACGCTTCTCTCCAACCCCGGCGTACCATCGGGGACTCGATTGCTGTCGCTGTTCGGCAATTCGGTATTGCCAGAGGGGAAAAGGCAAGGCAAATCGCAGCTGACGTACTTGAGCGCGTCGAATTGCCGCGTGATTTCGTAGACCGATACCCTGCAGAACTTTCAGGCGGCCAGCGGCAACGCGTTGCAATCGCCCGTGCCCTCGCGACCCAGCCCGAGGTTCTTATATGTGACGAGATCACGTCCGCCCTTGATGTATCGGTCCAGGCAGCGATCCTAAAATTACTGTCTCGCTTACACCAGGAGGGACTCGCCACCGTCTTCATTACGCACAATCTGGCTGTCGTGAGCGCCATAGCTGATCGCGTCATAGTCGTTGAAATCGGGACGGTGGTCGAGTCGGGACCGACGCCATTGCTCCTGACTCAACCCCAGGCGCGCTATACCCGGCAACTACTTGAGAACACGCTTGATCTGGATGAAGTCCGATTGGCCGGCCGCCGTTCGGATAGCTAAAGAGCTTAGTGAAGCTGCCCAGTTTCGCTAGCATCGCCAAATCCTTCGGCTGGGCGATGTTCGTGTAATGCCTGCAGAGGGGTCGCAATCTCGGGATGCCAATTTCGGAGTGAGTATTTGTGGTCCGGTCGTGCCCTCGTAGGGGGGGCCAACCTCTGGCGATATCTATCGACCTCAAGGTCCGCCAGGCCTGGAGAGCGGTAATCAAGCAACGATTCCTGGCAGCTAAAAGTTTGCAACAGCAGCCCCACTCAGCCTTAGGTCCAACAAAGTTTAAGTCAAGGAAATGATGTGGCCTCGCGGCCACACGAAAGGAAGAATATGAGCCCGACACGCAATTCAAGAGTTGACCTGATCGGCTTGCCGTACTTTTTCGGCGCTCCGCCGCAGCCGAACGTCTATCAGAACGCGCGGGGACCCCACGTCCTCTTCGCGGATGATGCCATCCCTGCCAGCCTTGCCGAGTACTTCGATGACGTACGGAAGGTCTGGATCGACGACGCCGATGAAGCAGACGAACGTGACCATGGCGGAGACGTAAGGCTATTTCCTCCGGGAGATCAGGCAGTACGTACCCTGGTTCAGAACATGAGGTTGGCGAAAGCAGTCCACGCGAGCGTGAGTGACGGACGTTTTCCTGTAGCAAGCGTTGGTAATTGCATGTATTCGCTCGGGATGATCGGTGGACTTGATGACGCAGATCTGGGAATGATCTGGTTTGACGCCCATTCTGATGCGGCAACACCAGAGACGACCTCCAATGGACTGCTGGACGGGTATCCCGTAAAAACCATCACCGGCGAAATCTTCAAGCGCTACCGCGAACGAATCCCCGGGTTCCACGTAATCCCCGCCGATCGGGTCATTACTGTAGGCGATCACGAGCGGTACTCGAAAAAGGCCCGTGCAGTCGCACCAGGCGGGGAAGCCGTGGGCAGAGTCGTCAGCCCGCCAGAAATTGCCAAAGCCGGATTTACAGCAGCCGTAACGGAAGCCGTTGACGAGCTGGCGGGCAAAGTATCGCGGGTGTTTGTTCACATCGACGTAGACGTGCTCGATGATGATGTCGTCACCGTCAGCCTCCACGGCGCTGTCGGCGGTCTCAGCCCAGAGCAGCTCTTGGAGGCCATCACCATTATTCGTGACCGGGTCGAGATAGCAGGTCTGACAATTGCGTCCTATGACCCAACGCTGGACTCCAACTCACCCGCATTATTGACCGACCTGTTCACAAAAGTGATTGCCGCCGCTGCATGAGGAATGGTCGTTAATGATAAATCACTCAGACATTGCGTTCTTAGAACTTCACGAGTTAGCAGGAGAGATCCGCAAGGGTGCCCTTACCTCGGTGGAAGTAACAACGGCAATGCTTGACCGTATAGAGCATTTCGCGGATCTGCATGCATTTGCCCGAGTTACCCCGGAGGAAGCGCTCGAGGCTGCTGCTCGCGCGGATGCAGCCTTAGCAGCCGGTGGGCCTACCGGGCGGCTGCATGGGGTGCCGATTGCCGTGAAAGACCTTATGCATACGGCCGGGGTCGTGGCGGCTGGGGGAATGTCGATTCATGCTGACTTTGTTCCCGCCAAGGACGCAACAGTAGTACGCGGGCTGCGGGAGGCCGGTGCGGTGCTGTTAGGCAAGCTGACGATGACGGAGGGCGCCTTCACACAACATCATCCCTCTATACCGGCTCCCCGGAACCCATGGAATGAGCAGACCTGGGCGGGCTGCTCATCGAGTGGATCAGGTGTGGCCCTGGCAGCCGGGCTATGTTTCGGAGCGACCGGCTCGGATACTGGCGGATCCATTAGGTTCCCGGCCAGTCAAACAGGCATTACTGGGCTCAAGCCGACCTACGGTCGCGTGAGCAAGTTCGGGGCCTATTCGATGGGGGCCAGCCTGGACCATATCGGCCCAATGGCGCGAAGTGCCAAAGACTGTGCGTACCTTCTGGAAGCGATGGCTGGTCCGGATCCGGCCGATCCTACAACCGCCTTGGCCGCGGTGCCGGCATACAGCCAGATGCTCGACCTCACGGCCCCGCCCCGTATTGGCATCGACTACGTAACGTACGCCCTTTTTGATGCGATCACTCGAAAGATCATTGATGAGACCGTCGCCTGCTTCGTGAGACTCGGCTGGGAGATAATCGAAGTTGAGATTCCAGATCTGGTCGCGGCTGCCGAGGCCTATGGACCGTTGTTGGCCGTCGAGACAGCAACAAGTCATCGCGAGACGTTTCCGGCCCGGGCCAGCGAGTATGGCCCGGAACTGCGTGGCCTTTTAGAGCAGGGACGGGCCGTTGATGTCATTGAGTACCAGACGTGCGTTGAGGAGCGCCTTCGGTTCACCGGGCTCCTGCGTCGGGTTCTTAGTAAGGTAGATGGCCTCTTGTTGCCTGCAATAGGAGTAGCCGCACCCAGTATCTCCACGATTCGTCGCGCTACCGAAGACCCGGCAATTTTCACCGCGATGACTCTCCCTACCGCGCCGTTTGATATGTCCGGAAGCCCCACCCTTACGCTTCCTGCAGGCTTCACAGCCGAAGGATCCCCGGTGGGTGTCCAGCTTGTGGGTGGCGACTTCGATGAGCTGGAGTTGCTGCGCCTGGGGGTAGCTTTTCAACGAGCAACGGACTTCCATCGCCGTCGCCCTATCCTCGCGGAGGCGGCTACTTCCTAACCTGAAAAGATGTCTGTCAGACGCGGGCGAAACGAATATTCTCCAAAGCGTCAAATAGCACCTCTACCCGCCCGGCGAGCATGGCATCTATCCGTGCGAGCCGGGCTTCGCCCTCTCTGGAGAGGTACACCATGGCTTTTCGGCCGTCTACTGGTGAGGGCCGACGAAAGACAAGGGCTGTGTCCACGAGATCGTCAATTAGCCGCGTGGTGGTGGCGTTGGGGAGTGAAAGCTCGGATGCCACTTCGCCCATCAGCAGACCGTGGGATCGGGACAGTAGGCTAAGGATGCGCCAGGAATCTTCCCTAAAGGAATCCTCCGCAAGAACTGCAGCAATTAGCTTGTCCAGACGGCGCGACGCATTGATTGCTTGCTCCAATGTCACCAGTCGTTCGTCACGATGCATGGACAATGCGTCCTCCCTTCAGAAATAAGGCCTCTTGGCTACGGTACACGCATCTGGTCGGGACGGAATAGTGGGCGCCGTCTGCCATCGTTGCAAACTTCCCTCGTTCAAGGCAGTTGGCCTGCGACCCCTCCCATGGGCCAAGCCCTTATCGATGCAGTGATGTATGTCTCGGACCTGCAGCTTGACCTTAACGTCAACGTCAAAGTTTAGGCTGGTGGGTATGAGCGAGTAAAGCACGAACGAATGCTGAATCACGTTCGGTATCACTTTCCTTGGAGGGTTCCATG
>NZ_JBFBLA010000031.1:0-59322 GCF_040702485.1 Arthrobacter sp. NPDC080031
TTGCCGCCGACGAACCATTTCGCGAACGGCGGCTCGGACCAGTCCAGCGCCTGGCCGAAGTCCGTGTCCCAGTCCAGCAGTTCCCGGGCCTGCTTCGCCCAGAACGCGGGCCGGTCCGCATCCGCTTCCGCATAGACCCCGGCGCCGACGACCGCGTCCGCGACGAAGACTTCCGAGGGCGCGAACCTCCGGTCCTCATGGAGAAGATTCTCGAGGGCATCGCCATTGCCTGCCCCGTCGGATCCGGGTGCAGCGGTGGTCGTCGATCCATTGGCGTCCTGGGACATGTGAACCTCATCATTCATCGATCTCTGCCGCGCGGCAGTCCCGCAGCGAGGCCGGCCCGCGGCGCCAATCATGCACGGCGTTGGGCTGCGGCATCTCACGGGATTCCGCAAAGAGCTTTTCCGGAACCCACCTTAGCGTTTTGAGCCGACAACAAGTGTCTACGGTCACAATCTGGACCGTGAGCGGCTGGTGATTCGCGCCGAACGGTGCCGAAGGCTCCCGGGCTGGCTCCCGACGCGGGGAATATTACGGAGCGGTTCCCTGCCTCTGCACCCGCTTCAACTAGTGGACTGTCAGACGGGTGGCATAGGCTGAAGTGGTCTCGAGACGCGAAAACTTGCCGCCCGGTCCGGCCCCGAAAATACCGGGTGCAGCCTTGGGAGGCAGCGTCCGGAACACCGCCGTACTAAGGAGATTTGCACATGAACCAGACGAGCCTAGGTCCGAAGAACGGCGCACACACGCCAGGATCGGCCCCCGAAGCAGCAGCTGGATCCGGCGCGCCAGAGCCCGGCAGCATGACCTCCCCGAAGTACCAAGCCGTGCTGGGTCCGTTCACTATCCGGGACGTGACCGTTTTCGGTTCCACCTTGCTGATGTTTGTGGGGTCCCTCCTGCCGATGTTTGGCGGGCGCTACAACCTGTGGAACCTGGACAACCTTTTCTTCCTGGCGCTGGGCATCATTCTTCCCCTCGTTGTTGCCGCGTTGTTCGTTGCCCGGCGCCTGCAGCCGGGGACCATTGTGAGAATCGGTTCCCTCTCGACTGACCAGTTCGCTTCGGTTGTGGCGTCGTTCGCCTTGACCCTTTTCTTCCTGTCCGCGGCAGGCGCGTTTACCGTTTTCGTGCTTGTCGGACTTGTTGGCTCGGTGGGACTCCTGGCCTCGACGGTCCTGGCTCCGCACCTGCCGCTTCTCCGCGACGATTTCAAGGACCGGGCCGAACAGCCCGCGCACGTTGTGGCCCGGGAATCGGCCATTCCAACCCGCAAGCCTGCCGTGCCCAAGCCGGCCAAGCCTGCGCCGGCACCCGCCAGCCCGGCACCAACCGCCGCACCAGCCGCCGCGCCGGCCCCCGTCACACTCGCACCCGCCGCTGCCGCCAGCCCGGCACCCGCCGCTGCCGCCAGCCCGGCACCCGCCGCTGCCGCGCCGGCCGCCGTCGCACCCGCCGTCGTACCTGCCGAGTCCGCAGAAGCTGCGGTCGCAGACGGCGGGCGGGACGCGCAGGCCCCCACACCCGAGGAGCCCAAGCACCTGCCTGCTGCCACCATGGCTACGCCAATCGTCGGCGGCCCGGACGCCGACGCCGGGCCCGCCACCCAGCACATCGGCACGGTCGATCAGCCCCGCGTGCACCAGACCATCGGCGCCACGGTCGATCCAGCCACCCGAAGGGACGAATCCGAGCCCGACTCCGGGTACGAGGCATTCTGGTTCGCCGTGGCCCATCCCCGCGTCGTTGTCGATGAGCACACAGGAATGCCCGCCTTCACCATCGAACCGGGCGCGTGGGTCCTGGCCCTCGAAGACCGCGGCGAGGAATTCCTCGTGCAGGATACTGACGGCAAAGTGGGCGTCCTGCGCGATCTTAGCCACATCGAACGCGGCTAAACAGGCCGGCCGTGGACACCGTCGTCGAAACCCCGCTGGCATTGAAGCGGCGTGCGCGCAAAATCAACAAGGCGCTTGCCGAGCTGTATCCCTACGCCCACGCTGAGCTTGATTTCCGGAACCCGTTCGAGCTGTTGGTGGCCACGGTGCTGTCCGCCCAGACCACGGATGTGCTGGTCAACCAGGTAACCAAGATCCTGTTCGCGCGCTATCCGGATGCGGGGAGCATGGCCGAAGCCGAGATTGCGGAGCTGGAGGCGATCCTGCAGCCCACCGGTTTCTTCCGGGCCAAGGCGAAGAACGTCCTGGCGCTCAGCACACGATTGGTGGACGAGTTCGACGGCGAGGTCCCCGGCCGGCTCGAAGACCTGGTGACGCTTCCCGGCGTCGGGCGCAAAACGGCAAATGTGGTGCTGGGCAACGCGTTCGGCGTCCCGGGAATCACTGTGGACACGCATTTTGCCAGGCTGGCGCGCAGGTTTGGCTGGACGACATCCGAGGACCCGGTAAAGATCGAATTCGACGTCGCGGAGCTGTTCGAGCCCAAGGACTGGACCATGCTGTCCCACCGAGTGGTTTTCCACGGCCGCAGGGTTTGCCATGCGCGCCGGCCGGCGTGCGGAGCGTGCGCGGTGGCAAACTGGTGCCCGAGTTATGGCGAAGGCGAAAAGGATCCCGTCAAAGCGGCCAAGTTGCTCAAGTACGAACTGGCGCCGGGCAACGAAGCGCTTCTCGCAAAGTTGCTCGGCGAGACCCACCGCGCGGCCGAAATTCGGATGGAATCGCAAAGGAGACCGGCATGACCGCGCTCGAGGACCTCGTCAGTCTCATCACCAGGATTGATTCCGGCCTGCACCCGGGCCCTGATCCGCGGATTGACGCTGCAACTGTGGATCCGGACAAGGCGCGGAAAGCGGCCGTGCTCATGCTCTTCGGCGTCTTGGACGACGTCCCCGCCCAATCCGGGAAACCGGTGGCCCCGGCGGATTTGGACGTGTTGCTTCTGGAACGCGCCCACACCCTGGACGACCACCCGGGGCAGGTGGCGTTCCCCGGTGGCAGCATCGATCCCGAGGATGAGTCAGCAGTGGCGGCAGCCCTCAGGGAAGCGGTGGAGGAAACCGGCCTGGACAGCGGCGGCGTGCAGGTGCTGGGCGTCATGCCGGAACTTGGCCTGATCCGCAGCAACTTTGTGGTCACACCGGTCCTCGCGTGGTGGGCGTCGCCCTCGCCTGTGAGGGTGGTGGACTACGCCGAATCCGCGCAAGTGTTCCGGGTTCCCGTGCGTGACCTCCTTGATCCCGACAACCGTTACACAGGGACGCTCACACGGCTCGGCCGGACCTTCTCGAGCCCCGTCTTCAAAGTCAATGGACTCGTGATCTGGGGTTTCACCGGAATGGTGCTCAGTGGCCTGTTCGACGCGCTGGGATGGACTGTTCCCTGGGATGCGGAGCGCCTGCTCGAGATAGAGATTTAGCCTCGGGCTGTCGGTGCACCCGCCGGCGCGCCCGGCAGGGTGGCGCCGGCGGTGCACCGAGAGCCGCCGGCTCGCCCTACGCTGCGTGCGGGGCCGTTTTCGAAAGATCCACGACCATGCCCGTGGCGGCATTTTCCCGCACGGCTGTGATGCCCGCCGACACGGCCTTCAGCTGTTTGAACTGCGGAGACTCCGCTACCAGCGTTCCATCGGCTGTCACCAGCCGGAATCGGTAGCCGTCTTCGCCGTCTTTGAGAATTTCGAATCGTCCAGCCATCGTTGCTGTTCCCCCTTGTTTACTGCCCGCACAGTGAGTGCGTCTTTGCACTGTGGCGTCCCTCACTTCGAACGCCATAAGGCGAGACTATCCAGAAGGAAGGGAGTGCTGAAGTTACTTCGGGGTATATTACTTGCCCGGGTCATGCCAGGTTCGTTTCCGTCGTATGACTCGCTTTCGTTCCCGTTGGGGGCTAGGGTTCCGGTCTTCAAAAGACCAGTGCGCGCCTCGGAGCCGGCACTGGATATTCGGCCATCGCCATCCGGAACTCTTCCTCCGCGTTGAGCCGCCTGCGGACTTCCATCGACTCCAGCCTTTGGACATCTTCCGCGTCAATGCCGCGGTTTTTCGCCAGTTCCCTGATCCATTCGCCGGCCACGACGGCGTCATGTTGCTCGCCCAACAGCCGCTGCAGGCCGATGGCCGGCTGGATCACACCGGAAGCGTGATGGCTGAAGGCGTCCGCAACTGCCTCCACCGAGTAGCGGAGGCACTTGACGTCTTTGCGTGCCTGGTGGAGCGCCGCGTTGCGCACCTCCGGGTCGCTGCTGCCCGCTTGCTCCGCGAGGCTCTGCTGCAAGCGCTCCCACCGTGCCTGGAGGCGCTCCGCAAGGTCCGCCGTCGGGCGCTTGTATTCTCTTGCAGCAGGCACCTCCAAGAGCACGGACCTTGCAGCACGCACCGTGCGCTTGCTGCGCTTGTGCCCGCCAAGGGAAGCGGCAAGCCGGGCGCTGGACGCTTCCAGTTCCTCGACGGCCACGCGCACGGCCTCGGGGCTTTTCCAGGAATCCTTTGTGTCGAGGGATAGCCGGATCCTCTGCGCCAGGACATAGGCGTCCCTGGACTCGCCGAGTGAAGTTGCGAGCCAACCGACTTCCTCGCGGGCCTGCCGGGGGAGTTTCGGGATCATGCCGCGGTAGCAGCTGAGGACTGAACGGAGCCGGCGAAGGGCAAGCCTGCCATTGTGTACGGCTTCCGGATCGGCCGTTGCGATCAGCGGCAATTGTGCCTCCAACTCCGTCAGTTGGAAGTCAATGTATGCAGCCAGCTGGGCCTGGCCTTTGTGTCCCACGGGGCAATCGTCCTCTGCTGATGCGCCCGCTGCAATAGCGCCTCTTACTTCGCTTTGTCGTAAGAATCGACGACGGCGACGCTCACCGGAAATTCCACCGGAACGCGCCCGAACAACAGTTCCTTGGCGGCGGCCGCGGCCTCTTCGATGGCGTTGATGCACGCTTCCACCGACCCGGCAGGCGCGTGGACCATGACTTCGTCGTGCAGGAAGAACACGAGCTCCCCGGCAGGCAGGCCGTCGGCACGAGCAGTGCGCAGCCGCCGTCGAAGTTCGGCAAGCCAGCATGACGCCCAGTCCGCAGCGGAACCTTGCACCACGAAGTTCCGCGTGAATCGGCCCCGCGAGCGCGCGATGCTGTTCGCGCGCCGCTGCTCTTCCGCCGTCGTGGATTGCTGGCTGCGGATCCAGCGTTCCGACGGCGGCGGGCTGCTGCGGCCCAACCTTGAGGTCACGGTGCGGCCGCCTTCGCCGTCGCGGGCTGCCTGTTCGACGAAGCCGACTGCCCGGGGATAAGTGCGGGTCAGCTGAGGCATGAGGCGCCCGGATTCGCCCGTGGTGGCACCGTAGATTGCGCCGAGCAGGGCGATCTTGGCCTTCGAGCGGTCGCCCCCGAAGCCCTGCGCGGCGATGCCGGCGTACAAGTCCTTGCCGCGCGCGGCCTCGGCCATCTTCGAGTCCTGCGCCAGCGCCACCAGAACCCGGGGCTCGAGCTGGGAGGCGTCTGCGACGATCAATTTGTGTCCCGGATCGGCATGCACCGCTCCGCGGATCTGGCGGGGGATCTGCAACGCGCCGCCGCCCCTGGAGGCCCAACGGCCGGAAACCACGCCCCCCACGACGTACTCGGGGCGGAAGCGACCGTCGCTGACCCACGCGTCCAGCCACGACCAGCCGTTGGCAGCGAACAAGCGGGAAAGCTTCTTGTATTCCAGTAGCGGCCCGATGGCCGGGTGCTTGGATTCCTTGAGT
This sequence comes from Arthrobacter sp. NPDC080031, assembly GCF_040702485.1. NCBI lineage: Bacteria > Bacillati > Actinomycetota > Actinomycetes > Micrococcales > Micrococcaceae > Arthrobacter > Arthrobacter sp. NPDC080031. The sequence goes on from NZ_JBFBLA010000031.1 coordinate 5,703, forward strand.
TCCCACTGGCGGGTGGTTTTTACTTCGATGCCGTTCCGATGCAGGGCACGCATGAGGTCCTGGGGTGAATCCGGATTCAGCTTCGGAGAGTGGAGAATCCCGCGAAGCTCGTTGCAGAGCGCCTCCAGCCTGGCTGGCCGGTGGCCGGCAGGAGGCCGGGGACCCAGGTGGCCTTCCAGGATTTCTTCGTGCAACGTCTCCTGCCACGGCACACCCGTGAACTGCATTTCGGCGGCAATCATTGCACCGGCGGATTCCGCTGCGAGCAGCAGCTTCAGGCGGTGCTGCCGGCCTTCTTCCCTGGAGGCCTGGCCGAGCGCGTGTTGCTGGGCCGCGAACTCGGCCCGGATCTCGTTCAGGCTCGGCTGGGTACTGCGCGGGACCAAGTCGTCGAACAGCGCGTCCTGCTCGGCGGGCGGCGGCGGAGGTTGCAGGACCCGCGGCGCAACCGGCTTTTCGTCGTCTTGCGTGAGTTTTTCCGCGCTGCGGGCGTAGTCGGTGTGCGCCGTGAACTCGGAATGGACCAGGATGGCTCGGCAGAGCGTGAGGTCATGGCAACGCTCCAGTTCCACTCCGGCCCGGAGCATCGCCGGGTACCAATCCTGGGTCCGGTTCCAGACCCAGCGCGGACGGCTCTTCTCCAACATGCTGACGACGCCGGCGAGATCGGCCTTTCGCACGACGCGCGGTTCCGCCACGGCTACTCCGGCGGCGTCGATTTCCTGAATGGCTGCGCCGTCTGGATGGGCGGCGAGCAGCAGGTACATGCTGACAATTCTGCCCTGTGAATCCGTGGAAGCTTGCACTTTGCGGACAGCTGCCGTCCGCGATGCAGAGTCGTCCCCCACAGGGGTTGTTGTGAGTGCTTATCCACATACGCCGATTCGGGCCTTCAATGCCCGTGGCGAAACGCAGAGAGTGGCATCATGAGCGGGCAACATCTCGAGCGGAACCACAACAGCGGTGGAAGCGGGGCCGGGTCCAACGGCGCTCGCGGCTCGACGGCGCTTCAACGTGGCCGTCCGCGGCCCGGAGAGCCGTGGCTTCCTGCCAGTTCCGGGGAAGTCCTCTTGGTGACGGGAAACGTCAGGTTACGAGCTGAAACAGAAAGGATCGCGGCCGCTGTCGGCGTCGGTCTCCGGACAGTCGCCGATTCGTCCGCTGCCTTGCCTATGTGGGACACCGCTGGGATGGTGCTTCTCGGCAGCGATGTCCGCGAACTTCCGCCCCGTCGTCGTGCACCTTCCGTCTTGCTGGGCCTCAACGGTGAAGGGGACTCTTTGTGGCAACTGGGAGCTGCGCTGGGGGCCGAGCGCGTGGCTGTATTGCCGGAAGCTGCAGGCTGGCTGGCGGAGCACCTCGGTAGGTCCCATGATCCGGACCCTGGCGGACTCGTGCTCGGGGTGACAGGAGGATGCGGCGGTGCCGGCGCGTCCACGGCTGCGGTCTGGCTGGCACAGGAAGCGGCCGTCCACGGAGTCCGGACGCTCCTGGTTGATGGGGATCCCCGGGGAGGGGGCCTCGAGCTTTGCCTGGCCGCTGAAGATGCGCCGGGACTGCGCTGGCCCGATCTTGCAGGTGCCAGCGGCAGCATCGGCACCGGGCAGCTAAGCGACTCACTTCCCACAGCCGGAGGATTCTCCTTCTTGTCTTGGCCGGGCAGCCGCGAGCGCACGCCGGAAGTGGAGCCCGGGGCAGTCGCGGCTGTCCTTGATGCGGCGAGGCGGGGATTTGAACTAGTCATTGTCGACATCGGCCGCGGTACAGAATCGCTTGGCAGCTTCGCCTGGGACTGCAACAGGATCCTTCTCGTGGCACCGGCCCAACTCCGGGCAGCAGTCGCTGCCGCCAGGCTTCTGCAGGAGTTGCCGCCCGTGGACACGGCCTTGGTGATCCGGGGGAATGCCGGTTCGGCCCTGGACGCACCGCTCATCGCCGAATCTCTGGGACTGCCTCTCCACGGCGTGCTCCCCGAACTCCGCGGTATGGCCGCGGCCGCTGAGCTCGGACGCCTTCTGGAATCCGGCAAGCGCAAGGCCGTGCGCCGCTTTGCGGAGTCTGTCCTTCAACTACTCGACGACGGCGAAGTATGAGTGCCTCAGCATTCCCCAGAGGCGAGCGCCGACGCAATACCCGGCCCGTGGACGCCGCGCTCCTGGAAACCGTGCGGGAAACCGTCATGGCCGACGCCGGACCCGTCACTCCGTCGCGCGTGGCAGCGGCTGTCCACGCGACGGGCAGGCTGCTCGGAACCTCGGGGGCGCTTGCCGCCGTCGAATCGATCAGCGCAGAACTAAGCGGACTTGGGCCCCTCCAACAGCTCGCGCGCGATGCCGCAGTGACGGACATCTTCGTGAATGGCCCCCACTCGGTGTGGTTCGACCGAGGCAAGGGGCTGGAACGGGCCCAGCTGCATTTCGACGGCGAATCGCAGATCCGTGCCTTGGCCTCCCGGCTTGTGGCCGCCGGTGGGCGTCGCTTGGACGACAGTTCGCCGTGCGTCGATGTCCGTCTCGACGGCGGATACCGGGTGCACGCGGTACTGCCTCCGATTTCCACCGGCGGAACCTTGCTTTCCGTGCGGATTCGGCGCGAGGAGGTTTTCTCGATGGACGAGTTGCGTGCTGGAGGGATGTTCGGGGCGCCGGTCCAGCAGGTGCTGCAAGCCATGGTTGAACGCCGGCTGAGTTTCCTGATCAGCGGGGCCACCGGTTCCGGGAAGACCACATTGCTGTCCACAATGCTCGGCTTGAGCAGCCCGCATGATCGGCTCGTCCTGATTGAAGACGCTTCGGAGTTGAACCCGGTGCACCCTCACGTGGTTTCCCTTGAGTCCAGGCACGGGAACCTCGAAGGCGGTGGTGCGCTCGACCTTGGCGAACTCGTTCGGCAGGCGCTGCGGATGCGGCCGGACCGGTTGATCGTGGGCGAGTGCCGCGGTGCCGAAGTCCGAGAGCTGTTGACGGCACTCAATACCGGCCATACAGGCGGCGGCGGAACAATCCACGCCAACACTGCCTCCGCGGTCCCGGCGAGGCTCGTGGCCTTGGGCGCGCTTGCAGGCTTGAGCCGGGAAGCCGTTCGACTGCAGCTTTCAACGGCATTGGACGCAGTGGTCCACGTCGAACGGACGCCCGCCGGAAGGAGAGTGTCTTGCATTGGATTGTTGGCGGAGGACGCGTCCTCCCAATCCATCGTTCCTGCTGTCGAACTGCGGGCGGGTGCCGCCGCTGCCGGGCCCGCGTGGAAGGAGCTCGCAGCTCGCCTTGAGCTGGACCCCGGGCTCCTGCTCGGGCCCCCGGGACCGGTTTCCCGATCAGATCACCTCGGGGCGGTCGCGTGAGCGGATTCCTCATTCTCGTCCTGGCGGCCGCTGCCTGGGTGACCTTCCAACCGTCCCGGGGATGTGGCAGACGGATAGTGCGCGCTTTGCCCGGTGCACCTTCGGTCAGGCCTGTGGTGGTGGCTGGGGCCGTGGCGCGCATGCCGCGGAGACTCTCTCGCGCGGACGCATTGCCGCTCACGGTACTAGTACAGCAATTGGCAGCTCTCCTTCGGGGAGGCCGTTCGACGTCAAGGCTCTGGGAGGAACTCTGGATGGTGCATGGAGCCAGGGATCGCCGCAATGGTCCGGGCGACGCGGGGTTCCCCAAGGCGCGGGGAAATGACCCGGGATTGCCCGAGCTGTCATCTGGGTCTCTGCAAGTTCTCGCGGCAGCGCGGGCGGCATCGATGATGGGGACCTCGGTCGCCGAAGCCATCAGAATGTCGTCAGCGAAGGATCTCCAGTGCGGGGATTCCGTGGAACACCGGGTCTGGGGAGAACTTGCCGCCTGCCTGGACGTCGCGGAGGCGAGTGGTTGTCCCCTAGCCGACGTGCTGACCCGGTTCGCCGCCCAGCTTGAGGCCGAGGACGACGCCGGTGATGCGCGGCAAACTGCCTTGGCCGGCCCGAAGGCCACTGTGCGTCTTCTGACCTGGCTGCCGGTGTTCGGCCTGGGGCTGGGCATGATGCTGGGCGTGGATCCGTTGGCGGTCCTGCTGGCAAACGGCGTCGGATGGGCCGCGCTCGCCGCCGGGTGCGTCCTGACCGTCACCGGCAGAATCTGGTCATCTCGGTTGGTGAATGCCGCGGTGGGCGTTGACTGATGGGCCCGGCCTTCCCCGCCATCGCGGTGTCCCTGGCGTTGATCTTCGCGGCAATTCTAGGGCTCGCGTATCAGGGAAGAACCCGGCGGCGCATAGCCTTGCGGATGCTTTGCGGCTCACCCGGACGCAGCGGCCCGCAGAAGAACGCTCGCACGGGCGAGGCTGCGGGCAATTTTCGGAATCCCGAGGGTCAGGAAGGCTTGCACAATGTGCCCATGATCCTTGAGCTGGTGGCTGCCATGCTCGACTCAGGGGCAGGACTCGGACGGTCCCTCGAGTTGATCGCCGGATGCGCGTCCCCGCAGCTCAGCCGCTCCCTGCGAACCGTGGTTGCAGCCCTCGGCATCGGAATGGACTGGGAGACGGCATGGCGGAGTTCGGGCCAGAAGTGCACTGAAGCGCGCAAGCTCAAGGATGCGCTCGCCTTCGCTGCCCTGACCGGCGCCCCATCCTCGGCCATCCTTTATGCCCAGGCAGCACGCATGCGGCGTGAACAGTTCAGGATGGCGGAGAAGCGCGCTGCCGCGCTCGGAGTGAAACTCGTGATTCCACTGGGTCTGTGTTCCTTGCCTGCCTTCATCTGTTTCGGTGTCGTCCCGGTGCTTTTGGCAATGCTTCCGTCCGGGGGATAGCCGGCAGTCCCGCCCGAGTTTCCCTCCACACGAACCGTCAGAGGCGAGTTTTCCACTTAGGAGACTTGGGGACTTTCGGAGCCTGGATACCGACGGAAGAGTCGAGGTACAGCCGCCGGCCAAGTCGGCACGAACAAAGGACCTGAAGTGAACGCAACCGTGGATACTGCCAATACCGCCCATACCGCCCATGCCGCACTGGGCCTCGCCCAGGCAGCTCCTCCTCCTCGGCGGGAGGCCGAGGTCGTTGAACTGTTCCCTGGTTCGTCGGGAAGCGAGCCTGTCAGGCTGCCAATCCAGCCGCATTCCAGACCTGAAACAGGCCGTGCGCGGTCCGGCGACGATTCTGCGGCTTCGAAACGGTCGAAGAAGCGGCTCATGGGGTCCGAGCTGGGGATGGCAACGGCCGAGTATGCCATTGCCACTCTTGCCGCCGTGGGCTTCGCCGGACTCCTGGTGGTCATCCTTCGCAGCGAGGAAGTACGCGGCTTCCTCCTCGGCCTCATTCGCAGCGCACTCTCCCTGCCATGACACAGCACCGGGGTTCAAAGCGCGGTGCGGAGCGATCGATGAGTCCACCGGCATCGGCCGGGGGGCTCACGGGGAAGCAAGCCCGTTCGGCTGCCGGCGTTGTGCGGCGGTGGCCTCCTTCGATCAGGCGGCCTCCGCCGACGGAGAAGCTGGATGGCCCGCAGAGGGACCGTCGGCGAGATGCTCTCCCTAAGAGGGACCGCGGTGCCGTGACTGCGGAATTCGCGGTGGCACTACCCGCTGTCCTGCTTCTTTTGGCCTTTCTTCTGGCGGCATCGGCCGCGGGAATTACGCAGCTTCGCTTGGAAGAGGCGGCCAGGGCAGGAGCCCGGGCCCTCGCCCGCGGAGATGGCCACGCGGCCGTAGACGGAATCGTTCGAAGACTGGCAGGCGATGCCGCCTCGGCTGTCGTTTCCGAAGACGGCGAATGGATCAACGTCACAGTCTCCTCCCGGGTCGCCGGTCCGTTGGGCTCTCTCATTCCGTGGAGGCTTTCCGCGACGGCATCTGCAAGGGGAGAGGCCCCGCACTCGTCAGCGGCCACTGCGCCCCTCCTCGCCGTCGGAGACGGCGTTGTCGACTTCAACGAGACTATGCCGTCGCGGCTCCAAGCCACTGTGAAAGAGCTCGCGGCGTGAGGGCTGATGGCGCCCGCGCCGGTGGTGGTGGCGCGGCGGAGCGTGGCTCGGGAACCATCCTGGCCGTTGCCCTAGGCCTTGTTGTCATGATCTGCATGGCGGCGGCATTGACCCTCGCACAGGCCATGGCGATGGCCCACCGTGCAGCATCCGCAGCCGATCTCGCTGCGCGCGCGGGAGCCGACGCGGCACGCGGCCTGACAACCGGAGATCCTTGTGTTGTCGCCAGCGAAACAGCCGCGCGGCACGGAGCTTCGTTGTCGGCGTGCACTGTGGGCAAAGGCGGGATTGTCGAGATCCGCACTGAGCTGGGCCGCGGCGCAGTCTTCGGGACCGCAACCGGCCGCTCTCGGGCAGGCCCGCCGCCCTAGGAGGCTGGGGAACAACGGATATCTCAGAAGCCTCCTAGGTCGCGTCCCGCAGGAGCACGTCGATCAGGGTGACCGCGGCGTCCTTGTCCAGCGGATTGTTCTTGTTGCCGCATTTGGGGGACTGGACGCAGGAAGGGCAGCCGGTGTCACACTCGCAGGCTTTGATGGCGTCCCTTGTGGCGGTCAACCACACTTTGGCTTTCTCAAAGCCGCGCTCGGCAAATCCGGCGCCCCCCGGATGGCCGTCGTACACAAAAATCGTGGGAACTCCGGTGTCGGCATGGAGCGCTGTTGAGACTCCACCGATATCCCAACGGTCACTTGAAGCGACCAGTGGGAGAAGCCCGATGGCGGCGTGCTCGGCGGCGTGAAGAGCGCCCGGGAACTGAGCCTCGACAAGTCCTGCGCCAGTCAGCGAGCGGTTGTGAACCACAAACCATACCGCCTTGGTGAAGAGATCCCTGGCCCCGAGTTCCAGCGGTTCTTCCCCCAAAACCTCATTGGAAATCAGTGCCTTACGTTGGAAGGAGACCACCTGTGTTGTTACCTTCACTTCGCCGAAGTGGACCGCGATATCCCCCCACTCCATGGTCCGGAGAGTCTGCAGGACCTCGATCTGGGTCACGTCCCGTGCTGTGGTGTAGTAGTCCGGGTTGGTTCGGCGAACCACCACGCAGTGGTCTTCTTCGTTCAGTTCCTCGACCAAGTAACTGTCGCCCTGGTGCACATAGATCGCGCCTGTATGCGCCTGATAGTGCGTCTGTGGCGAGTCCATGGTGCCCAACAGGGAGCCGGTCTCGGAGTCCACGATGCTTACCGGGGCGCCGCCATCTGCGCGGAGGTTCACCATGGCCGCGGCGCTCTCGGGATGGGTCCAGAACCAGCCCGCAGGCCGTTTCCTCAGGTACCCCCGTTCCACCAGCTGATTCAGCAGGGACTCGGACGTTGGCCCGAACATATCAAGTTCGGCCACGCCGATCGGGAGCTCGGCCGCTGCGGCGCACAGATGGGGGCCGAGCACGTAGGGGTTTCCAGGGTCGAAGACGGTGGCCTCGACTGAGACATCAAAGATTGCCTCCGGATGGTTGACGAGGTACGTGTCCAACGGGTCGTCGCTGGCGACGAATGCGGCAATGGCGTCTTGGCCTGCGCGGCCCGCCCGTCCGATCTGTTGGAACAGGGACGCCCTCGTCCCGGGCCAGCCGGCTACCAGGACCGCATCGAGCCCCGAAATATCGATACCCAATTCCAATGCGGACGTGCTCGAGACGCCAAGCAGCTCACCGGAACGCAGAGCCCTTTCCAAAGCCCGTCTCTCCTCGGGGAGATAGCCGGAGCGGTACGCAGCAATCCGCTGGGGCAGGCTGGGGTCCACCTCATCGAGGAGGCGCTTGGTGATAGAGGAAATTGTTTCTGCACCGCGCCTGGATTTGATGAAGGCGATGGTCCGAACACGGGAGGACACCAGATTGGCCAGCAAATCCGCGGTCTCGGCCACGGCTGTCCTGCGGGACTTTGCCCCGTTTTCGCCCTTCAGCTCGGTCAGGGCAGGCTCCCAAAAAGCCACCGTGGTGGAGCCATGCGGTGAACAGTCCTCGGAAACTTCCCGGACGGGAGTGCCGATGAGCCGGGAAAAGGATGTGCCGGGGTCCGACGCTGTCGCCGACGCCGCAATGAATACCGGTTCAGGAAAGGAGGTGCCGGCACCGTAGTAGGCGCAGATCCGCCGGAGCCTGCGCATGAGGTTGGCGACGTGGGACCCGAACACCCCGCGGTAGCTGTGAGCCTCGTCCACGATGACGTACCGCAGCCTGCGGAAAAAGCGGGCCCACCATGTGTGGTTGGGCAGGATCCCGAAGTGCAGCATGTCGGGATTGGCGAGGATGAAGTTGGCGTGATCGCGGATCCAGCGGCGCTGGGACTGCTCGGTATCGCCGTCGTACGTTTCCGCCCGGACCGTTGGCAGCTTGAGTGCGCGGATCGCTGCCAGCTGGTCGGCGGCAAGTGCCTTGGTGGGGGAGAGGTACAGGGTGACGGCACCGTCGTCGTGGATTTTGCCCGGCTCGGACAGCACCCGCAGCTCCGAACGATGGATCGCGTCGAGGGCAGGCAGCTGATAGGCAAGTGACTTGCCGGACGCGGTCCCCGTCGCAATGACGACGTTGTGGCCCGAGTGGGCGAGCTCGGCTGCTTCGATCTGGTGCCGGTACGGTTCGTGGATGCCCAAGGCCCCGTAGGCGGCAACCACGTCGGGATGGGCCCAGCCCGGCCATGACTCATGGACGGGCTGGCGTGCCGGAATAGTGCGGACATGTCGCAACTGCTCCGGGTCCGGGCTCCGGCCCAGAAGGGAGATCATCGATTCAGTTGCCTTCACTTGAACATTCTGTCATCGCACCGGAAGCCAACGGTTGTCGGTACAGCCGCGGACTTGTTACCGGACGCGCTGCGGACCCCCTGCCGGCAGCTTTCGGCGCCGAAGGCCGGCGGCGCCGCAGGCCGGCTACGCCACAGGAAAGCCGGCTACGCGACCGACAGGTCAGTCTCGTCGACCCGTTTGGTGGACATCATGAGTACCTGGCACACGTGCTTCCAGCCAAGGTGGGAGTAGAGATGTTGTCCGTCCAAGGAAGCCAGGAGGAGGCCGCTTTCAACATCGTGTTGAAATGCCTGCGCGGCTAGGGCTTTCATGATGAAACTTCCCAGTCCCCGGCGCTGGTAGTTGGGCTCGGTGACGATCTTGTCGAAGACCGCCGTCTGCCTGACCACGAACACCTGGCCGCTGGCCGCCACCTTTTCACCGGCATGGACCACCGCGTAATGGACCCCTTTGCTTTCGGAAGTCGTGAGCTTGAGGTCGTCATCCGAGAGCCAAGGATCTTCGGCATCCTGCGTCCCCATGTCCACGATCATCATGGTCTGGGAATCCGAAGTGACGTACAGTCCGTTCTCGCGAGCCAACTGGGTGTAGCGCGCGACGTCGTTGGTGAGGATCGTCAGGATACGAGTGTCCGCCTGGGCGGTCTTGGCTGCCAGCTCGGCGAACTCTGCATTCGACGGGTCGTGCGCAAAGAATTCCCAGTCGCCGGTTTTGTCCGCACGCAGGGCTGCCGGGAAGCGGCCTTCCTTGCGCGTTTCGTAGCTTCGGGACCCGGACCAGCCAGCTACCCAGACTTCGAGCAGCTCAGCGATGTCTTCAACCAAGGCGTCGTGACTCATGTAGAGAGACTATGCCAGCGGTCTGGGAATCAACAGGGGCCGTCAGTAACAGCTCCATTAACACTTAGGGCAGCCCGATGACAGCCCGACACATGGGTTTGGGGCCAGCAAGTACCCTTAAATACGTGGCTTTAAACAGAATTGTGCTCTTCTATGGCTTTACTCCGATCGCGGACCCGGACGCCGTCCGGCTCTGGCAGCGCGCCCTGTGCGAGAAGCTCGGCTTGACCGGACGCATCCTTATTTCAAAGGACGGCATCAACGCCACGGTTGGCGGGGAGCTGAACAACGTCAAGCAGTATGTGAAGACCACCAAGGAATACAAGGGCTTCCACAGTATCGACTTCAAATGGTCCGAAGGCGGCGCCGACGACTTTCCGAGGCTCAGCGTCAAGGTTCGCGATGAGATCGTGTCCTTCGGCGCCCCCGGCGAACTGAAGGTGGATGAGAACGGCGTGGTCGGCGGCGGCATACACCTTCAGCCTGAAGAGCTTCACGCACTTCTGGAGGAAAAGAAGGCGGGCGGACAGAATGTGAAGTTCTTCGACGGACGCAACGCCTTCGAAGCCCAGATCGGCAAGTTCAAGGACGCAATTGTTCCCGACGTCGCCACGACCCACGACTTCATTAAGGAACTCGACTCGGGAAAATACGACGACCTCAAGGACCAGCCTGTTGTCACCTACTGCACCGGCGGAATCCGTTGCGAAGTCCTTTCCAGCCTCATGGTGAACCGCGGTTTCAAGGAGGTTTACCAACTCGACGGCGGAATTGTCCGCTACGGCGAAACCTACAAGGACCAGGGCCTGTGGGAAGGCTCCTTGTACGTTTTCGACAAGCGCATGCACATGGAATTCAGTGAGGAAGCCAAGACCATCGGCCAATGCGTCCGTTGCCAGGCACCCACCAACAAGTTTGAAAATTGCTCCAATCTGAGCTGCCGCAACCTCACGCTTTATTGCGCCGAATGTGCCTCGAGCCCGGAAACGTTGCGTTGCCCGGAAGGCTGCGCAGCTTAGGTCCGGTCATTAGATCCGGCTCATGCGGTACGCGAAGTTCGCGGGTGCATTGGCGGTGATCGTGATACCCAGGACGGCGTCCGTCTCCAGCTGCAGGACCTTGACCCGTGTGGTGCCGCACCGCAGCATCAGCGCGACGAGGATTTCGCTCCCGTTTCGCACGGTGAATTCGGCGCTGCGGGCACCTCGGCACGCCAGCGTCACCGAGTACTTGCCCGCGGGAAGCTGGGTGGTCTCTTCGTCGCGGGATTCTCCGGCGGACAACAGGCCGAAGCTGCTATAGAAGGACAGCCCGTTCACGTCCGGAAGCGCGTCCTGTGCCCAGGCCTTCAGCGCATCGCCCGCGACGGTTTGTCCCAAGGCAGGGTCCCGGGTCAGTACCGGATCCGTGATGGCCGGCGACGGCGGACTGCTCACCGGCGCACGGCCGTCGTCGTACGTGTATTCGCACGACGCCACGGTGCCGCACGCGAGCACACTGCACAGCACGACGGCGGGAATCGCCAACCGCATCGTCGGTACCTTCAGGGCGCCTACCCACCCCATGATCCGACTCTACGCCGCGCCGTTGTCCGGAAACGAGGGGCGGTTACGAAGCCGGTACCAGTTGGTACGCGTAGATCACCGGCGCATCGACGCTGCTGGCGCTGATGCTCAGGGGACCGGTCGATGGAATCTTGATGCGGGACGTTTCCCGGCTGCCATTGCATGCAGCCCCGGCCTCGGTGATCCGCGTACCGCCCGAGGAAACGTCGAGGAATGCCTTACCGCCGCCGTCGCAGGCAACAGTCAAGACGTAGCTCCCCGCAGCGACGCCGGCGAAGTTCTTGACCAGGGGGTCGCGGTTCGGGATTTTCCCGGAGTCCTCCACGACGACCCCGGCTGCCGAGGGCATGGTGGTCGCCTTCCACGCGGGGATGTCGGCGTTGGAGACAGACCCCCCGGAGGAGCACGCCGTCATCGCCAGGGTGGCCGCGCCAATGACCAAAAGTGCAGCGCGACGCCAAGTGGAAGGGTGAAATGCCATGATTCAACGCTACCTGCTCGAACGCCTCCCGGCCGACGCAGCCTCCCGGCCGACCCAGCCACCGACACCGACGCAGGAACCAGCGAGACCCCGCCCGCCGCAGCCCCCAATAGACTTGCACGGTGACTGATCCCGCAACGCCCGCCATCTTTGGTACCACCCCGGCCGACCTCGATGCTCCCCGCAGTGACCGTCCCGAGATGCTCACGGCGCTCGCCGACGACCTGCGCAACGTTGGCTACACCGTGGACGGAGTGGCAGGACTTCTCGGGGAGTCCGCCCACGCGGCCCTCGCCCGGGATCAACTCATCCCTGCGCTCATCGTCACCGAACCGGCTGCCCTAACGGCAGACCCGGCGACGGACCGCGCGAAAGCCGCGCTCGCCGTCGTCGTGCGCTTGTGGCTTCTCGCTGTCCCGCAAACCGAAGGCGACCTCGACGCCGCCCTGCCGCGCGTCCGCACCTCGGGCCTGATGGAGCTTGGCTTGGTGGAGAAGAACGACGGCGGCGCTGTCGCTGCCAAAGTGGACTTGCGGCCGTACGGTTGGGACGGCGACTCCGGAGCGGGCAACAGCGGCAGCGGCGGCGCCGAACTGTGGGTTTCCAGCGATCTCGCCGCCCACCAGCAGCCCGGCGTGCTCCGGCATGACCATGTGCTGGGCATCGGGCAGGCCTCCACCACGCTTGTCCAGACCACCATCCGCCGGCACTCGAAGCGCGCCCTTGACCTCGGGACGGGCTGTGGAATCCAGACTTTCCATCTCCTGCACCACTGCGAGCACGTCACGGCCACGGATATCTCCGAACGGGCCCTCGCGTTCACCCGCTTTAATCTGATGCTCAACGCGGAGGCCCTGCACCTTGACCCCGCTGATCTCGAGTCGCGGGTGAGCTTGCGGCTGGGCTCGCTCCTGGAACCAGTGGCCGGTGAGACTTTCGATCTGGTGGTGTCCAACCCACCTTTCGTCATTACGCCGCGACGTGCCGGCGAGCACTCTTCGGAGCAGTTCACCTACCGCGACGGCGGGCTGCCCGGCGACGACATCGTCGCCAACCTCGTCCGCACGCTGCCCGACGTCCTCGCGCCCGGCGGCACGGCGCAAATGCTCGGCAACTGGGAGATCCCTGCGGGCAGCGGCTGGAGCGAGCGGCCCGCGTCGTGGCTCGCAGGGTCCGGCACGGAGGCGTGGTTCATTCAGCGGGAACAGGTGAGTCCTGAGCTGTACGCGGAGACCTGGTTGCAGGACGCCTCCGAGGGCCGCGACCGCGAGCTCTACCGCGACGCCTACGCCGCCTACCTGGAGGATTTCGCATCCCGCAACGTGGAGGCCATTGGATTCGGAATGATCTGGCTGCGGCGGCCGTTGACTGCGAGAGCTGCACCCGCCCGTTTCGAGGAAATCACGTACCCCATCGAGCAGCCGATCGGTCCGCACCTTGCCGCCGCCGTCGAACGCGCCGACTGGCTGGGCACCCACGAGCTCTCCGACGCCCACCTGGTGGTGGCTGAGGACGTGACCGAGGAACGCCACCAGCGGCCCGGCGCCGAACACCCCGGCGTCATCCTGCTGCGCCAGGGCGCGGGGCTGCGCCGGACGAATCTGCTGAGCACCGAGCTTGCCGGCTTCGTGTCGGCATGTGACGGCGAGCTGTCCGTCCACCAGCTGATCGGCGCCTTGGCCGCCCTCTTGGGTGGAGGGGACGACTTCGACGACGACGCCTTCCGCGCCGGGTTGCTCTCCGACGTGGGGAACCTGGTCCGCGATGGCTTCCTGCTTCCCGCGGCATAGGACAAATGCGGCGGCACCGGCGGATAAACTGTTCCGGTGAATGAAGACAACGGGGTATCGACAGGGCTGGCATCCCCGAAGCGCCGGAAACGGCCCGAGAAGACGGTGGAGATCACCGACCCCAAAGCGATCCGTGCGCTTGCGCATGCCGCCCGGCTGGAGGTCATCTCGGAGCTGTATTCCACACAGCTGAGCCGTACGGCGACGGAGCTCGCCGCGCAGACCGGGCTCACCCCGAGCGCCATGAGCTACCACCTGAGGGCCCTCCAGAAATGGGGGATCGTGACTGCCGCGGACAACGAGGGCGACGCGCGCGAACGCCGTTGGAAGGCCGCGGGTTCGGACTTCACCATCAAATCCGGCGGCAACGCTCCCAGCCCGGAGATCGCCGTCGTCGAACTCGAACTGGACGCCTTCAGGCGTCGGGCGACCGCATTCACCCGGGCCCGTGGCGAGCGGCGTCAGCGCGGCGAGGCCGCGAACGAGGCAGCGGCCATGGTGTTATCGAGCGATCTGCTTTACTTGACTCCGGAACAGCGGACGGATCTCAAGGCCAAATTCCAGGACCTCATCAGGTCATATGAACTCGAAGATCCCACGCGGATTCCCGAGGGAGCGGTGCGAATCGCTACGATGTGGTCGATGATTCCGGACGACCGGACGCCGTCTTCAAGCTAGTCCCCACCGCCACCCTAACCTCGCAAGCTCGGCCAGGGAACCCTGGCGGCGTGGGCCCAAGGCTCACTGTTCCTCCACAGCACTTGTGCACATGAAAACGCACGATTCTGCAAAATATGGTGAACTAGGCCAATATGGGCACGAGCCCAAGCAATTCATTTTTCTGTAGGAGAACCGTGCCCAGCAAGGCAAAAACCGGCAAGAAACTCGTGATCGTGGAGTCTCCGGCCAAGAGCAAGACCATCGCCAAGTACCTGGGCGAAGGCTTCATTGTCGAGGCCTCGATCGGTCACATCCGCGACCTCCCGCAGCCCTCGGACCTCCCTGCAGAACTGAAGAAGACCTCGGTGGGCAAGTTCGCCGTCGACATCGAAAACGACTTCAAACCGTATTACGTGGTGTCCCCGGACAAGAAGAAAAAGGTTGCTGAGCTCAAGGCCCAGCTGAAAGACGCTGACGCGCTCTATCTCGCAACCGATGGGGACCGCGAGGGCGAGGCCATCGCGTGGCACCTCCTGGAGGTCCTGAAACCGAAGGTTCCCGTCTACCGCATGACTTTCGGTGAAATCACCAAGGAAGCAATCCACCGCGCCATGGACAACCTGCGCGACGTCGACAGCGCCCTCGTCGACGCCCAGGAAACGCGCCGCATCCTGGACCGACTGTACGGTTACGAAATCTCCCCGGTGCTGTGGCGCAAGGTTGCCCGTGGCCTGTCCGCCGGCCGGGTGCAGTCGGTCGTGACCCGTATGGTGGTCGACCGCGAACGCGAACGCATGGCGTTCAAGTCCGCTTCGTACTGGGACCTGACCGGTCAGTTCGGCACCGGCTCCGCGACTTTCAAAGCGAAGCTCGCTGCCGTGGACGGCGCGAAGGTAGCCAGCGGCCGTGACTTCAACGACGACGGCGTCCTCACCTCCGCGAACGTGGTCCACCTCAACGAGGAGCTCGCGACGTCGTTGGCCGCCGGGCTGGAGAACGCGGACTTCCGCGTCCGCTCAGTCGACACGAAGCCGTACACCCGCCGTCCCGCGGCGCCGTTCACGACGTCGACCCTTCAGCAGGAAGCCGGCCGCAAGCTGCGCTTCTCCTCCAAGAGCACCATGCAGATCGCCCAGCGCCTGTATGAAAACGGCTACATCACCTATATGCGTACAGACTCGTCCGCATTGAGCGACGAAGCACTGACGGCCGCACGCCGCCAGGCGTCCGAGCTGTACGGTCCCGAGTACGTGCCGCAGTCTCCCCGCGTCTACGCCAACAAGGCAGCCAACGCACAGGAAGCCCACGAAGCCATCCGACCCGCGGGTGACTCCTTCCGGACCCCGGCCCAGGTGGCCAACCATCTGAGCGGGGACGCATTCCGCCTCTACGAACTCATCTGGAAGCGCACCATTGCCTCCCAGATGGCTGACGCCAAGGGCTCCACCGCCACGATTCGCCTCGGTGCGGTGGCTGCCGATGGGCGCGACGCCGAATTCTCGGCATCCGGAACCGTCATCACCTTCCCGGGCTTCCTCGCGGCCTACGAAGAAGGCAAGGACGAGAGCCGCGGCGACGACGATTCCGACGAAGCCCGGCGCCTGCCCAACGTGGCAAAGGACGATTCCCTCACGGCTTCGGAAATTGTTGCTGTTGGCCACGAGACTTCGCCCCCGCCGCGTTACACGGAAGCATCGCTGACCGCGGAACTGGAAAAGCGCGGCATTGGCCGTCCGTCCACCTACGCGTCCACGATCTCCACCATCCAGGACCGCGGCTACGTCCGGAAGCAGGGGTCTGCGCTGGTCCCCAGCTGGATCGCCTTCTCGGTGATCCGCCTGCTGGAGCAGCACTTCACCGACTACGTGGACTACGAATTCACGGCCGACATGGAAGGCGATCTGGACAAGATCGCCAACGGGCAGGCTGTCGGCGCCGCCTGGCTCAAGCACTTCTACTACGGTGAAGACGCCGATCCCGGCCTGCTGAGCATCGTCAACAACCTCGGTGAAATCGATGCACGCGAGATCAACTCGGTGCCGATCGCCGAGGGCATCACGCTGCGCGTCGGCAAGTTCGGCCCGTACCTGGAAAGCTCGATCCCCACCGTCGACCCCAAAACAGGCGAAGTCGTGGAAGCGGCGCGTGCCAACGTCCCCGAGGACCTCGCTCCGGACGAGCTCACCGCGGCCAAGGCCGTGGAGCTCATGGAAACGGCTGCCCCCGAGGAACGTGTCCTGGGCACGGACCCGCACACCGGGCACACCATCGTGGCCAAGAACGGCCGCTACGGTGCCTATGTCACCGAGATCATCCCTGAGATGACGGAAGAGCAGCTGGCAAACCAGCCGGTGGAATACTACAAGAACGGCAAACCCAAGCCGCCGAAGAAGCCGGTCAAGGCCAAGCCGCGCACAGGCTCGCTTTTCAAGTCAATGTCCGTTGACACGATCACCCTCGATGAAGCCATTCAGCTCATGAGCCTGCCCCGCGTCCTCGGCGAGGACGCCGAGGGCAACCCCATCACGGTGCAGAACGGCCGCTTTGGGCCTTACTTGAAGAAGGGCACGGACTCACGGTCCATCGGATCCGAGGAAGAGATTTTCACGATCACCCTGGAACAGGCACTGGAGATCTACTCCCAGCCGAAGCAGCGTGGTGCCCGTGCTTCCGTGCCGCCCCTGGCCGAGTTCGGTCCGGACCCTGTTTCGGAGAAGAACATCGTGGTGAAGGAAGGCCGTTTCGGCCCGTACATCACCGACGGAGTCACCAACATCACCGTCCCGCGGGCCACGTCCTTGGAGGAGCTGACCCGGGAGCAGGCAATCGAGCTGCTTGCCGAGAAACGCGCCAAAGGCCCCGTCAAGCGGACCGCCACGGCCCGCAAGGCGCCAGCGAGGAAGGCTGCGGCGAAGAAGTAGTTCCGTCGCCGCTCCGGACGGGAGCAATCCTCTGCGTGCTCGCTCGTTCCTCGCTTAGACGCACGCTGCCGGATCACTCCCGTCCGGACTGCTGGTCGGATTGTTAGGCGTTTCCCGGGTTTCCACATAGCTCGATTGACTGCTTCTGCGCGCTCCGCTGTTCGCCGAAGCTTGAGCAGTGAACAGTTACGGAAACATTGACTCTGTTGTCCCGGTGGACCCACTAGCGGAAATTTGGGATCGGTTGGAACCGGCGAAAGCCCCTATGGCTTCAGCGCCCGCGCGTCCGGCACGCGCGGGCGTCCCAGCGCTCACAAGCTCGGGAGCGCCCTTGCTTCCCCTGCATGGAAACATGTGGAGGACAGAGGAATTGCTGTCCCAAGGATTGAGCAAGCGATGGATCAATGCGCACCTCCGCTCCGGCTCACTGGTGAGGGTCCGCACAGGCGTCCTGGTCCGTGGCAGCTTCTGGAATGGGCTTTCGGACGATGGCCGGGAACGCGGTCAGTTGGCGGCGTATTGCCACCGGACTCTCCGCGTTACGGCGGACGGGTTGACCTTCAGCCACACCTCCGCCGCACGTCTGCACCGTTTGTACTTGTGGAGGGCTGATCAGTTGATCCACGTCATCATTCCCTACCACGCAGCTAGTGGATCCCATGCTGCAGACGTCAGGGCTCATTCAGGTCTCCTCCTCCCCGGGCAACGGATCGAGATTGATGGACTTCCGGTGACATCACTTGACCGGACCGTTCTGGACTGCGCGCAGATACTGAACTATCGGCAGGGCCTGATTCTCTTGGACCACGGTTTGAGGCGCGGATGCAATCGCGCGTGGTTGGAGTCAGCGTGCGCCAATCTGGTCGGTGCCCGGGGAGTCACGGCGTTCCGAAAAGCCCTGGCCTTCGCGAACCCATTGTCCGAATCCCCAGGGGAGACATTGACCCGCGACGCGATCGCTAAGCTCGGATTCCCGGATCCCGTGCTCCAGTTGCGGGTTCGGACACCTCGTGGCGCTTACCGGTTCGACTTCGCATGGCCGCACCTTCGGGCTGCGCTCGAATTCGACGGCAAGGCAAAATACTTCGACTACAAGCCAACTGCGGAAGTGATCTTCGAAGAACGGCAAAGGGAGAAGCTGCTGACTGAGCAGGGCTGGCGGATCCTGCGCATTGATTGGAAGGACCTCTTCGACGAACGCGGCCTGAAAGTACGTTTGCTCAGGCTTCTCCGGGGCTGAGATCGTGGGCCCGGGCCGAGGACTACGTTCCGGAACGCAGCCCCCGGCCCGCACCCACGATCTCGGCGGGCGGGCGGGCCGGGAGCGGGGACCGGGCGGACCGGGAGTGGGGACCGGGCGGACCGGGAATTGCTTCGAGCAGGGGAACCGTGATCGAGTGGAACCATGACAGATCAGCCTGCAGCCCCGGAATCCCTGCCTTTGAACGACCTCGAATCCAAGCTCGCAAAGGCCGGGCAACCCGACGCGAACCCGGTGGACGTCATCCTGGCCTTCCTGAACAACGAGGTCTACATCCTGAGCGCGGACTCCTTGGATAAGCCTGACGCCGCCGTGGAGCCACTTGTCCTCGCCAACTCGGAGGGCCAGCCTGTCCTCGCGGTGTTCAGCCATCCAAGCCGCGTGGAATCACACTTCCTCGAGGCCGCGCCCAACGTCCTGGGCACCCACGGTTCTGCGATCCTGGACAGCATCGGCGACGAGCTGGGCCTGGTGATCAACCCCGGCAGCGAGCACGGCTTCGAGATGGGCCCGGAAGGCATCGCCAACGTCCGCCGCGACTTCACCCGCGCCGAGCCGGCCGCCGAAGCTGCCTCCCCGACCGCAGGTGCGGCCGAAGAAGCAGACACCGACGGACCCCAAGACTAATTGACTAGCTGCCGGTACGAATCGGCGGTCGTACTTGCTTCACACGCTTCGAATCGGGGAATAATGGCAGAATGCGTCTTGGCGTCCTAGACATCGGTTCCAACACCGTCCATTTGCTTTTGGTGGACGCGCATCCGGGCGCACGCCCGGTCGCGTTTGCCTCCCACAAGCGACCACTTTCGCTGGTTCAGTTCCTGGACGCCGAAGGTAACATCAACGACGCCGGACAACACGAGTTGATCGAGTTCGTCCTCGAAGCGTGGGAGTTCGCGGCCCGCCACAAGGCCGAGGACCTCCTGGCTTTTTGTACTTCGGCCATCCGCGAAGCCACCAACGGCATCGAAGTCCTCGCCCGGGTGAAGCACGAAACCACCGTGACCCTGCAGGAACTGACCGGCAGCGAAGAGGCCTCCATGACGTTCTTCGCGGTGCGACGCTGGTACGGCTGGGGGGCCGGGCCGATCCTGGACCTGGACATCGGCGGAGGCTCCTTCGAAATGGCGTTCGGCCAGGACGAACTGCCCGAGCTGGCGGTGTCAGTACCGCTTGGCGCCAGCCGCTTGACCAGGGACTGGCTCCACAATGACCCGCCCACGGCCAAGAGCGTCAAAGAGCTGCGCAAGTACATCCGCCACACGCTCAAGCCCGTCGTGCGTGAGTTCAAGCAATTGGGCCGCGCCAACCTGGTGGCAGGAACCTCCAAGACCTTCCGTTCGCTCGCACGCATCGCAGGCGCGGCCCCCAGCGGAGCCGGCCCTTATGTCAAGCGCGAACTCCATGCCACGGACCTGGGACTCTGGGCGCAGCGGATTTCGGCCATGACCGTCGAGGACCGGCTGTACCTCCCGGGCGTCTCGGATGCGCGGGCAGCCCAGATCCTTGCGGGTGCCCTCGTGGCCGAGGCCGCATTGGAAATGTTCGAGTTTCCCAGCATGGAGATCTGCCCTTGGGCATTGCGCGAGGGATTGATCCTGCGCCGGCTCGACCAGCTGATCTTCGACGGCCCGCTTGCTCCGGCCCCGCATGTGGGGCTCGGAGGTACGGTACCGGTACGACGCCTGGGCGCCAACACCGAAACGGCCGCGCCCGCGGCAGTATCTACACCAATTCCCATCGCCGGGAGGCAGGCCAACTAACATGAGCACCGACGTCGAGCACTCCGAAGAAGACACGCCGAGGATCCCGGTGGCGCTATCGAGCGCTTCTGTCTATCCGCTCAGCGTCCATGACGCCTTTGCCGTGGCCCAGGACCTGGGGTACGACGGTGTCGAGGTGATGGTGACCAACAACGCCACCAGCCAGAACCCGGATGCCCTCATCCAGCTAAGCCATCGCTACGACCAGCAGATCGTCTCCATCCACGCGCCCACCCTGCTGCTGACCCAGCAGGTTTGGGGGCCGGCATGGAACAAGATCGAGATGTCCTGCCAGATGGCGCGCGAGGTCGGCTGCAACACCGTGGTGGTCCATCCGCCGTTCCGGTGGCAGTCGAACTATGCGGAGAACTTCGCTGCCGGCGTGCGCGAGATCGCCGCGATGTACCAAGTGCACATCGCGGTAGAGAACATGTATCCGTGGCGAGTGCGCGGCCGGGAGGCGCTCGCTTACCTCCCGCACTGGGATCCGATGGGGCAGGATTACGACGACGTCACCTGGGACTTCTCGCACGCGGCCACCGCGGGGGCAAACAGCCTTGAGGCGATACGGGCGCTCGGGAGCAAGCTGCGTCACGTCCACCTCACGGACGGTTCGGGCTCGGGCAAGGACGAACACTTGATCCCCGGTTACGGGACCCAACAGTGCGCCGAGGCGCTGCAGTATCTCGCGTCCAACGGATTCGAGGGCACGGTGGTTGCGGAGATCTCAACGCGCAAGGCCAAAGCTGCTGGTGAACGCGAGGAGTGGCTCGCCGAAACGCTGCGCTTCGCGCGCCAGCACTTGGGGGCGCCGCTCGTGGGAGCCTTCGAGATCTAGGTTCCTTAAACGAGAAAGCACCGGCGGCCGATACGGGAAAATGGGGGGAAACCCGTTCGACCACCGGTGCTTGTGGCGGACATCCCCATGCCCGCCTCATCACTCGCACCCTCAATGAGGTAACTACTAAGTTACGCAGCGATATTGGGTGCAGCCTGCAATAACCTTGGGAACTAGCTGGGAATCCTAGGCCCTCCGGAGAACCCCGCAACTGGTTCGGCAGCGGCGCAGCTGAACTGGCATTATGGAGCCATGAGCAACCGAATCGCATTCCTTGGCTGTGGGTCCATGAACGAGGCCATCCTGGGTGGCCTGTTGGCCGCCGGCACGGATCCCTCTGACGTCGTCGCCACGGTACGTCGAGCAGAACGCGCCGCCGAACTTGCTCAGCGCCACCATGTGATGACCATCGCCGGAGCCGAGGAACCAGACAACAACAAGCTGGCCACGAAGGGCGCTTCGGTTGTCATCCTGGGTGTCAAGCCTGTGGGCATTGCCGATCTCGCCCGGGAGATCTCGCCGTCGCTTGCCAAGAACACCATTGTGATCAGCGTTGCCGCAGCCGTGTCCATCGCCCAGCTGGAAGCTGCCCTGCCGGCTGGCCAGCCTGTCATTCGCACGATGCCCAACACGCCTGCCAAGCTCGGCCGCGGGGTGGTCTCAGTTTCGCCCGGAACCAACTGCACGCCCGAGCAGCTCCAGCAGGCCAAGGACATCCTCGCCGCCGCAGGCACCGTCGTGGAAATCCCCGAGGAACAGGTCGATGCGCTGTCCGCCATCAGCGGCTCGGGGCCGGCGTACGCGTTCTACCTTGCCGAAGCCATGGCGGCCGCCGGCGTCGAACTTGGCCTTGACCCTGAGCTCTCCCTCATGATTTCCCGCGAGACCGTGGCAGGCGCGGGTTTCATGCTTGCCGAACCTGGAGCCGACCCCACTGCGCTCCGCATCGCAGTGACCAGCCCCAACGGCACCACGGAACGCGCCATTGCGGCGTTCAACGAGGGCGGCCTACCCGCGATCATCGCCGACGGAGCCCGGGCCGCCGCGGCCCGGGCCGCGGAAATCACACAGCAGCTCGCCTAGCGTCGCCCCAAGGGTCAGTTACGGCCGCGCCGCGAACCGTTCCAGCAGGTCCACGTGCCCGGACACAATCAGCATGTCGCGGCCGGAGACCTTCGTGTCCGGCCGGGCGTAGGTGAAGTCCTCGCCCGGGGACTTCACCCCGACAATGGTCACGCCGTACTTGGAACGGACCTTGGACTCATCCAGCGTGAAGCCCACGGTTTCCTTGGGCGGGTACATTTTCACGATGGCAAAATCGTCGTCGAACTCGATGAAGTCCAGCATGCGGCCGGACACCAGGTGTGCCGCACGGACGCCGGCGTCGGCCTCGGGGTAGATGACATGGTTGGCGCCGATGCGCGTGAGGATCTTACCGTGCGAGGCCGTGATCGCTTTCACCCAAAGGTGTTCGATGCCCAGGTCCACGAGGTTCACCGTGATGAGCACCGAGGACTCGATTGACGTTCCCACACCCACCACGGCAGAGCTGAATTCCTGCGCGCCGAGTTGGCGGAGGGCATCGATGTTGGTGGCGTCCGCCTCGACTACGTGGGTCAGCACGGAAGCCCAATTCTGGACGAGCGTGCGGTCCCGCTCGATGGCCAGGACTTCGCGTCCCTGTTTGACGAGCTGCTCGGCGGTGGCTGCACCGAATCGGCCCAAGCCGATCACCAGGACGGGCGCGTTGTGCGCCGGCCGGTTGGGGGCGCCTGTTGAATTAGCCAATGATCGGCCTCTCTTCCGGATAATGGAATAGCTGCCTGCGCTGGCGGAGGGCCAGGGCGGAGGCAAGGGTTATGGTGCCGATGCGGCCGGCGAACATGAGGGCGGCGAGGACGTAGACCCCCGACGGCGGCAGTTCGGCGCTGAGGTTCGTGCTGAGTCCCACGGTTGCAAAGGCTGAAATGGTTTCGAAGAGCACCCGGTCCAGGCTGGCGCCGCTGATGGCCAGGAGCAAGAATGCGGATGCGCACACCAAGGTGGCACCGGCGACGATCACCGAGATGGCTACCCGCATGGTGCCTTCCGGGATCGTGCGGCCGTAGACCTTGACGTCGTCGTCGCCCCGGGCCTCAGCGACGATGGCGAGGAACATGACCGCTATGGTGGTCACCTTGATGCCGCCCGCCGTCGACGCCGAACCACCGCCGGCGAACATGAGCGCGTCAGACAACAGCCTGGTGGTTGAATCCATGTGGCCCTGGTCGACCAGGTTGAAGCCACCGGAGCGCGTCATGATCGAGGCGAAAATGGAATGCGTGATCTTGTCGCCGACGCTCATGTTGGCGATGGTGTTGGTGTTGTCCCACTCCATCAGGGCCCAGAGGGCTGCGCCGGCAACGAGGAGGATCAGGGAAACCTGGATGGTCAGCTTGGTGTGGAGGCTCCACTTCTTCCAATTGAAGCCATGCTGTCGGAGCACCAGCATCACCGGGAAGCCGAGGCTGCCGAGGAATACGCCAAGCATGAGAGGCACAAGAATCCACAGATCGGTCTCGTAGGGCACGATTCCGTCGGAATGGGGTGTGAAACCGGCATTGTTGAAGGACGAAATCGAGTAGAAGGTCCCGTGCCAGACGGCCTGCCAGAAGTCCTCGCCGAGTGTCAGGAACCGGGGAATCATCGCGATGGCCAGGACGGCCTCGATGGTCACGGAGGTCGAGATGACGATCCGCAACAATGTACCCACTTCGCCCAAGCGTCCGGCGTTGTTCATGGCCTCCTGGGCAATGAGTTTGCCCCTCACGCCCAGCCGTTTGCTGACCATGAGTGCCAGGAGGGATGCGAGTGTCAGGGTTCCCAATCCGCCCACGAAAATGCCCACGAGAATCACGAGCTGGCCGAAGAAGGTCCAGTGCGTCGCCGTCGACACAACCGTCAAGCCAGTGACGCAAACGCTGGAAACAGCGGTGAACAAGGCCTGGTGGATCGGAGTGACCGCACCGTCGGCCGATGCCGCCGGCAGGGAAAGCAGGCCGGTGAAGAAGAGAATCGCGAAGACGTACGCCGTGAGCGCCAATCGCGCCGGTGAGGAGTTGGCGATGTTGTCGATGAAGTCGCGGATACCCGTGAAAATCCACAGGCCTCCCCGCTCCGGCTGGACGGTTTGCCAGCTGGCCGGGTCTCGGGACCTCGACTGGCTCTGAGTCATGGCAGTGCTGTTCGCTTCTGGTCGATTGATTCTGCTTTCCTGAGTAGTAAACCACTAATCGCCCGCCGTAACGGGGCAGGTGCGTTCCCGCCGCTCGGGTAGCCTGTCATTGATGACTTCCTGGGCAGGCCTCCGTCCGTCCCCGCTGCCAACGACGGTGGCGTGGGATCCCGCCATGACCGCATACAATTTCGGTCCCTCGCATCCGATGGCCCCCGCGCGGCTGGAACTGACGGCCAGGCTCGCAGCGGCGCTCGGACTCTTCGAGTTGGAGCATGTGTCCGTCCAGGCGCCCGAGGTCGCGTCCGACGTCGAACTCCAGGCAGTGCACAGTGCCGAATATGTCGCCGCAGTGCGGCGTGCGAGCGAAGACCCGACGACGCCGGATCCCGAACGCGGGCTCGGCACCGAAGATGATCCCGCATTTGCCGGAATGCACGAAGCCAGCGCCCGGCTCGCCGGAGGGTCGTTGCTCGCGGCCGAGGCGATCCTGTCCGAGACGGCGGTCCGCGCCGTCAACTTCGGCGGCGGCATGCATCATGCCTCCCGTGGGCGTGCGAGCGGTTTCTGTATCTATAACGACGCCGCACTCGCCGTGCAGAGGCTGCTCGACGGCGGTGTCCGCCGGGTCGCGTACATCGACGTCGATGCCCACCACGGCGACGGCACCCAGAGCATCTTCTGGAACGACCCGAGGGTCCTGACGATTTCCTTGCACGAAAGCGGTCTCTCGCTGTTCCCCGGAACGGGATTCGCCAACGAGATCGGCGGCCAGGACGCACTCGGCACAGCCGTCAACGTGGCACTGCCTGCGTGGACGGGCGACGCCGGGTGGTTGCGCGCGTTCCATGCCGTGGTGCCGCAACTCGTGCAGGCGTTTGAACCGGAAGTCATCGTCAGCCAGCATGGCTGCGATTCCCACAAACTCGATCCCCTCACTCACCTCAACCTGAGTGTGGACGGCCAACGCGAGGCGGCCACCGCCGTCGCGGGCCTCGCCGCCAGGTTCTGCGAAAACCGTTGGATCGCCACCGGGGGAGGGGGGTACGACATCACGGGAGTGGTGCCACGCACATGGAGCCACTTGATAGGCATCGTGGCCCAACACCCCGTCCAGCTGACGGCTCCGGTCCCGGAGGCTTTCCGAAGCTACGTCCGGGAAAAGTACGGGGAAGCGGTACCGGAATTCATGGGCGACGGCGTCGACACCTGGTGGCGTTCGTGGGAGGTCGGGTACGATCCCGCGGATGCCGTGGACCGCACGATCATCGCCACCCGCAAGGAGATTTTCCCGCTCTACGGACTGGATCCCTGGTTCGACTGATGCGTGTTCGACCAGCCGGCGCAAGGCCGAGGGCAACGCCACGCGCATATGCGAAATAGTTGATGCCTTTTGGCGTATATGTCGCTAGGGTGGGAGGCATGGTGACTGACGACGTATTTGCCGTCATTGCTGAGGCAACCCGGCGTGACATTCTGGTTTCCCTCCGCTCTGGGGATAAGGCTGTGGGGGAACTGGTGGAGGAGCTCGCCGCGAGCCAGCCCACCATTTCGAAGCATTTGAAGGTACTCCGCGAGGCGGATCTCGTCAGCATGCGCGCACAGGGACAGAAACGCTATTACGCGTTGAACCCGAAGCCGCTCGCCGGGGTTGCCAGCTGGCTGGAGACGTTCGACGTCGGACCCGCCAAGGCTGCAGCAGAAGCCGCCACGCCGGCACGCAGCCCCCGCACACGTTCGGTTGGCCAGCCGGGTGCGGCGGGCCAGGAGGGTGCCGCGCGGACCCAGCCCGACGGCGAGCCGCTCGCTTCTCGGGCGAGCACCGACGTCGAGCGCGCGCCTGAAACCGTTTCGGCCTCCGGAGCTGTTGCCTCCGCTGCAGGAGCCGACGACACCAGGCCGCAGCAGATCGGCCGCACGGTTGGCCGTGCCGCCACCAAGGCTGCGGACCTCTTGGCGAACCTGCCGAACCTGCCCAACCTGCCGAAGTTCGGGCGGAAGAAGTAGCAGCAAACCGCGGTGATCCCGGTCAGGCCGTGATTGGCTCCTGGCCGATGTTTCCTGACCTGTAGGCCGCGGCCGATCGTTGTGCCGAAACCGCGGAGGAATATGGCGCGCCGGGCAATTCAATTATGTCCTATGCCCCAACTGACTGGCAGTAGGTGTCGTTTAGAGGGCTGAAAACGACACCTACTGCGAGTTACTTGGGCAGCCCGACCTAGCGCTGCAGGAGGCGCACGTGGTCCGGGTTCAGCTCCGAGATGTTGGTGACTCCGAGCAGGGCCATGGTGCGGGCCATGTCCTTCTCCAGGATCTGGATGGTGCGGTCCACGCCTGCCCGGCCGCCGGCCATGAGCCCATAGAGGTAGGCGCGGCCAATCAACGTGAAGTCGGCGCCGAGGGCCAAGGCCGCGACGATGTCGGCGCCGCTCATGATCCCCGTGTCCAGGATGATGGCTGCGTCGCTGTTGTCCGCTTTCAGTGCCGCGGAGATCTCCGGAACGAGGTGCAGCGGAATCGGTGCCCGGTCCAGTTGGCGCCCGCCGTGGTTGGAGACCACGACGCCGTCCGCGCCGTGGTCCACCACCTTGCGGGCGTCTTCCACCGTCTGGATGCCCTTGACTACAAGCTTGCCCTTCCAGGTTTCGCGCAGCCAGTCGAGGTCCTCGAAGGTCAGGGTGGGATCGAACATGGAGTTGATGAGCTCGGCCACGGTTCCCGTGTAGCGGGAGAGCGAGGCGAAGGTCAGCGGCTCGTGCGTCAGGAAGTTGAACCACCATGCGGGCCGGTAGGAGGCATCCAGGACCGTCTTCAGGGTGAGTGCCGGCGGAATGGTCATGCCGTTCCGGACGTCCCGCAGCCGGGCGCCCGCGACGGCGGTGTCCACCGTGACCATGAGGGTGTCGTTTCCTGCCTTGGCGGCGCGCTCGATCAGTTCCAGGGAACGGTCCCGATCGGTCCAGAGGTACAGCTGGAACCAGTTGCGGCCGTTCGGAGCCGCGGCGGCCACATCCTCGATGGACGCAGTGCCCATCGTGGAAAGGGTGTACGGAATGCCGGCTGCTTCGGCCGCCTGCGAGCCTGCGTACTCACCCTCGGACTGCATCATGCGGGTGAATCCCGTAGGAGCGATGCCGAACGGAAGCCGGGATTCCTTGCCCAGGATCCCGGTCTTGAGGTCGATGCTGGAGACGTCGCGCAGGATTCCGGGCCGGAACTCGATGTCCTGGAACGCCTGGCGGGCCCGGCGAAGCGTGATTTCCGCCTCCGCTGCACCGTCCGTGTAGTCGAACGGTGCCTGGGGAGTGCGTCGCTTGGCCATGTCCCGCAGTTCCCAAACGGTGGATGCGCGGCGCAGCTTCGCCGCGTTGCTGAACTCGGGCTTCTTGAATTTCATGAGCGGCGCCAGGTCGGCGTATTTGGGTACCCGGCGCTTGAGCGCTGCGGGGCGCCCGACGGCGGCGAAGGCGTTCGCGGGCGCCTCAAGGGAAGGGGCGTTGCTCGGCTGGACGGTCTGCGTCATGGTGCTGTCTCCAGTGTGCTGGTGTGGTTAGACCACACTCTATGCCATGTGGTCCGACCACATCAACTACTATTTATCCATGCGAACGCACGAGCTCGTCCTGAGTTGGATCGAAAAGCAATTGTCCGAGGGACGATTGGTGCTTGGTGGACGGCTTCCCGCTGAGCGTGCGCTGGCCGAGCAGTTGGAAGTCTCGCGGACGTCGGTCCGCGAAGCCATCCGGATCCTGGAAGCCATGGGCGTGGTGCGGGCAGGTGTCGGCTCCGGCAAGGATGCCGGGACTGTGGTCATCGCGGAACCGGCCACGGCCCTAGGCTCCGCGCTCCGCCTCCATGTGGCCACGCAGCATTTGCCGATCGCCGACATCGTGGAAACGCGGGTCCTGCTCGAATCATGGGCGGTGTCCCGCGCCAAGGCCGACGCCCCCGAACTCGGGGAAGCAGCGAGGCTCCTGGACGAAATGGAGGCGAGTTCCGCCGTCGACGACTTCCTCGCGCTGGACGTCGCCTTCCACCTGGCGCTGGCGGAAGCCGCCGGAAATGCGGTGGTGAGCACCATCATGGGATCGCTCCGGGAAGCGATTGAGGGTTACGCCGCGGCGCTCACGGCAAACCTGCCGGATTGGGATAGCACCGTGCGGCGCCTGCGGTCCGAGCACCGCGCCATTTTGGCGGCGGTGAACGACGCCGACGGCGGACAGGCAGCGACCCTCGTTGCCGCACACATACTGGGGTACTACCGGGAGGCAGGGCTGGGGCAGATCCCTGCGGAACCTAGGCCTTGACGGGTCCGGTGCTGCCCCTGAGTTCAATCCGCGGCGGGAAGTAGTTCGTGGGGGAGGCGGCGTCGTTGGTCTGGATCTGCTCCCGCATGCGGCGCCACGCAAGGTCCCCGAGGTCGGAGATCGGCACGGCTGCGGTGGTCAGCGGAGGCATGGTGTACCGGGCGAAGGGCATGTCATCGAAACCCGTGAGCGACAAGTCTTCCGGCACGCGGATCCCGCGCTGGCTTAGTCCGCTCAAGAGGCCCATCGCCGCGACGTCGTTGAAGACGAGTATCCCTGTGGCACCGCATGAGGCGACCGCATCGCTTGACTCGAACCCGGCGTCGAACGTGTTGCCTCCGGGAATGAACTGCAATTCGATGTTCGGGAATTCGGCCGTGAACTTCTCAAGCCCGCGCAGGCGCTGCACGTTGGACCCGCTGCGGTCCGGTCCCGTCAGGTAGGCCAGTTTGCGATGGCCCAGCTCCACCAGATGGGCGGCGAGCTCCTGGATGCCTTGGCCGTAGTCCACCACGAGGCTGGGAGTCGGCACCGACTCGGTGGTCCGGTTGATGAGGACGAGCGGATAGAGCGTGGGGGCGAGTTCCTCCAGTTCCGCGTCGCTCATGCGGGGGGCGCAAAGAACGACGCCGTCGCATCGCCTCCGCGCTTCCCCGGCCAGGATCGCTTCTTCGCTGGAGACCTCGGAGGAGTCCGCGATCAACACGCGGTAGCCGTCGCGGGCCGCGGCAATACTGAGTCCGCGGAGAATGGCCTGGAACGTGGGGTTGGACAGGTCCGGCACCACGATTCCGATAGTGTCGGTTTTCCCCAGGGCCAGGCTGCGGCCCACCGGGTTCGGCTTGTACTTCAGCTCCAAGGCGGCAGCCCGCACGCGAGCAGCAATGTCCGCGTCCACGGTTGTATTTCCGTTCATGACGCGGGAAACCGTGGCATGCGAAACACCGGCCATGGATGCCACATCTGCGATGCCCACCCGCCGGGTGTTCCTTCTGCCTGGCATGGTTTCCTTCCTTGAGTTGCGGCCGTCCTGCTCCAACGCGGCGCCAACAATTGTTCTGAGGTGAAGTTTATAGTGCGTGGGGAAACGGTTTCCCTTGATGTCGTTGCATTTCGATTTGCGGGCATCCGGAGCCTGACGCTATGGTCTGGCTATGACTAACCGTTGGTATGCGTATTTTTCGTTGGCTCTGGAGGGGCCCGCGTCTAACTGACACGCATCCAACTTTCCTTCAGAGCCAGCAGGGCAGAGATCATTCTCTGCCCTTCGCCATTTCCAGGCGGGCTCTGAGTAGGGTCCGCACCTTTTCGGAACAGGACCCTTTCATGACCAGCATCGCCGCAGAGCCCACCACACATAACGTCGACGTCGAGGATGCCGGCGCCCAGTCGACGTCGAACCTTCGCGTCAGCCGGTTCGAGCCGCTCCCCACGCCGCAGGAAATCAGCGCCGAATTGCCGCTCGACGCGAGGTCCGCCGCCGTCGTCGAGCGCGGGCGTGATGGGGTCCGCGCCATCATGGACGGCGTGGACGATCGCCTTCTGGTGATCGTGGGCCCGTGCTCCATCCACGATCCGAAGGCCGGCCTGGAATACGCACGCAGGCTGGTCAGCCAGGCGGAGAAGCACAAGGAAGACCTTCTGATCGTCATGCGGGCGTACTTCGAGAAGCCGCGCACCACGGTGGGCTGGAAGGGCCTCATCAACGATCCCCACCTCGACGGCAGCCATGACATCGCGGCCGGGCTCCGTGCGTCGCGTGGATTCCTGCAGCAAGTCACGGGACTCGGCTTGCCGACGGCCACCGAGTTCCTGGAGCCCATCAGTCCGCAATACATGGCCGACCTCGTGGCGTGGGGCGCCATCGGTGCACGGACCACCGAAAGCCAGATCCACCGTCAGCTCGCCTCCGGCCTGTCCATGCCGATTGGCTTCAAGAACGGGACCGACGGCGACCTCCAGGTAGCGATCGATGCCTGCGGTGCCTCTGCCGCACCCCAGGCGTTCCTGGGGATCGACGGCGATGGCCGCGCCGCCCTGGTGGCGACTTCGGGCAACCCGGACACGCACGTGATCCTGCGCGGTGGCCGCAAGGGTCCTAACTACGCCGCCGACCAGGTTGCTGCCGCCTCGGAGAAGCTTGGGGCGAAGGGGCTGAATCCGCGGCTGATCGTTGACGCGAGCCATGCCAACAGCGGTAAGAGCCACCATCGCCAGGCCGAAGTCGCCTTGGAAATCGGTGCGCAATTGGAAGACGACGTTGATTCGCCGATCGCCGGAGTCATGCTGGAGAGCTTCCTTGTCGGCGGGGCGCAGAACCTGGATGTGGAGCGGCAGTCGGCTGGCGAGCAGGAGCTGGTGTACGGCCAGAGCGTCACCGACGCGTGCATGGAATGGGACGTCACGGTGTCGGTCCTGAACCAGTTGGCAGCCTCGGCCCGCAAGCGTCGGATCGCCGCCTCCAGCTAAAGGAAACGTAGCCTCCACTTCGCCGAAAGACTTTCACTTTGGTACCAGCAGCCTCTAGAGTATCTAGCACATGGTTGTTTGATGGCTCAGCATCGGCACACCAGGTAATGAATGCTGGGGTTCGCCGCTAACCGCTGAGAGCAAAGGAATATGGAGAAATGTCCGCAGAGACTAACTTCTCGAACGCGCGTTTCATGACAGTGGCTGAAGTTGCCGAAGTCCTCCGGGTTTCCAAAATGACCGTGTACCGTCTGGTCCACTCGGGAGAATTGCCGGCCGTCCGATTTGGACGATCATTCCGTGTCCCCGAAGATGCAGTGAGCCAGTACCTCAAGGGCGCGGTCGTCGACGGACACTCGGAGACGGCTTGAGTCTAGCTTGGTCCCCAAAGGGCCGGCGGTCATTGGGTGCCCCCGATAGGCGGTACCCTGTTAAGGAACGTTTTACGTCATTGTAAGAATCTGTCAGTTGTAAAGTCTGTTGCTCAGTTCAAGGACCTCACCCAGCAGACAGAGTCTCAATCTAGTTTGGTTAGGAACTTACGTGGGTTCAGTTATTAAGAAGCGCCGCAAGCGTATGGCAAAGAAGAAGCACCGCAAACTGCTTCGTAAGACCCGCCACCAGCGTCGCAATAAGAAGTAGAGATACTTCCTACAGCGTGAATGCCCGTTGCCTCCCGAGGCGGCGGGCATTTTTGCGTCATCCCCCGGAGACGCTCGCTCAGGTATGTGGTCGTTTTGGGGACGCTCGCTCACGTATGTGGGTCGTTTCGACGACGCTCGCTCACGTATGGGCCATATGCCGGGGGACCACCTTCATCTCGAGCGCGGGGATGGATCTCGAGGCTTTCGTCATAAGTGAGCGAGGGTCGCTGGTGGGGCGGCTATAGGTGAGCGAGCGTCGCCGGTGGGGCGGCTATAGGTGAGCGAGCGTCGCCGGTGGGGCGGCTATAGGTGAGCGAGCGTTGCTGGTGGGGCGGCTATAGGTGAGCGAGCGTCGCTGGTGGGGCGGCTATAGGTGAGCGAGGGTTGCCTGCTCAGGCCCTCGGGCTGCGGAACTTGGAGAAACCCCGCCATAAACCGTAGACGGCGCCACCGACTGTCGCGGCCTTGAGGCCGAGCGTGGCTGCCCGGCGGCCGGAACGGAAGTCGTAAACGGGCCAGTTGTTTTCCCGCGCATGGCGGCGAAGCCCGGCGTCGGGGTTGATGCACACCGGGTGGCCCACCAAAGTGAGCAGCGGGATGTCGTTATGTGAATCGCTGTATGCCCAGCAGCGCTTCAGGTCCAGGCCTTCTTCGTCCGCTACGCGCTGCACCGCCACGGCCTTGGCTGGCCCGTGGAGGATCTCGCCCACCAGCCGGCCAGTGTAGGCGCCGTCCGCAACTTCGCCCACGGTGCCCAAAGCGCCCGTCAGGCCTAGCCGTGTGGAAATGACGGTGGCGACTTCGATGGGCGTGGCGGTCACGAGCCAGACCTTCCGGCCGACACGAAGGTGCTGCTCTGCCAGGGCCTTGGTACCGGGCCAGATCCGCGACTCGATCATCTCGTCGTAGACTTCTTCGCCCAACTCCTTGATATCGGACACCTTGATACCGGCAGCGAGGATCAGCGCGGAATCCCGGACGGAGTGGACATCCTCCATTTTTTCGCCGCGCAGGACGAACTTGAACTGCTTCCAGGCAAATCCAGCGGCTTGGGAGAGCGTGAAGGCCTTGCGTTCATACATCTTCCGGGCGACGTGGAAGAGGCTGGCACCCTTCATCAGGGTGTTGTCGACGTCGAAGAATGCGGCTTCGCCGTGTTGCTGCGTTGCAGCCGGCGCGGTGGCCACAACGGCGTTCTTCTCGACGGGCATGCCTTGAGTCTAGTCAATCGCCCGGCCCCCTGCCGTTCGCGACGGCTGTACCGACGCTAAAGCGATACCGTTGAAGCATGCCAAATCCCGACGTCGTACTCCTCACCAAAGCTGACTGCCACCTTTGCGCCGCGGCGCGTGACGCCGTCGAACGCGTGACTTCAAGCCTTGGCCTCACGTGGACTGAACAGTCGATCGACACCGACCCGGTACTGCGCGAGCGCTACGCCGAGGAGATCCCGGTGGTGTTCGTGGACGGAATCCAGCGGGATTTCTGGAAAATCGACGAGGCACGATTGGTGCGGGTGCTGAAGAAGGCCATCGCCGCCTGAACATGCGTGCAGAGCTTTGTTGGCAATAGAGTGGGAAAACAAAGCGACGCAATGGAGAAGAACGTGACTGCGCTGGAACCGTCCGCCGAAGCCGTACACGGGGACAAGGACTCTGCCGCGAAGCAGATACCGCCCGCGGCTGTGGCCCGGATGACGCTTTACCTGCGCGCTCTGAACTCCCTGCTGGGCGAAGGCGTGGAACGGGTTTCCTCCGAGGCATTGGCCGAGGCATCGGGAGTCAGTTCATCCACTTTGCGCAAAGACCTCTCCTACGTCGGCTCCTATGGAACGCGTGGCGTGGGATACGAGGTCCAGTACCTGAGCCGGCACATCGCGGCGGCGCTTGGCCTGACCCACGACTGGAAAGTGGCCATTGTGGGCGCCGGAAACCTTGGCAAAGCCTTGGCACGGTACGGAGGATTCGAATCGCGCGGTTTCGACGTGGTGGCGATCCTCGACGCCGATCCCATGGTCATCGGGAACGAAGTCGGCTGGCTGCGGGTCAGCGACGTCGCCAATCTTGAAACGGTCCTTCAGCGGACCGGCACCAACATGGTTGTCCTCGCCCTCCCGGCTGCAGTGGCACAGGATGTCTGCGACCGCGTGATCAGCGCGGGTATCCGCAGCATCCTCAGCTTTGCTCCTGTGCTGTTGCAGGTTCCGCCGTATGTGAACCTGCGCAAGGTGGACATGGCCACTGAGCTTCAAATCCTGGCGTATCACGCACAACGGGCGCAGACTCCGCGCCAGGCCCTCTAGGCCAAGCCGGGTCTGCGCCCGTTGGTGGATTTGCTTTCAGCTATTGGCCCTGCAGCCATGCGCCGTCTGGTTTTGCGGCCGTAATGCGCTGTCCTTAGCGGCCGTAAGGCGCCTGGCCGTAGGGGTTCGCGAATGGCTGGGCTTTCCGGAAATACGGCGCCGAGGCCGGCAAGTACAGCAGCACGATCGCGGCGATGCCCAAGAGGATGGTGATGGTGCCCATGCCGATCTGGGTCAGGCCCAGCAAGGAAATTGCGGCAAAGACCGTGCCCAGGATGCGGGCCCAGTTCTTCCCCTTGCGGACATTGAACGCGACCAGTGCGTAGAGCCCGGCAAAGATCACCGAGAAGATAACCAGGCCGGTCACCAAAATGTTGATGAAGCTGGTGGTGTCTATGCCAGATGCGTTGGCACCCTGCCCCGCCAATGCCTGATCCATCATGCTCTTGCCCGCGGGAGAGTTCAGCGTAGCGATGGTGAACGGAATACCGATCAAGGTCAGCAAACCGGCTGCAAGCATGAGCCAGAAGGAGATGTTGACCAGCTGCGGGACTCCGGATGTCGCGGCGGGCTGCTGGCTCGGCCAAGTGACCGGTCCGCCCTGGCCGTACTGCGGGACGGAAGGCTGGCCGTACTGCGGCTGCTGAGGTGCCTGCTGGCCGTACTGGGGAGCCTGCTGCCCGTACTGGGGTGCGGAAGGCTGCCCGTACTGGGGTGCGGAAGGCTGCCCGTACTGGGGAGCGGAAGGCTGCCCGTAAGGCGGCTGCTGCCCATACTGCGGAGCTTGCTGGCCGTATTTCGGCTCCTCAGGGGCGGGATTCTCGCCGGGAGTGGACGGCGGGTAGGGAGGGGTGCTCATGGCATTCCTTTGCGTGTCGACTGCAGATACGGCTGCCGGGTGCGACGTACCCTGCCCCCAGCTCGGCTTAATTCCACCGTACCCCGACGGCGCAGTGCTGGTGCTGATTCACGGGAAGAATTCTCGCTAAACAAGCTTCGGCGGATCTCCCGTGAACAGTGCGAAGACAAAGGGAAGGCCGCGGGGCCCTCCAGGGACTTGCCGCGGCCTTCAGCTATGTGTGCTGCGTTGTCGCTATACGAAGTGCTTCCTGGACTCCGGAAGCCACATCAAGACCGCAGCCGCGACCGCGACCGCCGAACCAATGAAGTTGAGGTTAAGGGTAGCCACCTGGACCAGCAGGGAAATTACCGCAAAGGCGCCCAGGATGGTTAGGACAAGTCGCGCCCAGCGGGAGCCCTCTTTGAGCCGAATGGCAATGAAGATGTAGAGGGCTGCGAACACGAGGCTGAAAATCAGGCCCACAATGCCGGGGCCCACCATCATCTCGCCGAAGAGGCCCCGCAGCGTGAAGATGTTGATGAAGCTGGCAACGATACCCAAGGCGGCAGCCGCGACCCACAACCAGTAGGAGATGGTCAGCTGCTGCGGCACTCCGGTGGTGTCCCGAAAGCGCTGCGCGATGTTGTTGAAGTCGAGTCCAAAAGTGTTCCGCGCCGGGGCCGCGTAGCCGAGGCCTGCGGGTGGGGCGGTATTCGGGCCCGCTGGCATGCCGTAGGCGGGTTGCCCCGGTTGCTGGTATCCGGGGGCGGGCTGCTGGTAGGAGGGAGGAGCTTGGTAAGAAGGAGGTGCTTGGTATCCCTGCGGAGTCTGGTAACCCGCAGGAGGGACATTGCCGGGCTGCGGTGGCTGGGCTCCGGGCTGCTGAGGCTGAGGAGCTTCGTTTGGGTTACTCATGGCATCACTTTAGACCTGAGGTTTAAGGATTCATAGGAAATTCTTGGCTAATTCGCCGCTAAATATCGGCTTTACGCCGAACAATAGGCGGGTGATACCGCAAGCAAAGAAATGGCGCCCCCGGGGCTGCACACGGAATCGCGTGCAGCCCCGGAGGCGCCATTCAGTCCGGGAATCCGGCGGATTAGGCGGCAGGTGCGATGAAAGCCAGTTCGAGGTTGATGGCAACCTTGTCGCTGACCAGCACGCCGCCGGCCTCGAGTACTGCGTTCCAGGTCAGGCCGAAGTCCTTGCGGCTGATGGTGGTCTCACCCGAGACGCCTGCGCGGGTGTTGCCGAAGGGGTCGACAGCCACGCCGTTGAACTCGGTCTCGATGGTCACCTCTTTGGAAACGCCCTTGATGGTCAAATCGCCCACGACGTCGAAGCCGTCGCCGTTGGCCTTGACGTGGCGCGAGACAAATGTGATTTCCGGGAACTTCTCCACATCGAAGAAGTCCTCGCCCTTGACGTGGCCGTCGCGGTTGGCATCGCCCGAGTCGAAGCTGGCGGTCTGGATGGTTGCGGCGACCTTGGAGTCGGTCAGGCCGCTGCCGAGTTCAAGGGTGGCCTCGGCCTCGGTGAACTGGCCGCGGACCTTGCTGATGCCTGCGTGGCGGACGGTAAAGCCGATCTCGCTGTGGGAGTTGTCGAGGGTCCAGACGCCGGTGGTGACGTTTGCGGGAAGGGTCATGGGGTTCTCCTTGGGAAGGTGTGATCGTAGCTTCATCGGGCGTTCGGCCGCACTTAGTTGAAGTGTCAACCGAACCTTGTGTCAAGTATAAACATGCAAATGCATCTTTTATTCCACCTTCAGGGAACATTCTGAAGAAACTTTCAGTTCTACGAAACGT
Organism: Arthrobacter sp. NPDC080031; assembly: GCF_040702485.1. Classification (NCBI taxonomy): domain Bacteria; kingdom Bacillati; phylum Actinomycetota; class Actinomycetes; order Micrococcales; family Micrococcaceae; genus Arthrobacter; species Arthrobacter sp. NPDC080031. The sequence goes on from NZ_JBFBLA010000031.1 coordinate 42,107, forward strand.
AGAAGATTTCAGATCGCCCGCCTTCTTTGAGAAACTGGTAAACATGCCCCAAGCAACTGTCCATCTGCTCCGCCATGGCGAGGTCTACAATCCCGACGGGATTCTGTACGGCAGACTGCCCGAATTCCACCTCTCCGAACGCGGCCGCGAGATGGCCAAGATGCTCGCGGACCACTTTGCTGCCCGCGTCGCGCAGGGGGCGAACATCGTCCACCTCGTCTCCTCACCATTGACCCGCGCCCAGGAAACCGCCCTGCCCATTTCCGACGCGTTGGACCTCCCGATCCACACGGAACCGAGGATCATCGAAGCAGAGAACCACTTCGAAGGGCTCAAGGCCAACATCGCCGAATTCATCAAGCCCAAGCACTGGGTCGAGTACCGCAACCCGCTTCGTCCGTCCTGGGGTGAGTCCTACCAGGACCAGGTCACCCGCATGCGTGCCGCCGTCGAGGATGCCCGGCTGAAAGCGATCGAACTCGGCGGCGATGGCGCCGAAGCCATTCTCGTCAGCCACCAGCTCCCCATCTACGCCACGCGCCTTAGCGCCGAGGGCCGGCCGCTGTGGCACGACCCGCGCAAGCGCGAGTGCACTCTGACGTCCCTGACTTCGCTGGTGTTCGACGACGGCAAGGTTGCGCGGGTGCGGTACAGCGAACCCGCCGCCGCGTTGCTTCCCGGTGCCGCGAAGACCCCCGGAGCATGACAATGGAACGCAACACCACCGGCCGCAAGACCACCGGCCAGAAGATCAATGCCGCCTTGACTTCGCGGCGCAGCTTCCTCGCCGTCGGGGGAGTCGCACTCTCTGCATTGACCATGGGCCTGTCCGCCTGTGCCCAGGAAGACGCCTTGGCCCAGCAGGCCAAAGCCGGCGACAACAAGAACTACGTCGCCGGAGACGGCTCGGTGACTGAATTCGCCAAAGCGGACCGCAAGGCCGCCGTCGGGATCAAAGGCACTTTGTTCGACGGAACTGCGGTGACCCCGCAGGACCTGCTCGGCAAGGTGACCGTCCTCAACTTCTGGTTCGCCGCGTGTGCGCCGTGCCGGGTTGAAGCGCCGATTCTTGAGGAACTGCACCAGGAGTTCAAGAGCAAGGGTGTCCAGTTCTACGGCGTGAACCTCCGGGACGAGAAGGCAACGGCGGACGCGTTCGACAAGACGTTCAACCTCACGTACCCCAGCTTCAACGACAAAGACGGCGCCGTGCTGCTGTCTGTCTCCGGCATTGTGCCTCCGGGTGCGGTGCCGACCACGCTGGTGCTGGACAAGGAAGGCAGGGTTGCCGCCCGCGTCCTGGGCGAGATCGAGAAGAGCACTCTCAAGGCACTCATTACCACCGCGGTTGCCGAGTAGGTGGCCCCGACAGCGTGAACAGTCCTTTCGCCGAGACCATCCTGAGCGGTTCCTTGCTGCTGGCCATCCCCGTGGCTTTGCTGGCCGGACTCGTGTCCTTCCTGTCGCCGTGCGTCCTGCCGCTGGTACCTGGCTACCTTGGCTACGTGACCGGGCTGACCGGCGTCGACCTCCAGAAGCAAAGGCGCGGGCGCATGCTCGCGGGAATCGGCCTGTTCGTCCTCGGATTCTCCGTGATTTTTGTCCTGCTCGGTGGCGCCTTCGGCCAATTGGGGACCCTCATCACAGGGCCGCAGAACGCGTGGATCACCCAATTGCTGGGCGTTCTGGTGATCATCATGGGCGTCGTCTTCCTGGGCGGTTTCGGGTGGTTGCAGCGCGACGCCAAAATCCATGCCAAGCCGCCTGCCGGGCTGTGGGGTGCCCCTTTGCTGGGCATCACGTTCGGACTCGGCTGGGCGCCCTGTATTGGTCCCACCTATTCCGCCGTTCAGTTGCTGAGCCTTTCCGGGGGATCGTCCGCGGCGAAGGGAGCTCTCCTGGCGTTTGTCTATAGTCTTGGCCTTGGCATTCCCTTCCTGTTGATAGCCCTCGCAGTCCGCCGCGGGATGGGTGTGATGTCCTTCTTCCGCAAGCATCGCCTCGCGATCCAGCGGATGGGCGGGGGCATCCTGATCCTCCTGGGAATCCTGATGGCCACGGGAGTGTGGGGCGCCTGGGTAACCGGGCTCCAGTACTGGTTCCAAACCGATGTGAAGTTGCCGATCTGATGAGCGAGCCCGTGCAAGGTAAAAAGAAGTCCAACAAGTCCGCCAGCAAACCAGCGCCAGCTGACAACGCAGCTGACAACGCAGCCGACAACGCAGCTGACAAGGCGAACCGCAAGGCGGTCGACAAGGCCAAGGCCGAAGCGGCACTGCCGGTCCTGGGGATCGTCGGCATGCTGCGCTGGGCCTGGACCCAGCTGACCAGCATGCGTACTGCGCTGTTCCTGCTGCTGCTCCTGGCCGTCGCCGCGGTTCCCGGCTCGCTGTTCCCGCAGCGACCGGCGAACCCTTCTATCGTGACGCAATACATCAGCGACCACCCGGACTACGGCAAGCTCCTGGATTCCCTGCAGCTCTACGACGTGTACTCCTCTGCCTGGTTCTCGGCGATCTACATTCTTCTGTTCATCTCCCTGATCGGTTGTGTCACGCCACGGGCCATCGCCCACTACAAGGCAATGCGCTCCCAGCCGCCGCGTACCCCGAAGCGTCTCTCCCGCCTCCCGGAGTACGGCACGTTTGTGCTGCCCGCCGACGCCGGGATCCCGGCGTCGAAGGCCATTTCGGACGCCGCCGCGGTACTGAAGAAGCGCGGCTACCGTGTGGAGGTGCGCGACGTCGACGCCGCCATGCCTTCCCTGGGTGCCGAGCGCGGCTTCCTCAAGGAAGTGGGCAACCTCGTGTTCCACGCTTCGCTGATCGGTGTGCTGGTTTCCGTTGCCGTCGGCGGGCTGTTCGGCTACAGCGGCCAGCGCATCCTTGTAGAAGGCGATACCTTCGTGAACACCTTGGTGGGCTACGACCAATTCAGCCCAGGCACCAACTTCCAAAGCAGCTGGCTGCAACCGTATTCCATCCAGCTGAACAAGTTCGACGTCCAGTTCGACCGCGAATCGCCGGCGCACTTCGGCCAGCCCATCGACTTCACCGCCGACGTCACCACCAAAGACACCCCGGACGCGCCAGCCAAGAAGCAGGTCCTCAAGGTCAACGATCCCGTGACACTTGGCGATACCAGCATCTACCTGACAGGCAACGGCTACGCTCCTGTGGTCACCGTCCGGGACGGCGCCGGCAACGTCGCCATGCAGGGACCTGTAGTGGCCAAGCTGCAAGGTGACAACTACTACTCCTCGGTGGTCATCAAGGTTCCCGATGCCAAGCCCGATCAGCTCGGCTTCGCAGGCTTCTTCCTGCCCACGGCGATGGTCACGGACAAGGGGGTCGCCTACAGCGGCGATCCCTCACTTATCAACCCGCAGTTGAACCTCAACTCGTACTATGGGGACCTCGGCCTGAACAAGGGCACCCCGCAGAACGTCTTCGAGCTCGACGTGGCCAAGCTGACCCCGCTCAATGGCCGCGGCATGGCCGATAAGGCCATCGCGCTCGCCCCCGGAGGCACCTACAAGCTTCCGAACGGCAAGGGCAGCATCACTTTCGACGGCGTCAAGAAGTACGTTGGCGTTGACATCCACCACAATCCGGGCCAGGCCACCGCGCTCGTGTTCGCCCTGCTGGCGGTCGCCGGACTGATTCTCTCCCTCTACCTGAACCGCCGCCGCGTCTGGGTCCGCACCGGAACCCACGACGACGGGCGCACAATGGTGGAGTACGGTCTCCTTGCCCGCGGCGAGGACCACAGGCTGGCCGGCGAAGCTGCCGCGATCCGCGAACTGCTGCAACGAGAATGGCTGCTCACCACGGAGCAGTCCACCGACACCGTTTCTTCCTCAACCTCGAAGGACCAGTAATGCTCCCCATCAACGAAACCATGGGCCAATACAGCGAGCTTTTCATGCTGCTCGCGGCCGGCACCTACACGGTGGCGTTCGTCGCTTTCGCGTGGGACCTCGCCAAGAGCAGCAAAATGCTGAAGGCAGTGGACCTCAAAGCGGCCTCTTCGGTGGCAGCCGAGGTCAAGGTTCCGGTCGCGGCCGGGCGTGCCGGTGGAAACGACGTCGGCGGACCTGCCGGCCGTACTGAGCGCCCGACGTCGGCGATCACCTCCGTCAACCAGACCGCCGGCGGTGACATGAAATACGCCGCCGAGCGCCGCATTCCCGCCCGCGCGGCGGTGGCAGTGGCGATCATCGGCGTGGCAATCCATGGTGCCGGAGTCATCACCCGAGCGATCGGCGCAGGCCGCGTGCCGTGGGGCAACATGTACGAGTTCCTGACCACCGGTGCTTTCCTGGTGGTTGCGGTCTTCCTGCTCTCGCTGATCCGCCGCGACCTGCGCTTCCTCGGCACCTTCGTGCTGGGCCTCGCTGTGATCATGATGGTGGCAGCATCGGTGACCTACTGGACCCCGGTGGGCCACTTGGTTCCGGCACTCCAAAGCTACTGGCTGGTCATCCACGTCTCCATCGCCGTGATGTCGGCTTCCCTGTTCACCTTGACGTTCGCCATGTCGGCCCTGCAGTTGCTGCAATCGCACCGGCAGAAAACCCTGGCGGCGGCCGGCGTGGACAAACTGGGCTTCATGCGGCTCGTCCCGAACGCGTTGAGCCTGGAGAACCTGTCCTACCGCATCAACACCGTGGGATTCGTAGGCTGGACCTTCACCCTCATGTTCGGCGCGATCTGGGCCGAGAAAGCCTGGGGCCGCTTCTGGGGCTGGGACACCAAGGAAGTCTGGACCTTCGTGATCTGGGTGGTTTACGCCGGATACCTGCACGCCCGCGCCACCCGCGGCTGGACGGGAACCCGCGCGGCCTGGTTGTCGATTGCAGGCTACCTGTGCGTGATCTTCAACTTCACTGTGGTCAACGTGTTCTTCAACGGCCTGCACTCTTACTCGGGACTCCCGCAGTAGGGCTTCCCTCCGAAGGGGCGCCTTGCCGTCCTGACCCTTTTTGAATTAACGACGACGGCGACACTCCGCACTTGCGGGCGTGTCGCCGTCGTTCTTGGTTTAAAGGAGGTCAGGAAGGGAACGTCAGCTGTTGACGTCGCCGCTGTCGTCGGCCTTGGATTCGCCCTTGAGCTTGCGTTCCTTGGCTTCGAGTTCGGCCTTGAGTTTCTTCAGCCGTTCGGCTTCGGCCTGGTTGCGACGGCGGACCTCGAGGTTGCGGAGAAAGTCGGGGTCGTCGTCGGGGGCGGTGGGGTGGCTCGTGGGCTGCGCGGTCGGCCGGAAGTTGTAGGGACGGCCGATAAGGAACCAGAGGACCGCCCCGAGAACCGGCAGCAGGATCATGACGATGATCCACGCGGTTTTGGAAATTCCCCGGGTAGATCGGCGGTCGGTGCGGACGACGTCCACCAGCCCATAGACGAACACGAGAAGGACGGCGACTACTGCAACAACGCGGAGCATACCGTCAAGTCTAGTCGCCGCCGCGTCCAACGATAGCTGTGCGATCAGGGTGCAATCAGGCTGTGAGGCTAAACTTGATCCGTGGCTTTCCTCAAATACTCCCTGATCCGGCTTGCGATCTTTGTACCGCTCTTCGTCCTCTTCGCCCTCCTGCGGACGGGTTTGCTCCTGGCCGCGATCTTCGCGGGCCTCATCGCGTTCGCCATCAGCTACCTGTTCTTCCAGAAGCAGCGCGACGCCGCCACCGCCGCCATGCGCGAACGTTTCTCCGGGCGGGCCAAGCCCATCCGCTCCGCGTTGGAGATTGAAGATGCCTCGATCGAGGACCGGCTGGTTGATGAAAACCCTGCGGTAAAGGTCGAGAACGACCGACGACCCAAGGAATCCTAGAAGCTCAAAGCCGAGCGGGCGTTTGGGGGAACCGGGCTATATGCGAGCGGGCGTTTGGGGATACCGGGCTATATGTGAGCGGGCGTTCGGGGGGAGGACGCTCGCTCACTTATGAGGGGTTTTCGGCGAACCCTCGCTCACATCATGTGAGCGGGCGTTAGAAGCCGTGGCTCAGGATGAGGCCCAGGGAGAACAGCACGCTATAGCCAAGGTTGATCATCCCGGTCTGCTTGAGCACCGGGATGAGGCTCTTGCGCTTCCGGCCGTTGACCATGAGCCAGGCCGGCATGAGGCAAGCGGGGATCAGCAGCAGCACTATCAGCATCCAGGGCTTGGTGGGCGCGAGGACCACCACCAACAGGATCGCGACTGCCAGCATCAGGACGTAGCTCTCGCGGGCATGGCGGTCGCCCAGCCGCACGGCCAGTGTCCGCTTGCCTGCCACCATGTCCGTCGGGATGTCCCGCACATTGTTGGCCATCAGCAGGGCACAGGCGATCAATCCAGTGCCAATCGCTCCAATAACCGCCGGAAGGCTCACTTGCCCGGCCTGCGTGTAGGTGGTGCCCAGCGTTGCGACCAGGCCGAAGAAGACAAACACGAACAGGTCGCCAAGGCCCAGGTAGCCGTACGGGTTCTTGCCGCCGGTGTACCCCCAGGCAGCGAGGACGCAGCCGAGGCCCACCAGGATCAGCCACCAGCTCTGCGTAATGATCACCAGGACCAGGCCGAAAATCATGGCCAGGCCGAAGGCGCCGAAGGCGGCCCATTTGACGTGGTCCGGGCGTGCCGCGCCGGAACCGACCAGCCGGAGCGGACCCACACGGTCCTCATCGGTGCCGCGGATGCCGTCCGAGTAGTCGTTGGCGTAGTTGACCCCGATCTGCAGCAGCAGCGCCACCAGGGCGGCGAGGATGGCATTCAGGAGCCGGAAAGATTGCAGCTCATAGGCAGCCGCTGTGCCGATCAGCACCGGCGCGATTGCTGCCGGCAGGGTGCGCAGGCGGGCGCCTTGAATCCATTGTGCAGCTGTTGCCACGTTCAGTACCTCGTGTTGTTTCGCGTTGGGGAAGGCAAATGACGGTCAGGGAGGATGTGTCTATTCTCCCTGATGCACCTCGGTGAGAAGCTCGATCATCGCCAGCCGGTCCGGTTTGCCGTTGGGGAGCATGATGAGACCATCCGTCGTGAGCACCGTTTTCGGAGCGAGGTTCCCTAGCGATTCCTGGCAGTGGGCCTTGTAGTCCGCGATGCTTTCCGGGGAGCTGTCCTCGATGGCAACATAGGCGGCCACCGCCTGGCCCCACTCACGCGAAGGCACCCCGGCCACGAAAGCCGCCGTGACGCCGTCGAACTTTTCAAGCTCCGCCTGGATGAACGCGGCGGAGGCTTTGACGCCGCCGGTGATGATGACGTCGTCGGCGCGGCCCAGCACGGTGAGCGTGCCGTCGGGGGCGAGTTCGCCGAGATCGTTGGTGCGGTACCAGCGGGTGCCGTCCGCCTCGAAAAACGCCTCGGCAGTTGCCTCGGGCGCGTCGAGGTAACCGGAAGCCACGGTGTCTCCGCCCAGGAGGACCTGGCCGTCGTCGTCGAGCATGACCCTGACGCCGTCAAGCGGGCTTCCGTCGTACACGCAGCCGCCGCACGTCTCGGCCGAGCCATAGGTGGTCACCACCTTCAGTCCGGCCTCCCTGGCGGCGTCCAGCTGTGCGGCCGGCGCGGGCGCACCGCCCAGGAGGATGGCGTTGAAGCGGCGAAGCACCGCAAGGGTCCGCGGCGAGGGCGAGTCCAGGAGCCGCTGCAGCTGCGTCGGCACCAAGGAGGTGAAGCGGATGGTGTCCGTCAGCTCTTCAGCGGCGGCGGTGAAGGCCTCCGGAGTGAAACCGTTCGAAAGGTCCATGGCCCACGGACGCGTGCCGGCGAAGAGCGAGCGGACCAGCACCTGGGCCCCGGCAACGTATTGCAGCGGCAGAGCCAGAAGCCATTGGCCCTCGCCCCGGAGCGCTATGGCGGTGGCCATGGAAGAAGCGGCGAGCTCATCGACCGTGAGCACCGTGGCCTTGGGCGTCCCGGTGGAACCTGAAGTGCGGACCACAAGCGCGGCGCCCTCGAAGCCCGGTGTCTCAACGGGGACCGTGGCAGGCGTGCCGTCTTCCAGGATGACGATTTCGACGGCGGGTCCCTCGTCGTGGAGGGCGGCAGCCAGGGCTTTGAGAACGGGATCGATGTTCACGAGCGAGTCCTAGAAGTAGTACGGGAAGTTGGACCAGTCCGGATCGCGCTTCTCGAGGAAGGCTTCCTTGCCCTCGACGGCTTCGTCCGTCATATAGGCCAGGCGCGTGGCCTCCCCGGCGAAGACCTGCTGGCCGGCCAGGCCGTCGTCGGCGAGGTTGAAGGCGAACTTGAGCATGCGGAGGGCCTGCGGGGATTGGCGTGCGATGTCCGCGGCGTACTCCAGGGCAACCTCCTCAAGGCGCCCATGGTCTACGGCTTCGTTGACTGCACCCATGCGCACCATATCCTCGGCGGAATACTCACGTGCCAGGAAGAAGATCTCGCGGGCGGCTTTCTGCCCGATCTGGCGGGCGAGCAGCGCCGAGCCGTAACCGGCGTCGAAACTTCCCACCGTGGCGTCGGTCTGCTTGAACTTGCCGTGCTCGCGGGAGGCGATGGTGAGGTCCGAAACGACGTGAAGCGAGTGTCCGCCGCCGGCGGCCCAGCCGTTGACGACGGCGATGACCACCTTGGGCATGGTCCGCATGAGGCGCTGGACTTCCAGGATGTGCAGGCGGCCGGCGCGGGCGGGATCGATGCTCTCCTTGGTTTCCCCGTCGGCTGTGTTCTGTACTACGTACCGGTAGCCGTCGCGGCCGCGGATCCGCTGGTCCCCGCCGGAACAGAAGGAATGGCCGCCGTCCTTGGGGGAGGGACCGTTTCCGGTGAGGAGGACTGTGGCCACATCCGGGGTCATCCGGGCGTGGTCCATGGCGCGGTAGAGCTCGTCAACGGTGCCGGGGCGGAAGGCGTTGCGGACCTCCGGGCGGTTGAAGGCGATCCGGACCGTGGGAAGGTCCCTTGCCACGTTCCCGTCGGCGTCGCGCTCGACCTGCCGGTGGTACGTCATGTCCTGGAAATCGTCGAAACCGGACACTGTGCGCCAGCGCGACGGGTCAAAGACGTCGGATACCTTGGCGGGGAAGTCGTTGCTCACCCTCAGAGTCTAGTAATCCCCTCAGCTGATGCAGAACTCGTTGCCTTCCGGATCCGCCATGGTGTGCCATTCGTGCGGCCCTTGTTTGGCTGTCCAGAGGTATTTCGCGCCACGTGCTTCCAGTGTGGCGCGCACTTCGTCCTTGTCCTGTCCGTTGAGGCGAACGTCCCAGTGGACGCGGTTCTTGACGGTTTTGTCCTCCGGAACGGTCTGGAACAAGAAGCGGCGGCGGGTGTCCTTGTCGTGGTCTTCCGCCGGGCCAATCGCCGCGCCGTCCTTCCAGACCAGCTTGCCGTTGTGCGTGGTGGTCTGGTCCTCGGTGGCGAAGCCTTGGTCGATCATGGACCGGATGAAGGCCTCGTCCTGCGGCTCCACGATCCAGTCGAGCGTCTCGGCCCACCAATCGGCGAGAACGTGCGGATTCTTGCAGTCGATCACTACCTGAAAGTTCAGTGCCATGGACTGAACCTACGACGACGGCGCGTGGCCCGGGAAGTGCCTAGCGGACAGTTCCGGCCCGGGTTTCCCAACTGACTCGCATTTGTTGTCGTTTAGCGGCCTGAAAACGACATCTACTGCGAGCTAGTTGGGCTGGTTAGCCGCCCAGGAGTTGCGGCGGAATCGCGTAGATCAGCGCGACGGCCAACAGGTTCTTGGCGGCATGAACGAAGTAGGAGAACATCACGTTCTTGCCCGTCCAGACGTAGACGGCCACCAGGACCACGCCCATTCCGAGGTACGGGGCCAGGGCGGGTACCACCAGGCCCTCCCGTCCCACCACATGGATGGCCGCGAAGCAAAGCACGGACAGGGCGCAACAGAGCCAAATATTGACCCGGCGGGACAGCTTACCGATCAGCAGGTGCCGGAAGAGGTATTCCTCCACGAAGGGACCCAGCACCACCAGCAACGGCACGACGAACCAAGCCGGCAGTTGCAGGACCAAGGACTGCAAGCCCAGTTGGTTCTGCGATTCCTTGGCTGCGCCGGTAACTGTCACCAGGATGGCGGTGATCACCAGCATCGCCACGATGGACAGCGGGATCATGGCAAGCGTGAACCACGGACGAGTGGCCAGGATCAGGAGGTCGCGGGCTATGACGCGCCACGCAGCCGCAGCCGCGAACAGGCCCACCGAAGCGTAGAAAGCCAGGTTGATCGCGAAGACGGCGGTGGCGGGGTCGGGGAAGATGTGCTGCACGAAAGTGGTCACCGGTGCGGTGGCGAGGCTCAGAACGGTCGCCAATGACACATAGAGTCCGAAAGTCGCAGCGTCCAAGCCCGTGAATCGGTATAGCCTGCCGGCTGGCGGAATGGTGCCCATAGGTCCAGCGTAACGCCCCTGTTTGTTGCCCGCGTCACGCTCCGCCGAAATCACCGGGTAGGATGGCTTTGCCGGATTTACCTTCGACGCTTCCGTGTTTTCGCTATTGATTCGACTCGCCAACAGGGTGAAAGCTCGAATTGCTTGTGCCGATGCGCGTGAAGCCAGGGCCGGTATCTCCTCAACCCACAAGGAACAGCTGTGCCTCAAAAAACCGCAACCGACCTTCAGCGTGAGCCGGGAACCCTGGCTGCGCCCAGTACCGCGACAACTTCCGAAAACCTCAGTGCCGAGGGCTACCAGAAGACCCTGAGCCGCCGCCACGTCACCATGATCGCGATGGGCGGCGCGATCGGCGTCGGCCTCTTCATGGGCGCGGGTGGCCGCCTGGCTTCCACCGGCCCGGCCCTCATTTTCTCCTACGCCATTGCCGGCGTCATCGCCTACTTGCTGATGCGGGCCCTCGGCGAACTGATCATGTACCGCCAGACCTCCGGCTCCTTTGTCAGCTACGCCGGTGAAATGTTCGGCAAAAAGGGTGCCTTCCTCTCCGGTTGGATGTACTTCATCAACTGGGCCATGACGGGCATCGCCGAACTCATTGCCATCGGCCTGTACTTCCAGTTCTTCTTCCCGAACGTTCCCGTTGAACTGTCCGCCATCGCCGCACTGGTGCTGCTGGTGGCTGTGAACCTGTTCAGCGTCAAGGCCTTCGGCGAGTTCGAGTTCTGGGCTTCCTGCCTCAAGGTCGCCGCGATCCTGATCTTCCTGGCCGTGGGCACCTTCATGGTGGTCACGAACGCGCAGGTCGGCGCTGGCCACGCATCCGTGGGGAACCTCTTCGCTGCCGACGGCGGCATGTTCCCCAAGGGCGGCCTGGTGATGATCCTGGTCCTGAACGCCGTGATCTTCGCTTACAACGCCATCGAACTGGTCGGCATTACCGCCGGCGAGATGCAGAACCCGGAACGCGAAGTGCCTAAGGCGATCCGCGCCGTCGTGATCCGCATCGTGGTTTTCTACGTCGGTTCCGTCACGCTGCTGGCGATGCTCCTGCCTTCGGACCAGTACCACGCCGGAACCTCCCCGTTCGTCACGGTCTTCGGCCAGATGGGCCTGCCGTGGATGGGCGACGTCATGAACATGATCGTCATCACCGCAGCGCTGTCCTCATGCAACTCGGGCCTGTACTCGATCGGCCGCATCTTCCGCACCATGGCCAACAATGGACATGCCCCCAAGTGGCTGACCAAGATGTCCACCCGCCACGTGCCGTACGCGGCCATCCTGGCAATCGGCGCCGTGTACCTCGTGGGCATCCTGCTCAACATCTGGTTGGGCGGTTCGCACGCCTTCGACCTCGCCCTGAATACGGCCTCGATCGGCGTCATCTTCACGTGGGGCTCGATTTTCGCGAGCCAGATCGCCCTGCGCAAGAAGAAGGGCAACGTTTCCAGCCTCCCGATGCCGGGTTCGCCGTGGACCAGCTGGGTTGGCCTGATCGCCCTGTTGGCCATCACCATACTGATCGGCATGGACACCATGACCGACAAGGCCACGGGCGAAGTGTTCCTCCTGGGCCTCTGGACCCTGGCCACCATCCCGTTCTTCGCCTTGGTGCTGTGGCTGGGCTGGCAGAAGGTCAAGAACAACGAACCGAAGAGCGAGCTGTTCAGCTAGGGCCCACCGCTTAGTGTCCCCACCATCGATTGCTCCGTAACTGCCATTTTGAGCGCTCAGAACGGCACTTACGGAGCAATCGATTTAACCGGCTCAGTCCATCAGGTACTTCGCGAAGTGGTCCTCGATCCGCTGCCACGCTTCCGGAGCCGCGGCCGGATCGGGCTTGATGCCCATCACCCGCATCAACGGCCGCAGTGGCCGGGGCCCGACCGGAACGTCGTTCATGAAGGCGTGGCCCGCAGTCGGGAATTCCTTGACGTCGTGCTCGATCCCGAGGTTCGTCAACGCAGCCTCCAGCTTCGCGGCCGCTCCCGGCATCGTCCGGTCCTTGCCTCCGTAATTGGCCACCACCGGGCAAGCGCCCTCCAAAGCCTGCTCCAGGTGCCGGGGCAACTGGCCGTAGTTCACGGAGGCCGCGTCGAAGTCCTCGTGGGCCGCGAGCAGGGCGAAGGCGCCGCCCATGCAGAATCCGATGACCCCCACCTTTCCTGTGCACCGGGCATCGCTTCGGAGCCAGGAGCGTGCCGTGGAAACATCTGTGAATGCCCGGCCCGTACCCGACCCAAGGGAACGCATGGTCGCCACGAGGCAGCGCCTCGCGCCGCCGTCGCTATAGAGGTCGACGGCGAGCGTCAAGTAACCGGCCGAGGCGAGCCGGTCTGCGTGCCGGCGCATCATGTCGTCGAGCCCGAACGCTTCATGGATCAGTACGACGCCGGGAAACGGCCCCTCGCCGTCCGGTTCGGCAAGGTAACCCTGCAAGGTCCGCGAGCCTCCGGCCGCCGCGCTTTCCGTGCTCAAGTCGATGTGCACCATGGTGCAATCCTGCCAGACCGCGCAAGGGTCTTGTCGGCTGTTTTTGTCGGCTGTTTTTGTCTGCGGTCGCCGATAGGCTCGATGCATGGACCACAGCACCACGCTCAGCCAGCACGTCAACGCGCCCCGGGAGAAAGTCTGGGCCGTCATCACCGACATCCCAGGCTCGGCCAAGACCCTGTCCGGCGTCAAAGCCATTCAGATGCTCAGCGAGGGACCTTATGGTGAGGGCACGCGCTGGAAGGAAACCCGCGCCATGATGGGCAGGGAAGAAACCGTGGAAATGCACGTTTCCCATTGCGATCCTCCGCGCGGCACTACGGTCAAGGCCCGGCAGGGCGGTGCGGACTACACCACCCGATTCACCCTGGAAGAGCGCGACGGCGGGACCGAACTTGCGCTGTTCTTCGGCGCCGAGGTCCTCAAGCCGACTTTCTTGAGCAAGGTCATGATGGCTGCGTTCGGAAAGCTCGGGATGATTGTCACTCGCAAGGCGCTCGCGAAGGATCTCGCCGAGATCGCGGCGAAAGCGGAGGCGCTCTGATGGCGCCAGTGGCCAAGGTGACGGCACCCCGGATTTCCCCGATCAGGCTTGACGAACTCCGCGACGAGCCCGCGCCGGACTTCCAGCGCGGGGAACGGTACGACGGCGTCCGCCTCACCCGTGCCGTGGCCGACGGAGCGGAGCTCAGCGGAGCGGACTTCATCGAGTGTGAATTCAATGGCGTCTCCTTCAACGAAGCACAATTGCGCGGCGCGACCTTCCGGGACTGCATCCTGAATGAGCCCTACGCGCCGGTATTTACCGCTGCACGCACCTCATGGCGTGAAGTGGAGATCAGCAACCCGCGCTGGGGTTCCGCGGAAATGTACGAGGGCGCCTGGCACTCGGTAAAGGTCGACGGCGGCAAGCTGGACTTCCTGAACCTGCGTGGATCCAAGCTCACGGATGTGGTGATCACGGGCTGCATCATCAACGAGCTCGACCTCGGGGCTTGTACCGCGACGCGGGTCGTGCTCAAGGATTGCACCATCGGGACGCTGGATGTCACAGGGGCCAAGCTCAAGGATGTGGACCTGCGCGGCTCGGACTTCCGGATGATCAATGGACTTGGCGGCTTGTCCGGCGTGGTCATTGACGATTACCAGCTCAGCCTCCTGGCACCCCTTTTGGCCGGGCATCTGGGTATCCGGGTGATCTGAGTGGGGCAACGCCGGTCGCGGGGCGGTTGACCGGGTGACGGTTGACCGCGCGGCGGCGCCGTGTAATCTTTATAGAACGAACGGTCGGTAAATTATTCGCCGACCCCGCTCCCTTCGCGAAGGATGTTCCCATGGTCGAGGCTTTTCTTGTTGGCGGTGCCCGCACCCCTGTAGGCCGGTATGGCGGCGCGCTCTCCGCGGTCCGGCCCGATGACTTGGCAGCCCTCGTGGTCCGCGAGGCCGTGGCCCGTGCCGGCGTCGACCCCGACGCGATCGATGAAGTCATCCTGGGCAACGCCAACGGCGCCGGCGAGGAAAACCGCAATGTTGCCCGCATGGCCACTCTCTTGGCGGGACTTCCGCTCCACATCCCCGGCATCACGGTCAACCGCCTGTGTGCCTCAGGCATGAGCGCCATCATCATGGCCAGCCACATGATCAAGGCCGGCGCGGCGGACATCGTGGTGGCGGGCGGCGTCGAATCGATGAGCCGGGCCCCCTGGGTGCAGGAGAAGCCCACTACAGCCTTCGCCAAACCAGGCCAGATCTTCGACACGTCCATCGGTTGGCGCTTCGCCAACCCCCTTTTCAGCAAAGGCGAGCTGTCCCGCGGGGGCAAGATGACGTATTCCATGCCCGAAACCGCGGAGGAAGTTGCCCGTGTGGACGGCATCTCCCGCGAAGACGCCGATGCCTTCGCCGTCCGCTCCCACGAACGCGCGCTTGCTGCCATCGCCGGCGGTCGCTTCAAGGAAGAGATCGTGCCGGTCACAGTGAAGACCCGCAAGGGCGAATCCGTGGTGGACACCGACGAAGGACCACGGGAAGGAACCACCATGGAGGTCCTCGCCGGGCTCCGCCCGGTGGTCGCCGGCGGCTCTGTTGTCACGGCTGGCAACTCCTCCTCGCTCAACGACGGCGCGTCCGCCATCATCGTCGCGTCCGAGGCAGCCATCGAAAAGTTCGGCCTCACCCCGCGCGCCCGCATCATCGACGGCGGCTCGGCGGGCTGTGAACCGGAAATCATGGGCATCGGCCCTGTTCCGGCCACCCAGAAGATCCTGGGCCGTTCCGGACTCACGGTCGGCGACGTTGGCGCCGTCGAACTCAATGAAGCCTTCGCGACACAATCGCTCGCGAGCATGCGGCGACTGGGCCTGGATCCGGACATCGTGAACCTCGACGGCGGTGCGATCTCCCTGGGGCATCCGCTCGGTTCCAGCGGCTCACGTATCGCGATCACCTTGCTGGGCCGCATGGAACGCGAGCTGGGCACCGCCGACCGGAAGATCGGTCTCGCGACGATGTGCATCGGCGTCGGGCAGGGCGCCGCCCTTCTCCTGGAAGGCATGTAATGGCGTTGAAGGGCGACTTCACCACGCTCCTTGTCGAAGAACGGGAAGACCGCGTCGTTGTCCTCCTGAACCGGCCCGAGGTCCGCAACGCGATCGACCAGCAGATGGTGGACGAACTCCATCAAGTGTGCGATTACCTTGAACGCGAGCCCAAAATCCTGATCATTGCCGGCGTCGAAGGCGTCTTTGCGTCGGGCGCAGACATCGGCCAGCTGAGGGAACGCCGCCGCGACGACGCCTTGCGCGGCATCAACTCGACCATCTTCGTCCGGATCGCGAAGCTGCCCATGCCCGTCATCGCGGCCCTGGACGGCTATTGCCTGGGCGGCGGGGCCGAACTCGCCTACGCAGCAGACTTCCGCATCGGCACGCCCGGCCTGCGCATCGGCAACCCGGAAACCGGACTGGGGATCATGGCGGCGGCCGGTGCCACCTGGCGCCTCAAGGAACTCGTGGGGGAGCCGATCGCCAAGGAAATCCTCTTGGCGGGTGCCGTCCTCCGGGCCGAGGAAGCCCTCCGCATCAACCTCATCACCCAGATCCACGAAGCCCCCGTGCTGATGGAAGCAGCCCACAACCTCGCCGACCGGATCGGCCGGCAGGATCCCTTGGCAGTGCGGATCACCAAGTCGGTGTTCCATGCTCCTGCCGAAGCCCATCCCGTGATCGACACTTTGGCCCAGGGCATGCTTTTCGAATCGCAAGCCAAGTTCGACCGCATGCAGGCGTTCCTGGACAAGAAAAGCAGTGACAAGGACACGCAGTCCGGCGACAACCCAGACAGGACCCGAAAATGACAGCAACCCCCGCCATCCCGCACGTTGTCGGTGTCCTCGGCGGTGGCCGCATGGGCGCCGGCATCGCCCATGCTTTCCTGATCAAGGGCGCTACGGTGATCGTCGTCGAGCGCGATCACGAATCCGCCGCCGGCGCGCAGGGCCGGGTTGCTGAGGCCGTGGCCAAATCAGCCGCCCGAGGCACCCTGACGGAAACCGCTGAAGAGGCCTTGTCCCGGTTCAGCACCTCCACAGACTATGACTCCTTTGTCCATTGCGGGCTCGTGGTCGAAGCCGTGCCCGAGGACTACGAGCTCAAGGTTGCGGCCCTCAAGGCTGTGGAGGAGCACCTGTCCGCTGACGCGTTCCTCGCCTCCAACACCTCGTCGCTCTCCGTGACCGGCCTCGCTTCGCAGCTCCGGCGGCCAGCCAATTTCGTGGGCCTGCATTTCTTCAATCCTGTCCCGGCTTCCACGCTTATCGAGGTGGTCCTGGCCAAGGAGACTTCGCCGGAGCTCGCCGCTACGGCGAAAAGCTGGACCGAGGCACTCGGCAAGACCGCCGTCGTCGTCAACGATGCGCCCGGCTTTGCCTCGTCGCGGCTGGGCGTCGCGATCGCACTCGAGGCGATGCGCATGGTGGAAGAAGGCGTAGCCTCCGCGGAGGACATCGACGCCGCGATGGTGCTCGGCTACAAGCACCCAACGGGACCGCTCAAGACCACGGACATTGTTGGCCTGGACGTGCGCCTCGGCATCGCCGAGTACCTGCATTCGACGCTGGGGGAGCGCTTCGCCCCGCCGCAGATCCTGCGCGACAAGGTTGCCCGCGGCGAGCTGGGGCGCAAGACCGGCAAGGGATTCTTCGACTGGACTGAGTAGCTGCCTCGTGGGGCCCAACTGACTCGCATTTGTTGTCGGCAAAGTCAACTGGTCGTAGCAACGCAGGGGTTTAGGCTGCCTGCAGCAGCTGGTTGAGCCGGTTGGCTGGGGTTTGTAGGTTGAGGGTGGGCC
>NZ_JBFBLA010000032.1:0-58428 GCF_040702485.1 Arthrobacter sp. NPDC080031
TCCCGGTGCCCGATCGCTTCCAGGGTTCGCACGGTGGTCCAGTAGTCGTAGGCAATCTCGGACGGGTGGACTTCGTGGGCGAAGCGGACCCCGCACTCGTCGAAGACGTCCAGGATGGGATTCCAGCGGTCCGCGAAGTCCTGGTAGCCGGCCTCGATGACCTTCTCCGGGACCGGCGGGAACATCGCGACGTACTGCCAGATGGAGGAGCCGGTGAACCCGACCACGGTATCCACCCCAAGGGCCTGGGCGAGGCGGGCGGTGTGTTTCATTTCCTCGGCGGCGCGTTGGCGCACGCCCTCGGGGTCCCCGTCGCCCCAGACCTTGGCCCCGACGATTCCCTGGTGGCGGAAGTCGATGGGGTCATCGCAGACGGCCTGGCCTTTGAGGTGGTTGGAGATCGCCCAGACCTTGAGGTTGTATTTTTCCAGGATGGCCAGTTTGGATTCGACGTAGCCGGGTTCGTCCCAGCGCCAGGCGTCCAGGTGGTCCCCGGACACGGCGATTTCCAGGCCGTCATAGCCCCACCCGGAGGCGAGTCTCGCGACGTCCTCGAAGGGCAGGTCGGCCCACTGGCCGGTGAACAGGGTGTACGGGCGGGACATGGTTCTCCTAGGCTTTGCTGAATCGTCCGGGATCCTCACAGGGCGTCAGATTTTTTCATGCACTCCCTGACATACGCGTCGGACGCGCGAAGGTGTTCACCGATCTTTTCGAAGCTCCATCCTTGGGTTCCGTGGCATTTGAGGCTGGCAACGCCTTCGTACCCGACCCGGCGGAGTGTTCCCAGCATCACGGAGTGGTCAAGTGTGCCGTCGGGGCGGGGTAGTTGCTGGTCGGCGGGACCGAAGTTCAGCCCGTCGGTGCCGTGGCGGTAGGCGCGATCGATGTCCCAGATGTAGTAATAGAAGAGCCTCTTGCGTTCGGCGAGGAAGGTGATCGCTTCGCTGATGGTGTCCTGCATCACCCACAAGTGCGGGGGCGCGATGCAGACGCCGAGGTAGGGGTCGTCGATGTCGCGGATGAGCCGTTTCATCTGCGCCAGCGTGTCAACGCCTTCGTCCCATCGCTGGTCTTCGTTGGCGCCGGTTTCGAAATCGGGTGCGAAGGGGACGGTGAGATGGTTTTCGACCGCGATCCGGACTCCGTGGCGCGCTCCTGCTTCGACGATGGGTGGCAGGAAGGTGGAGACGAAGTCGGGGTAGTTGGCTTCGCAGTCGAAGATGAGGGTGTCGATTCCGAGGTCTGCGGCGAACTCGACGCGTTCAAGGATCTCTTCCTGGGTCTTTCCATACACGGTGAGGCCGCAGGGTTTGACCCCGTATTTGTCCAGCACTCCGAGGATCTTTCCGGGGTCATCTCCCGGGTTGACGTGATGGGCCAGCGGAGCGGCGGAGGACCAGAGGTTGACCTCCTTGAAGCCGATGTCGGCAAGGTCGCGGATCGAGTCTTCGAAGCCATGGTCGTGGTAGGGGACGAGCTCGGCGGCATATCTGAACATGGGTTCTCTCCTTGGGAGGGGCTGACGGGGTTTACCAGACGAAGACGGCTTTTTCGGTTTCGCGCTGGTCGAAGGCGCGGAATGCTTCCTCGGCCTGCTCGATGGAAAAGTCGTGGCTGATGAGTTTTTCGACCGGGATTTTCTGGTCGATGACGAGGCGGACTATTTCTTCCCAGTCGCTGATCGGGAAGTACCAGCCGCCGACGACGGTGAGCAGCTTTCGGAGCATCTGGTCGCTGGGGTTGATCTGCGTGGCCCGCGACTCACCGACGAAAGCGACGGCACCTAGTTTGGCTGCGGCGTCCAATGCCGAGTTCTGCCCGGCCGGGTTGCCGGAACAATCGATGCAGATGTCCGCTCCGCGGCCCTGGGTGAGGTTCCGGATCTGCTGAACGGCGTCGGCTGTTGTGCTGTTGATGACAGCGTCAGCGCCAAGGGAGCTGGCCTGTTCGAGCCGATGGTCGATAACGTCGACGGCGATGACTCTGGCCCCGAAGGCCTTGCCGATGAGTACTGCCGCGGATCCCATTGGCCCCATGCCGAAGACGGCGACGGTTTTTCCGCCGGCCACGCCGAGCTGCTTCTGCACGTGGTATTGGCTCCCGACCATGTCAGTCATCACCGCGCCGGCGCGGAAGCTGAGTTCGTCGGGGAGCTGAAGACAGTTGCGCTCGGGAAGGACGAAGTAGTCGGCGTCACCGCCGTCGACGTCGAAACCGAAGCATTTCCACTGCTCACACAGCATCATGTAGCCGCTGAGGCAGTACTCGCAGAATCCGCACCCGACGGCGAGGTAGCCTGCGACGCGGTCGCCCACTTTGACGTGGGTCACGGCGCTCCCGACCCTGACGACTTCGCCGGCCGCCTCGTGCCCGGGGATCACCGAGCCCTGGCCGGCGCCTTCGCCGCCGACGATCGGAGTGCCGTAGTAGAGGCTCATGTCGCTGCGGCAGATCGCGGAGGCACGGGTCCTTACCAGCACCTCGTGCGGCCCCGGCTCGGGGAGCTCGCGTTCCACGACAGTGACTCTTTTGTCACCGGGGAGAATGACTGCTTTCATTTTTTCTTCTCCAATACTCATTTACTTGACTGCACCGAAGGTCAGGCCGGCGACCATCTGGCGGCGCAGCACGACCATGAGCACCAAGATGGGTGCGACGATCAGGGTAGCGGCGGCGGTGATGTTGCCCCAGTCCGTGCCGTACATACCGGTGAACTGCTGCAGGCCTACCGGAGCGGTCTTCGCTCCGCTGCGGGTCAGGGACAGCGCGAACAGGAACTCATTCCACGATAGGACGATGGTCAGTACGGCGGCCGTGGCGACGGACGGCACGAGCAGGGGCCAGATAATCCGGCGGAGGACTTCCCAGGTCGAGGCGCCGTCGACCATGGCTGCTTCCTGAATCTCATAGGGCAACTGCAGGATCGAGCTGCGCAGGATCCAGACCACGATGGGCAGGTTGAAGGCGGCGTACGGGATGATCAGGGCCGGGTAGGTGTCCATGAGCCCGAGCTTGCCAGCGAAGACGAAGACCGGGATGACGGCGACGATGGGAGGGAACATGTAGGTCGACAGGATCCAGGATGAGAGTCCCTTGCGGGCCCGGAAATCCCGCATGGTCAGGGCATAGGCGGCAGGGACCCCCACGACGATGGCCAGGGCTGTGGCGCCGAGGCTGACGACGGCGCTGTTGGCCAGCAGCTGACCGAAGCTTTCGGATTTCCCGCCGCCGGCTGACAGCACGGAGGCGTAGTTGTCCAGGGTGGGCTGGAAGATCCAGGCGGGAGGGATCTGGTTGGCGATGCCGGCCGGCTTGATGGAGGTGACAAGCATGAAGAGCAACGGCACGAGGCCGATCAGTAGCCATGCCCATAGGAAGGTACGTCCGATGATGACCCGTGCCACGGCACCGCCGCGGCGGGTTGATGATGATGTCGTTGTCATTACATTTCCTCGG
The DNA here is from genome assembly GCF_040702485.1 of Arthrobacter sp. NPDC080031. Taxonomy (NCBI): domain Bacteria; kingdom Bacillati; phylum Actinomycetota; class Actinomycetes; order Micrococcales; family Micrococcaceae; genus Arthrobacter; species Arthrobacter sp. NPDC080031. Next base: position 3,460 of record NZ_JBFBLA010000032.1, read on the forward strand.
GGTCTGCTCGGCGGCCGATGACGCGCAGCATGAAGGGGACAAGAAGCGAGAGGATGATCAAGAAGACCACGCCCAAGGCGCAGGCGAGACCGACATTGAAGCTTTGAAGGCCTACGCGGAAAATGCCCAGGTTGATGATTTCGGTGGACTCACCGGGCCCCCCGCCGCTGAGGATCTTGAACGAATCGAAGGTCTTGAAGGCCTGGATGGTCCGCAGCACGGCCGCGATGGCAATGAACGGCACCATGGCCGGAAAGGTAATGTGCCGGAACATCTGCCATGGGGTCGCCCCGTCGACCATGGCTGCTTCCCGGGGTTCGCCCGGCAGGGACTGGAGACCGGCCATCAGGATCAGGGCGATGAACGGGGTCCACTGCCACAGGTCGAGAATGACCAGGACGATCCACGCCGATGTCGGATCCCCGAGCAGGTCAGTGCCTTTGGGGAATCCGAAGACGCCGAGGTAGTAACCTACCCAACCGTAGTTGGGGTTCAACAGCTGCTTGAAGACCATGGCTGCGACCGCCGGAGTGACAGCAAACGGAAGCAGCATGAGAGCGGCCCCGACTTTGTTGGCACGGGTCTGGGCGGCCAGCGGCAGTGCCAGGGCGAAGCCGAGGATCATCTCCAGAATCACCGCGACCGCGACGAAGCCGAAAGTGATCAGGAATGCGTGCTGGACCGAGGCATTGGTAACCGCCTCGATGAAGTTGTCCAGTCCGACGAATTTGCCCACGCCGCCGAGGATCTTGTCGTTGCGGAAGGCCGAGTAGAAGATGAAGATGGCGGGGGCCACGGTCATCAGCAGCAGGACACCCATGGCCGGGGCCATGTAGATCCACGGGGTCGAACGTTTTTTCCAGGTCAACGGCTTCCTGCCGCGCGGACCGGCCGTGGTACGGCCGGCCGCTCGGCGGGAAGCATCAACCGTCAAGGTCGCATCCGGTGGTGCGGCGGTTGCTTTCATTATCGATACTCCTTGGGCGACCTTGAGCGGTCCGTTGTGTTAGTAGCCGGCCGATTTGAGGAGGGCCGAGACCTTGTCTGACGCGGATTTGAGGGCGTCCGATGGTGAGGAAGCGCCTGTTGCTGCGTTGTTCACCGCGACGGCCACTTCATGGCTGACTTCGGTGTAGTTGGTCAGCCGCGCACGGCCAACGCCGACCGCGAGGGATTTCCCGAGGGTGTCGTAGAAGGGCGCGAGGGGGTTATCGGTCTTGATGCCGGCAAAGACGGATGTCCGGCTGGGGTGCAGGGACTTGGCGGTCATCGTGGTTTGCTGTTCGGCGGCAGTCAGCCAGCTGATCGCCTGGTAGGCCCATTCCTTGTTCTTGGAATTCTTGTTCAGGCTCAGCATCCAGGTACCGAAGTGGGGGCCGGCAGCCTTGCCGGTGGGTACGGGGGCGTAGCCGATGGCGCCCCCCTTGACGTTGTCAGCGAGCTTGAGGTCGTGGTAGTTGATCGTCATGGCGGTTAGCCCGCTGCCGAACGATTCGGCGGTGGTGCCCCAGTCAGCTGACGTGCTGCCCGGGGGGACGTGTCCGCTTTGCGCGAGCTTGGCGTAGTAGTCCAGTGCCTGGGTTCCTTCGGGAGTGTTGAACGCGGGTTTGCCGCTCTCGTCCGCGAGTGTCCCGTCTCCGCCGTAGGATGCCAGCAGGGTCTTGAAGTCGTCCGTGGCCCAGTCCCCTACGCCTGCCATGACCGTAGTTCCGTAGAGCTTCTTGTCGGGCTGGGTGAAGAACCCTGCCACCTGGGCATAGTCATCCCAGGTCTTCGGAACCGTGAGGTCCTTGCCGTACTTGGCTTTGAAGTTCGCCTTTTGGGTCGGGTCGTTGAACAGGTCGCTGCGGTAGGCCATGACCGCCACGTTCGACTGGATCGGCATCCCGTACACGTCGAATCCGGCGTTCTTGATCGCGGACACCTCCGGCTTCGCGGTGGGATCGGGGTAGCGTTTGATCGGGGAATCAACGTTGTAGACCGCGGTGTCGTAGAACACCTTGGGGATGAAGTCGCCCACGTTGGATTGCGGGCTGCCAGGGTTCAGCGCGTCGTTCTGGATGTACTGGCTCAGGGGTTCGAGGTTCTGCACCAGGGCCGGCGCCCACGGGGTGTCGACGACGACGATGTCGTAGTAGCTGCTGCTGGACGCGAACTCCGAGAAGACCTTCTGCTGCAATGCGTCGTACGGCTGATTGTCGATCTTCAGATCAATGCCGAACTTTTCCTTGAATTGGGGTACCAGCGATGCGACAGCGGCGCTGTTGGCTTCGTCGGTGGTGTAGAGCATCCGCAGCTCTGTCGGTTTGGCCGCGGCGGTGCTGGGTGCTGATGAGCCACCCGTGCATGCGGTCGCCAACAAGGTCACGGTGAGCGCAGCTCCCAATCCCGCGACGATGCGGGATCGCTTGACGCGATCGAATGATCGGATCATCCTACTGCCTTTCCTTAAGGGTTAATAAAGGGATCTTGTGCCCGGTCGATTCCGGGTCGTTCGGAGAAACTTCTTGCCAGCCACCCTCCTGGGCGGAGCGTTGGACGGCGGACGTGAGGCGTGCAGCCCGCAGGCCGTCCTCGAAAAGGGGCAGGCCGTCGGGAACCGTACCGGATCTCACCGTGAGGTAAACATCGGCCATGAAGGAGTTGAAGGCATCCTGATAGCCCTGCGAATGGCCTGCCGGCAGGCTGCAGTATCGGGCAGCCGATGGATCAAGGGCAGCCGGATCGCGGACCAGCAATTGGGAGCCCGAGCGGCGCCCGACCCACAGAGTTTCCGGATGCTCCTGATCAAAGCTCAGGGTTTCCATCGTTCCCGAAATTTCCAGAGCGAGGCGGTTCTTACGCCCCGGGGCGACCTGGCTGATCAGGAGCGTCCCCACGGCCCCGCCGCGGGTCTCGAACACCACCGAGACAATGTCTTCGGTCCGGACCTCCCGGCCTCCGCGTTGACTGAAAGCGGTCCGGGTCAGGGCGGCCAGCCGGCTGATCCGGTCATCAAGAACGAATTCGATGACATCGCACAGATGCGAGCCAATATCGGCGAAAGCCCGTGAGGGTCCTCCGAGGCTTTCATCGACCCTCCAGTCGTCGTCATCGCTGGACAGAAGCCAATCCTGAAGAAATGAACCCTGGATGGTCAGGACACGTCCAACCTGGCCGTGTCGCACCCTCGCTCGGGCCTCCCGGACCATGGGATGAAACCGGTAGATAAAGGGCACGGCGGCGGTGCGCCTCTGGGTGCGCGCCAGTGCGGTTAACTTTTCAGCTTCCTGCACGGAAGTGGCCAGGGGTTTTTCACAGACAACATGCTTGCCCGCCCGCAGCGCTGCATCTGCCAGCGCAAAGTGGGTGACGTTGGGAGTGCACACGTGGATGACGTCGATCGTGTCGTCCTCGACGAGGTCCTGGACGGATGCGTAAGCCTGTATGACGCCCAGACGGTCTTTGGCGCGGGCGGCGCTGGCATGGCTCGAGGAAGCGATACCGGCGATTTCCGCCCCTGCAGCACGGGCGGCTCTGCTATGCACTTCAGCCATGAACCCGGCGCCGACGAACGCTGCCCGTAACCGGCCGTGGGCTGTCGTGGTTCTGTCGTTTTCCATGCCGAAAGAGTGACACGCACCACGCAGCTTTTGTCAGTCACCAAGCAAAAGTGTGCACCTTTTGACGCTCTTGCCGAAGGAATGCAGACCGAAGTTGCACCTTTTGAAGCTTCCGGCGTCGACGTGTGGACGGGAACGAAGGGGCACCTTAACACTGGTGGAGGCAAGGTCCCTCGGGGCCTGTGAGCGTGATGTTTCAGACCTCAAGCTCACCAGTCACCTCTTTTGAGCCCCCGGAATGGAGAGATATGGACAACGGCGGCCCCGGCGACCTTTTGCGTATTCTGCGGGACGGACGCCCGCGAACCAGGGCCGACCTGGCTGAGATCACGGGCTTGGGGCGGGCTGCCATCAGTTCCCGCCTCGAAGCGCTTCTGGTACTCGGGCTGGTTGTACCGGTGTCGGATGCAGCTTCCACCGGAGGCCGCCCCTCGGCGCGGCTAGCCTTCAACCCAGGTGCAAGGCTAGCCGCTGCCGCCGACGTCGGCGCCACACACGCGACCGTGGCTCTCACGGACCTGTCGGGAAGAATTCTCGTGGAAACCACTGAACCACTTGAGATTTCACGAGGACCGGAAACTGTTCTGGACTGGCTAGCGATGACGCTGCAGGGTCATCTGCAAACGGTGAAGCGTCCGGCAACGGACATTGTCGCCGTCGGCATCGGACTTCCCGGTCCCGTTGAACACTCCACCGGAAAACCGACCAGCCCGCCGATCATGCCGGGATGGGACGGATTCGATGTCCCCGCGTACGTTCGGCAGACCTTTGAGGTTCCCGTGCTGGTCGACAACGACGTCAACATCATGGCCCTCGGCGAGCGGGCTACACGCTGGCCCAACGAGGACAACATGATCTTCCTCAAAGTCGCCACCGGCATCGGCTCCGGAATCATCAGTGGAGGAATATTGCAGCGAGGAGCGGCAGGAGTGGCCGGAGACGTCGGTCATATCGCCGTTTCCAAGGCGGCAGGAATCCAATGCCGTTGTGGCAAGACCGCCTGTCTGGAAGCCATCGCAGGCACTCCGGCCCTCGCCGCCCAGCTTCGCGAAAACGGACTCGAAGCAACCACCGCAAACGACGTCGTCTCACTCGTCCGTTCCGGCGATTTGGCCGCTATTCAAGCCGTCCGGCAGGCCGGCCGCGACATCGGAGAAATGCTCAACATGTGTGTGAGCCTCATCAACCCCTCCCTCATTGTCGTCGGTGGATCCCTTGCCCAATCCGGAGAACATCTGATCGCCGGAATCCGTGAAACCGTCTATGCACGCTCGACGCCCTTGGCGACACAGCGCCTGAATATCACCCAATCCGAAACCGGGCCGGAGGCAGGCGTGGTTGGGGCCAGCATCTTGGCCATCGAGCACGCGCTCGCCCCCCATCGACTCAATGATCTCGCAACAACACCGCATCCCGGCAAACACCAAAATGCCGACCCGCAGAATGCGGAACGCGTCGCCCAAGCCTCCCGGTCTCGGCTCCGTGACGCCGTAGCCAGTTAAATCCACCGCGTTCCTTGGCCACGTTCCCAAACGGAGAGGCAAATAAAGATATACACGCGTAAAATACGCCTAACAGCTGAGGTCTTTTCTGGCCGGCACTGCGTGCCACCGCAACCGCTGCCCCAAGACGTTCCGGCCATTCCAAGGGACCGCCATGAAGATTCACGCTGGCGAAAAAGGAGGATGGCATGCCTCAATCTGCCGCAGGGAACAGCGGTCAGCTGCGAAGATATGCAGTGCCGCAGGGGCCCAGTCCCGAACAAAGGTTCGAACATTGGCGAACGTGGTACAGCAGTGCTGTCGAAACCCCGATGCGATTGGAGAAGTCCAAGGATGCTGCGCCCCGGCCTTTCACACCGTCAGCCATTAGTTTTTCCGGGCCAGGCTTCAGCCTCATAGAAATGCACAACGCCCCCGCAGTCGGCTCGTGGGCGCCCAATCCCGACGCCAGGGATCTGCGACTGGCCTACTTCAGGAAAGGGCCAGCCCTAACCCTGGCTCTCAACGGCGTGCCTGAGCCAGTACCACCAGGCTCCGTCAGGTTCATCGATACCTCGCTGAGCGGCAGTTTCGATGCGCCCGAGGGCTTTCACGCCTTACAGATCAACATCGACCGCAGCAGTCTGGAGGTCAGCGATGCCGCACTTCGCTCCCTGCATCGCCTGCCTGACCTCGCAAAGCACCCAATTGTGGGCACCTTCGTGATTCCTGCGCTGTTGAGCTGGAAGCGCCCCGGCATTGAACGGCAGGCATCGGGAACCGCAGACATATTCCGATCCGTAATGGCAACCCTGGTTGGCTCCCTGCTTGAAACACCGGTGGACGATGAGGCGCAGAAACCAACTCTAAGACTGGCAGTGAATAGATACCTTGATTCCAACTATGACAACCCGGATCTGGACGTGGGGATGGTCGCCGAAAGGTTCAACCTCTCCCGCCGCTCCCTGTTCTACGTTTTCGAGAATGAAGAACTCCACCTGGGTGAGCGTATACGCGCCTTGAAAACGCGCAAAGCGCTGGAGCTCCTCCTTAGGGCCGATGCCCGAAAGATCACCTACTCAGAAATTGCGACATCGTGCGGATTCACCGACGTGCAAAACATGCGCCGCGCGGTGAAAGAGTTCACCGGGATGAATGTGAGGGAGATCCACCGATCCGAGACCGTCATTCGTGTTGCGCTGCAACAGCTGCGCGAATCGCTCATCCGGTAGCGCCTAACCGCAATGGCACAAATAGGTGTGCCCCGCAGCTCGCTCTGCGGGGCACACCTATTCCTGCCGTTCGAACGATCAGGAGACCTGGAGGCCACCGTTGATGTCGTAGGTTGCCGCAGTGATATAGCCAGCATCCCCGCTGAGGAGGAAGCTCATCAGGGCGGCTACTTCCTCGCGGGTGCCGACTCTTCCCATCATGATGCCTTGGGACATTTCTGCTTTGCGTTCCTCAGTGAGGGTGCCCCCCATGATGTCGGTGTCGATGGGGCCAGGTGCGACGCAGTTGACGGTGATGCCGTGTTCGCCGACTTCGCGGGCCAGGGCGCGGGTGAAGCCGATCACGCCGCCCTTGGATGCACTGTAGGCCACCTTGGAGAAGGTGCCGCCGCCGCGCTGGGCCGAGATGGAGGAGATGCTGACGATGCGCCCGACCTTGCGTTCGATCATGCCCTTGAGTACGGCCTGGCTGACCAGGAAAGTGCCGCGCATATTGATGTCGAACACCCGGTCCCATCCCTCCACGGTTTCTTCCATGAACGGGGTGGGGTTGCTGATACCGGCGATGTTGGCGAGGCCGACAATCGGCGGCAGTTCCGCCTCCACTTGGGCGATTGCGGTGTCCACCGACTCCTTGTCGGAGACGTCGGCGGCCAGCCCGATCGTCTGGACGCCGTGCTTCGCGGCGATCTCGTCGGCTGCGGCTTTCGCGTCGACGCCGTTGATGTCCAGGATGGCCACCGCCCAGCCTTCGCTGGCCATGCGATCCGCAGCAGCCCGCCCGATGCCTCGGGCCGACGCTGCTCCGGTCAGTACAACGGTGCGTTCAGTGGGGAAATTGGTTGAGGTCATTGCTTTGTTTCCTTCGGTTTGTGCTGGATCAGGAGGCGGAGGAAGGCCCGGTTGCCTGGGCGGGAACGGCGTCGCCTTCGGGGCGTTTTCGTGCGTAAAGGTAAGTGGCAACGCCGGTAGCGGCGAGGCAGACGGACAGGAAGACGAGGCCGCTCTGGTTGTTGCCCGTTGCGTCCTTCAGAAGGCCCACCGCGTAGGGTGCCACGAAGCCGCCCAGGTTGCCCAGCGAGTTGATCAAGGCGAGGCCCGAAGCTGCTGCAGCGCCGGTGAGCGCAGCCGAAGGCATGGAGAGGAACGGTGCGATGGCCCCATAGATGCCCATAGCGGAGACGATAAGGCCCACCATCGCGACCAGGGGGTTGATCGGAAGCAGGAAGCCGGCTGCGAGGAGGCCTGCTCCGGCGAGAACCATGCTGGCCGCTGCGTGCCAGGCCCGTTTGCCGGTCTTGTCCGCCCGCTTGCTCCACCAGTACACAAACACAGCGGCGATGGCGTAAGGGATGAAGACGATGAAGCCGACGTCCGTCGTCGAGAACTTGCCAAGGGCCGAGACAATGGTGGGCATCCACAGGCCCAGTCCGTAAATGCCGCAGACCAGACCGAAATACAGGGCAGAGTATGCAAGGGTGCGCTTGTCCTTGAGTCCGGCGAGGAAGTTATGGTGTCCCGACTTTGATTTGAGGGCAAGTTCCGCGTCCATGGCGTCAGCCAGCCATTCGCGCTCATCGTGTTTGAGCCACTTGGCGTCGCGGGGCCGGTCTGTCATGAGAATCGGGGTGAGAAGACCCAGGAAGACCGCCGGGATGCCTTCGAAGATATAGAGCCACTGCCAGCCGTGAAGGCCCATAACGCCGTCCAGCTGCAGCAGCAGCCCGGAGACCGGAGCGCCTAGCGCGTTGGACAATGGCTGCGCGAGGATGAAGATCCCCAGCACGGTGACCCGTTGCGCTGCGGGGAACCACAGCGTCAGGTAGAACAGGATGGCAGGGAAGAACCCAGCCTCGGCCGCCCCCAGAAGGAAACGGACGATGTAGTAAGTGGACTCGCCGTTCACCAGGGCCATGGCCGCGGCAAGCATGCCCCAGGTGATGAGAATCCGGGCCAGCCATTTACGTGCGCCGAAGCGATACATGCCCACATTGCTCGGAATTTCGAGCAGGGCATATCCGAGGAAGAAGATCCCGGCACCGAGTCCGTAGGCGGCGGAATTGAGGCCAATGTCCGAGCTCATGGTCAACTTGGCGAAACCAACGTTGTTCCTGTCGAGGTACGAGACGAAGTACAGAAGCACAATCAGGGGCATGATGCGACGGCGAACCTTGCGCAGCGTGCGCTCACCTAGTTCACCGAGGGTTGCGGACCGCATCGTGAGGGAAGTCATCTTTGACCTTCTGTCTGTGGACCCGCACCGTGCAACTGGGCTCGGCGTGAATCCGGGAATTTGAGTTGGAGACATTCATTCAATGTCAGATGTCAGACATCTGATCTGACAAAAAGAATACGATGGCATGGAAGAGGCGTCAAGGGCCGGATCGAAATGCCACTTCTGCAACTCAGCTTGGCAATGAGAAGCTGCTGCCCGCCTCAGGGCTTGGCGCTGTGCACGTAACGTTCGTAGTCTTCGAACGTCTGGTCCATGTGCTCATCCATGATTTGCCGTGAGAGCTCAGCGTCACCGGTGAGGATGCTATCCAGCACGCGCTGATGGAAGTAGATGGCGTGGAGCTGAATCTCCGGAACGGCAGAAGTTTCCCGTCGGGCCGTGTACAAGAGCTGACCGAGCTGGGCGAGGAGCGCACGGACAAACGGATTGCCCGAGGCCCTAAGCACGGCGTCGTGAAATCCAATGTCGGCCGCAACGAACCGGTCCAGATCGCCAGCGGCGCGCGAGAGCTTCATGTCGTGGATGCACTGCCTCATCCGTTCCGCGTCCTCGGGAGAATGCCGCTTTGCCGCAAGCCCGGCCGCCCCCGTCTCCACCATGCGACGCACCTCGATGAGCCCGGCCGCCACCTGCTCCGCGCTACTGCCGCGCGAGGCAGCCCGGAAGATCGCACCGAGTCCCGTCCAGGTCTCCGGTGGGTTGACGAACGTGCCGCGGCCGGCCTTCACATACAAGATGTTTTGTGCCCGCAGCACCTTCAGCGCCTCACGCACGGTGAGCCGACTGACGTCGTAATAGTCGGCTATCTCCAACTCGCTGGGGAGGACATCATTAGGCCCAAGCTTGCCCTCAAGGATGTCATCCAAAAGCCCGTCGACCACATCGTCAACAAGTGTCTTGCGGCCCAAGGTCCATCCCGCCTTCATTCGGTCTCAACTACCAACATTACAGAAGCGCCCGGGAACTTCGGGGGAATCGCGCCGGCAACTCTTCGGTGGGGTTCGCGATCCTAGGTTCGACAGGGCCACGATCATCGCATTCCAGGTGATCGCACAAGACCTAAGCTGTTGATGGCGCCAGCGCGCGAAGCAATCGGCGCGGATGCAAGGCCATCCGGTCCATCGGCTCGAGACCCCCGTCATTGACGCCCAAGCCGGTTGTTCGCCCTGGACTCCCCCATTTCCTACAAAGCGAAACCAATCCTAGGAACCAACGATGTCTATATCTGGCACGAGCGAGGTCGCCGCCGTAGCAGGCGGTGCCGTCAGCACCGTTTCGAATGCCCCGAACAGCGCTCGGAAAGTCAAAATCGAAACCCGGGAGCCAAGCGATCCGGGGGAACGTTTTGTCCGTGTATTTGGCGGGATCGAGGTCCTGGGCTCCTCGCTGCTGGTGCAGCTCTTGGTGGGAAACTACGTTGGCCTCATTAGCCGGGGCCGCATGATTGCCGAGGGCTGGTTGGACATGGTGTCGGCAGATGGGACCACAGCTTGGGTCTGGCTCGACCGTGGCCGCGGGCGTCGGATGGTGCACGCTGGAGACGGGATCAGTCTCATGGTTCTGGACGAAGCCCCCGCCATTGCTTGCGCCAACAAAACGACAAACAAGAACCTCAAGTGCAAAACGACAACCGAAGGAAACTGAACCCTTGATCTACATTCCGGCGCAGGACCGTTATGATTCCATGCCGTACCGAAGGGTCGGCCGAAGCGGGCTGAAGCTTCCAGCGGTCTCCTTGGGCCTCTGGCACAACTTTGGCGACGACAAGCCCTTTGAGACACAACGGGCCATCCTTCGCCGCGCTTTCGAGCTCGGCGTCACACACTTTGACCTGGCTAATAACTACGGTCCGCCCAGCGGCAGTGCCGAAACCAATTTTGGCCGTCACCTCAGGGACGACTTCAAGCCGTACCGCGACGAGCTCGTCATCTCCACCAAGGCGGGCTACCACATGTGGCCTGGCCCGTATGGGGAATGGGGATCCAGGAAATACCTCCTCTCGAGCCTGGACCAGTCCTTGGAACGCATGGGCCTGGACTACGTGGATATCTTCTACAGCCACCGACCGGACCCGCACACTCCCCTTGAGGAGACCATGGGAGCGCTCGACACCGCGGTCCGTTCGGGCAGGGCGCTGTACGCGGGCATTTCCTCCTACTCTCCGGACAAGACGCTCGAGGCAGCTGCCATCCTTCGGGACCTTGGGACGCCGCTGCTGATCCACCAGCCCTCGTACTCAATGCTCAACCGTTGGACCGAACAGGGCGAGCCCAACTTGTTCCAGGCCCTCGAGCAGGTGGGCGCAGGCGCCATCGCGTTCTCGCCCCTCGCGCAGGGTTTGCTGACCACGCGGTACCTACATGGCGTTCCGGAGGACTCCCGCGCTGCCGCAGGCAAGTCCCTGGTGGACACGCAGCTCTCTGAGGAGAACCTGACCCGGATCCGGGGCCTCAGCGAGATCGCGACGCAGCGTGGGCAGACCTTGGCCCAGATGGCCATAAGCTGGGTTCTGCGTCCACAAAACAAGGGAATACCCGTCACATCGGCCCTGATCGGTGCCAGCAGCGTCCGGCAACTCGAAGACAACCTGGCGGCAACCTCAGGTCCGGACTTCACCAACGATGAGCTGGACAGAATTGACGAATTTGCCGTCGAATCCGACATCAACCTCTGGGCCAAGGCACTCCAGGCATAGACGATAGAGGTGCGTTGAGAGCCGGACCCCTCTGGCGGGCTCTCTTAAGCGCAGCCGCAGCTGTGGCGGATGATCAGCTCCACAGGGAGCATCTCGCTCTGGAGTTCCATCGCTTCGCCCGGCCTCGCCCGGAGAAGCAGGTCAACCGCCAGGGAGCCCGCCCGGGCGATCGGCTGCTGCACGGTCGTTAACCCCGGGGATATGATGCCCGCCTCGCGGATCCCGTCGAACGAAACCAAGGCGACGTCCTCCGGGACTCGGACCCGGGCCTCCGCTGCGGCATGCAGTATTCCGATTGCCTGCTCGTCACTGTGCACGAACATGGCTCGCGGCCGTTTCCGGGTTGCCAAGAGCATCTTGGCAACCCGGAAAGCGTCATAGCGATCAAAACTGCTTTGGACATTCAGCTGACCATCCGGGTCGATTCCCCGCGCGATCAGAGCCTGCTCCCAGCCTTCTTGGCGTTCTCTGACGGCCGACAGCCCGAGAGGACCGCTGAAGCTCGCCACTTCGGTATGCCCGTGGTCGAGTAGGTGCGTCGTGCCGGCAAAAGCGCCCGCTCTATTGTCGACAATGATTGAGGTGCCCCAGACTTCGCTGGCCGATCGGTCCAGGAAGACGACGGGCGTCTTGTTGCCCTTCAGCGCTGCCATTGTTGCGGGAAGAAATGCTTCGTTCGTCACGGAGCTACCCGCGAAGATGATCCCCTTGACCTGCTGCTCGATAAAAGTGCGCAGATGCTTTGCCTGTCGCTCATCGTTCTGCATTGCGTTGCCAAGAAGAAGGCTGTATCCGCGTTCGAGCGCGGATGTCTCAACGGCTTGGGCAACTTCGCCGCAATAGGGGTTCGTGATGTCGGCAGCGATGAGGCCGAGGGTCGTGCTTGACGCAGAGCGCAGTGACCGCGCTACCGCATTCGGGCGATAGCCCAGTCTCTCCACGGCATCCAAAACGCGCTTCCGCGTTGCATCGGAAACCTTTCGCGGCCCGTTGTTGACCACATAGCTAACAACCGCTGTGGACGTACCGGCCTCTCGCGCGACCTCCTCTTGGGTGATCATCCGTTACTCCTATCGTATTTTTCCGCGAATATTCCGCGAACCCGCAGCAGACTCGCGGCCGCGATTATGTACCCAAGCCTAGAGCACGGGACGACCGGCCGCTTGTTACGAGTTTAAGCACGAATTGTTGCGGCCGTGTTAACTTTCCGGCCTTGACGCAAATCCGGATCACATCATATTGACACTTCTCCGAGTTCGCTCCTATCGTAAATCTAAACGTATAGATCCGCGGCCCGTAGCTGATGTCGGTTCCGGTCGTCGGCTGCCATAAACGGTAACCCATGGGGCGCGAGCAGCTCCCCACAATTGGTTGACACGCTGCCAATCCCCACGGGTAATAACTCCGCCGCTGAAATGTTCGCCATGAACATCAATTGTCAAATTTCTTCAAGACACAATTCCACCCGGTTTTTCCGATGAAAAGGATAGTTCCGTGATTAAAACAAATGATGCGTCCGTCGCCTCCAGTGCGGAGGCCACTCTTATGTCCGCATTGCCGCCCGCTGCCATGTCCCGACGACACCTGTTGCGGGGGGTAGGGGCGGGGGCGCTGGCGGTTGCCGGCGGGGCGCTGTTAGCCGCCTGTGGATCGGCGACGACTGCATCCAGCACCGCTTCTTCCGGCGCTGCCAGCGGGACAGTGGGTCTGCAGCTGGTATTCATCAAGAACGTCCAGTTCGCCGGTAGCTTCTTTGCCGACCAGAACGGGTACTGGAAGAACCTGGGCCTGAACGTCAACCTGATGGCCGGTGGACCCAACCTGACAGTGGAGCCGGTTGTCCAATCGGGCAAGGCGCTGGTGGGCATAACCCACACGGCGCAGGCCGTAAAGGCCATCATCAACGGCGCTGACCTGCAGATCATAGGCGCAGGTTTCCAGAAGAACCCCTTCGTATTGATATCCCGTGCGGCTGCGCCTATCAAGACGCCGCAGGAACTTGCCGGTAAGAAGATCGGGGTACAGGCCCTGGACCTTCCGGTCTTTACGGCCTTCCTCACGGCCAACAAAATCGACAAATCCACGTTCACGATCGTGCCGCTGCAGTCCGACCCCACACCGCTGGTGACTGGTGAACTCGACGGCATCATGGGCTTCTACAGCAACGAGCCCAATTTCCTGCGCATCAAAGGAGTCGAACCCTACAACCTGCTGTTTGACAACTTCAACTACCCCCTCATGGAGGAGGCCTACATCGTGAAGAAGTCGAATCTGCAGGACACCGCGAAGCGGGCGCAGATCGTGGCACTGATGCAGGGCGAATCGAAGGGCTGGCTGGATGCCGTTGCCAGTGTGGACAAGGCGGCCGACCTGGCGGTCAACAACTACGGCAAGGACCTCAAGCTCGACGTGAGCCAACAGGTGTTGGCGATGAAATCGGAAGTCGATCTGGTCGTCACGCCCGACACGAAGACTCACGGGCTTTTCTGGATGACCGACACACTTATCAACGGCACGGTCAACTCGCTAAAGCTCGGCGGCGTCGAGGCGACGAAGGACATGTTCACCCTTGATGTCCTGAATGACGTATACAAAGGAAAGGCCACGGTCTGACCCATGGGCACCACACCCGGAAATGCGGGCGTCAGCATTCGCGACGTCTCCAAGAAGTTCGCCGTTCGTGGCAAGGAGGTCCTGGCGCTCTCCGGAGTGAATCTGGAGGTCCCCCTCGGAGGATTCCTGTCGCTGCTGGGCCCAAGCGGTTGCGGCAAGTCCACGATGCTGCGCATCTTGGCGGACCTGGACGAACCGACCAATGGCCAGGTCCTTGTTCACGGCGAAGCTCCGTCGGTCGCCCGGAAGAACCACCATCTCGGAATCGCTTTCCAGGATGCGGCGCTATTGCCATGGCGCACGGTGGAAGAGAACATCAAGCTTCCCATCCAGGCGGCCGGTCGAAAGCCGGCAGAAAATGACCTGCGGGACATCATCTCGCTCGTCGGCCTGACCGGCTTTGAGAAGGCAAAGCCCGCACAGTTGTCCGGCGGTATGCGCCAGCGTGTTGCAATTGCAAGAGCGCTCATTCACGAGCCCCAGGTCCTGTTGTTGGATGAGCCCTTCGGTGCCTTGGACGAAATGACCAGGCAAAGGCTGAACCTTGAGTTGCTCCGGGTATGGACGGCGCGCCGGACCACGACGGTACTGGTCACGCACTCGATCGCCGAGGCTGTTTTCCTTTCCGACTCTGTGGCCGTAATGGCACCACGTCCCGGTCACGTCGTCGAGAAGATTGACATCGACCTGCCAAGGCCCCGTACCCCGGACATGCTGCGCTCCCCCGAGTTCCATAAGATCGCGGACCGGCTGAGTGGACTTCTTTTCACGGGCGAGTCCAGCCCGCGCGGGGACCGGCATGCCGCCAAAGTCAACGCCTGATGCCGTCAGTGCTCTTAGCGAAAGGAACCTCGTGGCAACATCCAGTGCTGTAAGCACGTCCGCGCCGGCGCCCGAGCGCCAGCCTCCTGCGTCCAGGCTAAAGAACCGCTTGAGAAGCTGGCTGCCGCCGATGGCGGGGCTTGCCGCGCTGCTCGTGGGTTGGGAACTCATCGCGCGAACTATCGCCGCGGGTAAGCACATCGTGCCGACCGTTCCGGACGTGGTTGGCACCATGGTCGCCGACGGCTTCTATTTTGACGGTGTGATGACCACCCTTGGGGAAGCGGGCCGTGGATTCTTTTGGGGAAACCTGGCGGCGCTGGGTGTTGCCGCCATTTGCCTGCTCTTGCCTCGCTTGAAGAACATCTTGACGCGGCTGGCAATGGCGACCTATTCCACTCCTACCATTGCCATCGCGCCGCTGTTGATCGTGCTGTCTTCGCCGGACGGGGCGAAGGTCAGCATGGCGGGGCTGTCAGTGTTCTTCCCGACACTGCTCGGGGCACTGGTGGGCCTGGAGGGCGGCCCCAAGTCAGCCTTGGAATTCGTCCACGTCTCTGGTGGATCCCGGGCATTTGCTCTAGCACGGGTACGCGTTCGCGCGGCGGTGCCCGAAATAGCCGCCGCACTCAGCCTGGCTGCACCTGCTGCGGTGGTTGGCGCCATGATCGGAGAGTATCTTGGCGGGGACCAGGGACTCGGTGTGGTCATGGTGCAGGCTCAGCAGTCACTGAACGAGGCGCGGGCCTGGTCGGTAGCGGTTGAGGCGACAGCTCTTTCCACCGTGACTTACCTTTTGATCGGTGCAATTGCCCACCGCCTGGCGTACACCGCTACATCGACAGAATTCGGCATCTCCGCGACGGTCCGGTCGAAGGGCACCAAGCAGGTGACTTTGGCTTTCGGGCGTACGATTGCTTCCCTCGTGGCGGTGGTTCTTCTGTGGTTCGCACTGGTGCGCGGGTCAGGCCTTGACCCCTACCTCGCCAAGACTCCAGACCAGGTATGGACGTATCTCACCGCCGGCCCGGATGCGGCGGCAAATCGAGACGTGATCTTCTCCGGGCTGGCAAAGACACTGAGCGACGCCTCCATCGGCTATGTTGCCGGCACCGTCGCAGCGCTCATTGCGGCAGTCATCTTCCTCAACTCTTCACTGGTCGAGGGCATGTTCCTGCCGGTGGTCATGACCATCCGTGCCGTACCGCTTGTGGCAATGACTCCGATCATCGCCCTCGTCTTCGGGCGGGGCGTCATGACGGTGGCAGTGCTCGCCGGCGCGGTCACCTTCGTGCCGACGCTGGTGATCGTCTTGGCGGCGTTACGCGCCGTGCCGAAACCCGCAACCGAGTTGATGCACGTATATGCCGTCGGCTGGGTTCGCTCGCTCTTCAGCGTCCGTTTGGCCTACGCCATTCCAGCCCTGGCCGCGAGCGCCCGGGTGGCGATTCCGGGCTCCATTCTTGGCGCCGTCCTCGTTGAGATCCTGGCAACAGGCGATGGGATTGGCTACACGGTCGCGACCAGCATTGGAAATTCCGAATATGTGACCCTGTGGACTGCATTGGCGGTCCTCAGCGGGGTTACGGCGCTGCTGTACATGCTGCTATCGCGCGTGGAGTCGGCGCTGCTGACACGTATCACCCAGTAATCAAGGCCCTTGAACAGTGGATGCATGTCGATGTTATGCGCGACAACTGAGGGACCGCAGCCGTCCGCGCCGGCAGCATCCGCCGAATTAATGTCACGGTCCAGGACGGAAGGATTCAAATGAACAGGCATTCCGAAGCGGTCCGCGAGGACGATCTTGAAGAGGGGCGCTGGAAACACCCAACCCCGGTCACGGCTGAACTCGCGTCCACTTGGGTTGAAAAGGGTCGGCGTCTCTCGATCCCGATGCTTGAACTGGCCGGACCGGTAGCGGACCCGGCGACCGTTGTTCCCCAAGTTGTTGAAAAGGAAAGTGAGCGGCTGTACGGGAACTTCATGCTCGCTTGGCTCGATAACAGCAGCGAGCCACGGGTTGTGAACCACCTTCCCGACGCAGCGTTTTTTCTGCAATTGCTGGACCTCACCTATGGGCCTGTCTTCGAATTGCGTCCCGAGCTCCGGAGCCTCTTGAGTGGTACGAGCCGGCCCGAAATGTCTTTGACCAACGACGTTCTCCAGATTCAGCTGGGCACGGTCCAAGGGAACTACAGCATGATCCGGCACCACGCCCTCATGTTGTTCTACGCGGCCCTGTGGCTGGATGAGCCCGAACGGTCCGGATGGTTTGACCTCTACGACCAATTGGTGACCTACGTTGACGGGCGCCCGGAAGGGCGGCCGAGCCTGGAACAGATCGGCCTCACGGAAAGCGGCGCCTTTGAGGATTTCGCGGCGCTCTCCGGGCGAACACTGACGGCTCCGGAGGCTCGGCAGCTGTTGAACGATCCAGAAGCACTGCGACGGATCATTGACTACCAGTTGTATGCCGCTGTGGCGATTGGCCTGCTGTGGCGCGAGTATCGCGCCCTCCCCGAGGACCTGCGGGAAGGATGGCACCGTGAGCAGCTGTCGAGGGGCTACGTCAGCCCGGATTATCTGGAGGACAACTGGCTGAACAAAAAGTAATCCTCCACCGCCCGGCAAACTAAAGACTCGAAGGAGAGAACAGAGCATGACCGAACTACAGCTCATCATCAAAAATGCACGCCTCAACACGGACGACCAGGAACTGTACAACATCGGAGTCCGGGACGGAGTCATCGTCGCCCTCACCGGCCAGGCGGAGGACCTCGGCACTGCCGCCGAGATGTTGGATGCCGCCGGCCGCTGGGTGATACCCGGTGCCATCGACACTCACTCCCACATAAACCAGCGGGCTCCGGAATACAATGATCTGCCGGGCTTCGGCCCTGACGACAACTTCGCGGTGGAATCCAAGGGAGCACTCGCGGGTGGGTGCACCACAGCCTTGAACTACGCGCAATTCGGACTGGGCTCAATGCTGGAGGCATACCGTGAGGGTCTCCGCGCGGCCGGTCAGCAGAGCATGATGAACGTCCTCTTCCATGGCTACGTCATGAACATGGAACAGGTCGCTGAGATCCCCCAGGCGGTGGCCGAAGGCATCACAACATTCAAGTTGTTCATGCCCTATCGCGGCGAAGAGGCAGCCGCCCTGGGCGGCATCGGCAGCCTCAACCACGCCCAAATGAGAATAGCCTTCCGCGAGATTGCTCGGCACGGGGTACAGGCGCTGGTGCACGCCGAGGACGGTGACATCGTTGATCACTGCATGCAACACGAGATTTCGACGGGAATGACCTCGCTGGCCTCATGGGAACGGTCCCGGCCAACCGAGGCCGAAGGCGACGCCGCATGGACCGCCCTCTACCTGGCCGAAAAGGCCAACTGTCCGGTCACGATTGTCCACGTCTCGAGCCTCGAGGCGATCCGCGCTCGACGGGCGGCGGGCTATAGCGATGCCGCACTCGAGTCCTGCGTGCACTACATGCTCCTGACAACCAGCTCCGGCATTGGCCCGGAGGGCAAGGTAGCCCCTCCCCTGCGCGACCCCGAACTGGCAGCTGCAATCACGGACGCCGTGTTGAACGGCGAGATCGACTTCTTTGGCTCGGACCACAATGTCTGGCCGAGTGCCGCGAAAACCGACTGGGTGACTGCCCGCCCCGGATTGCCGGGCATCGCTTTGATGCTTCCCCTGTTGCTCACTCACCTTGTTTACGAGCACGGCATGAGCATGGAGCGTGCTATCGAGCTCACGTCCACGAATGCGGCCCGCCGATTCAACCTGCCAAACAAGGGCCATGTCTCCATTGGAGCCGACGCGGACCTGGTCATTCTCGACGAGGGTGAACGGGTGGTTCGGGCGAATGAACTGCACTCAGCCGTGGATTACTCGCCCTACGACGGATACGTCCTCAAGACCTGGCCCTCAGCCACGGTTGTTGGCGGAACAGTGGTCTTCAGGGACGGCGTTTTCCCCAACGAAGATTTCCGTGGAGAAATCATCAACGACCGGTTCCGGAGGGATGGGGCTGGAGTCCAGGGGCCCGACGCCGATTTAGTCGGGAGCATTGGTTAATCGATGACAAATGATTCGCAGATCATCAGTACCGTCACATTTCCTGACAAGGAACTGCTGGCGGCTTTGGAACCATTGCCGGAAGGGATGCGGGGAACGGTGTGGGACCTTCGCAGTGCGCCCGTCGGAGTTGACCTCGACGACGTCGATGCGGTCGTTCTGCCGTATATCAACGCCGCTGAGGTGCTTGGGGAACTAGGCCGTGTGCCCCATCTCAAACTCGTCCAGACGCAATCCACCGGTTACGACGGTGTGCGTGAGGCAGTGGGTGAGACAGTTGCCGTCGCATCGGCCAGCGGCGTCCACGCGGCTGCTACGGCCGAATTGGCGATCGGGCTCATCCTGGCGTCGCTTCGTGGCATCGACGCTGCAGTGCGCGACCAACAAGAGGGTGCATGGCGGCCGCAGCGGCATCTCTCGCTCGCGGACCGTAAAATCCTACTCGTTGGAGTCGGAGGAATCGGCATGGAAATTGCCCGCCGTCTGCAGCCCTTCGAGGTTGAACTGACCCGGGTCGGTAGTTCCGCCCGGAACGATGCCGACGGCCACATTCACGGCGCGCAGGAACTCGTTGCGTTGGCTGCCACGGCGGAAGTCATGGTTGTGATCACTCCTTTGACTGAGCAGACCCACCACTTGATCAACGCCCAGGTCCTTGCCGCGCTGCCGGCCGGCGCTCTCGTTGTCAACGTTGCCCGCGGGGCGGTCGTCGACTCCGACGCCCTGACGGCGGAAGTGGTGAAGGGCAGACTCAAGTGTGCCATCGATGTCTTCGATCCTGAGCCGATACCGGCCGATCACCCCTTGTGGACTGCCGAGAATGCCTTGATCACCCCGCATATTGGCGGAAACACTTCAGCGTTCTACCCGAGAGTGGTCAAGCTCCTTAAGAAGCAGATGGAGGCGTTCGCGCGGGGCAAGGTCCCGGACAACCTAGTACAGCGCGGACCTTTCGCGTAACGGAGAACTTTAAGTACTAGCAACGCTTTAGGAAATGGACACGAAAAATGAATGCTGTTCCCCGGAAAGTCGCCGTGATCGGACTGGGAATCATGGGCCTGCCGATGGCCGTCAACCTGCTCAAGGCCGGCCATCAAGTCACGGGATTCAACCGCAGCCAGGGCAAGATCGACCAGTTGGTCAGTGCCGGGGGCGCCGGCGCTCCCGGCACCGCCGAAGCCGTCAAGGACGCCGACGTCATCATCACGATGGTGCCGGACTCCCAGGACGTCGAGGCGGTCGTCAGCGGCCCGGACGGCGTCTTTGCCAATGCCCAAAAGGGTGCCTACTGGGTTGACTGCAGCACTATCCGACCCGATGTCAGCGTCCAGTTGGCCGCGGCGGCGCAGAAAGCCGGCATCAAGGCTCTGGATGCCCCTGTTTCCGGCGGCGAGACAGGCGCCATCGAGGGCAATCTCTCCATCATGGTCGGCGGCGAAACCGCCGACGTCGACGCCGTTCGGCCGGTTCTTGAGGCCATTGGCAGCACCGTGGTTCACGTTGGTCCGTCCGGCTCCGGGCAGACCGTGAAGGCGACCAACCAGCTTATCGTTGCGGGCACCATTGAGCTGCTGGCCGAGGCACTGGTCTTCCTTGAGGCGCACTCGGTGGACACTCAGGCCGCCATCAAGGTTCTCGCCGGTGGTCTGGCCGGCAGCCGGGTTCTGGACCGCAAGGCCGCCTCGATGATCGCCCGCAAATTCGAGCCGGGCTTCCGCGTGGATCTGCATCACAAGGACCTGGGCATTGTCACCGCCGCAGCCCGCGAGGCCGGCGTCGCCATCCCGCTGTGTGCCATGGCGGCGCAGTTGATGGGGGCGGTGCGCGCCCAGGGGCACGGTTCCTTGGATCATTCAGCCCTGATGCTCCTCGTTGAGCGGCTGTCCGGCCGCTCCGCTGGTTGAACACCCGGCCGTCCATCTTCTCCTGGCAGAAAAGTGCCGCTCCAGAATCAATCCTGGAGCGGCACTTCGTTAGCGAGGTTGCGGGAAACAGCGGACTTCTATGTCCGTGGAATCCGGATGACGGCCGGACCCACGCGCTCGGCCAAGAGCTGTACATGAAGCGTGCGGCCGTCATGGGTGATGGTAGCGCCCGAGCCTTCAACGGTGGCATCTTCCAGGCGCACTCCCGTGGGTGCCAAATCGGTTGCCGTCGTGCTTTCATCGAGGGAATCGACGAAAGCGACGATTTCGGTTCCGCGGTCAACCCAACGGATCCAGGGTTCGTCCGCGGGCACGGCAACGGCGGGATCCAACGGCGTGGCGCCAACCAGATACTGTTTTCCGGTGGCCATCCAGGCACCCAGCTCCGTGAGGGACTGACGTTGGATCGCCGGGATGGTGCCATCCGCCTTCGGCCCCACATTGAGCAGAAAGCGTCCACCGCGCGAAACAACGTCGACCAGCTGGCGGGCAAGCTGTTTGCCGGTCAGCGACTGTTCCGCTCCTTCAACCTGGTTGTACCCGAACGAGAAGCCTATGCCCCGGCAGTTCTCCCACGCGTCAAACGACTCTGCGTCCTTGTGGGCTTCGTACTCGCTGGTGCCGTAGTCCTGGTGCGTGGCACTGCCCCACCGGTCGTTGACTACGCCCGTCGGACAGGCGGCATAAAACTCCTTGAACAGTGTGCCCAGACCGCCCGGTCCAAAGTGCTTCCCGGCGTCGGGCCATTCGATGTCATTCCAGAGGATTTCCGGCCGGTACCGCTCAATCAGGTCGGCCACGTGGTCGTAGGCGTATTGGGCGTACTCGGGGTCCCTCGGCCGGTCGGTGTCGTGGACGCTGTCCGAGCTCATGTGCGGCGGGAAGGGGCGGACGTGCCAGTCCAGTCCTCCGGAGTAGTAGAGGCCCAAGTGCATGCCCCGTTCTTTGACCGCGCCGGCAATGGCGCCAATCAGGTCCTGCTTCGGGCCGCGGTGCACCACGTTGCGTCCGTTCGTTCCCGGCGCATCCCATAGGCCGATGCCATCATGGTGTTTAGTGGTTGGTATTACGTAGTCGGCGCCGGCTTCCTTGAACAATTCGGCCCAGCTGGCAGGGTCAAAGTTTTCGGCGTGCCACTGGTCAAGCAACTCGTCGTAGGGAATGCCGCCATGTACTTCCTGATGGTGCTTCTGTGCCGGGCTTCCATCAATTCGGATGGTGTTCATGTACCACTCGGCGTAGGCATTGTGCGTGAACCACTCGCGTGGGTCCTTTATGGTTCCCAGGGCTCCAATGGGTTCGGCCCAAGCCGGGACTGAGTAGGCTCCCCAGTGGATGAAGATACCGAAGGGTGCGTTGCGGAACCATTCGGGCAGCTCCCTTTTTAGCTGGGCCCATTCTTCCTGCGCAGCTGGCTGGGTTTCTGTGGACGTGCTGGGCTGAGACATCAGACTCCGATTCGTTGTTGGTGAGACAGTGAGACAAACTTCTTTAGTCTTGGGGGCGGATCCGGGTGGGTTCAGCGGCCTCCCAAGCCGCCCATACTGATGCCCTTGACGAGTTGTTTCTGCAGGACGATGACGACGATCAGGCTGGGCAGCACGGCCAGTGTGGACGCTGCCATGAGGGGGCCCCAGTCGGTGCCCCGTTCGCCGGAGAACATTGACAGGCCGAGCGGGATAGTGCCCTGGGTGTTGTCATTAATCACAATCAGGGGCCATAGGAAACTGCCCCAGTAGTCAATGAAACTGAAGACGCCGACGACGGCGAGCGGGGCCTGCACGAGCGGCAGGATGATGCTCCACAGGATGCGGAAGGAACCTGCGCCGTCGATGCGGGCGGCTTCCTCGTAGTCCAGTGGCAGGGTCAGCAGGAATTGGCGGATCAGAAAGGCCCCGAAGGCGCCGAAGGCGAACGGAACGATCAAGGCAACCAGCGAGTTCACCAGGCCCAGCTTGTTCATCATGATGTACAGCGGGATGACGAGTACCTCATGCGGCAGTACGAGAGTGCCCAGGAATAGCAGGAACAGCCTGTCCCGGAAGCGGAACCGGAACCGTGCGAAGGCATAAGCGGAGAGCAGTGAAACGGTCGTGGTCAGCAGGGCGCCGGCGAGAGCCACAATGAAGCTGTTCACGATGATCCGGCCGAAGGGGATGACCGTCCATGCCGTGTTGTAGTTCGACCACTCCAGGTGTGATCCCAGGAAACTGGCACCGGTGGAAAAGACTTCCTCGGTGGATTTCAAGGATGTTGCCAGCATCCAGATGAACGGGAAAATGAATCCCAGGCCGACGACGATCATCGCGGTCCGGCTGATGATCCGCCCTCTGCGTCCTCGGCTACGATCGCGCTTGCCTGTCTGGGGGGCGGTTCGTGTCAAGGTGTCAGTTGTCATAGTTGACCCACCTCTTTTGCTGGGAAAATTGCAGGGCCGTGATCAGCATGACGATCACGAACAGGATCCAGGCCAGCGACGAGGCATAGCCCATCTTGTCGAAGGAGAAGCCGTTGCGGTACAGGTAGAGCACGATGGTGTTCGTCGACTCCCCCGGGCCACCAAGGGTAAGCAGGTACGGCTGGGTGAAGACCTTGAAGGAGCCGATGATCGTCATGACGGTGCAGAAGAACAGCGTCGGTGACAGCATGGGGAAGACAATCCGGTAGAAACGCTGCCATGGCCCCGCACCATCGATCGTCGCGGCTTCGAGCAGGCCGGGTGAGATGTTACTCAACCCCGCTCCCAGAACGAAGATGTTGTAGCCGATCCCCTGCCAAAGCGACATGGCGATCAGGGACGCCATGGCAAGGTTGCTGTCACTGAGCCAGGACGGTCCGTGTATGCCCACTCCTGCCAGTCCCGAGTTCACAACACCGTTGTCACTGAGCATCAACCGCCAAACCAACGCATTGGCCGTCATCGGCGTAACAACGGGAATGAAGAACAACACCCGGAAAAAGGGCCCCCATTTGCCAATGTGATGCAACCAGGTGGCAAGTCCGAGGGAAATTCCGAGGTTTAGAACCGTGTAGCAGACGGCAAAGACGAGCGTGTTTCGCAGCACGGTCCAAAAGACCGGATCCGAACTGAAAAGCGATGCGTAGTTGTCAAAACCCACAAACTCCGGTTCCCCGAACAGGGGCCACTTGTACAAGCTGATAACCAACGATGCGACCAACGGGATGATGATGAAAATGAGGAATCCGAGCATCCCCGGTGCGAGATACAGAGCTGCCAGCCGACCCTGTGCGCGGCTTTGGATTCGTTCGGGCGGAGCGGCTGGTGCTGCAGCCACGGCTTCGCTGTTTACTTCAGGCAGAACAATCATGAAATGGACCTAACGCATCATGGATGGACCAGGGCGGTTGACTATGCCGGCCCGCGGTAACCCGCAGGGCCGGCATGTCACCTATTTCGCGGAATTCGCAACGCTATTCAGGATGGTTTCGGCGGATTTCGTGCCACGGAAACCCTCAACCGAGTACTGGGTGAACAGGGTTTCGACCTGGTTCCAGTTCTTCGTTGTCTGCAGCGGTTTGCCGTTCTTGAGTAGTGTTTCGATGGTGGAAACATCAGCGGCGGGTTTAGTTCCAGCCCAGACCTTCATCGCAGCCTGAAGCGTGGGAACGTTTCCGTGGCCTGCACCTACCGCCCCGATAACGTCGGCGGTGGTGATCTTCATGATGTTCGCGAATGCGGCTTCCTTATCCTGGCAAGAAGCAGCAATGCCGAAGCCTGAACCCTGGATCATGGAAATCGGGTTCCCGGAGGTGGACGGAATAACGGCAACTCCGACCGTGCCCTTGGTTTTGGTGGTGAATGTCTGGTACATCCAGGGGCCCCCGAAGGTCATTGCCGCTTGGCCGCTCATGAACTGCTGCTGCGAGACGTCCACAACGTCCGACGCCTGCGGGGCTTGCGCAACGTGTTCCTTGTTGACCAGGTCGAAGGTGAACTGCACGTCTTTGACGAAGTCGGGGTTGGTGATATCCAGATTGCCGTCCTTGACGGGATAGTGTCCGTCCGCGAATGCCAAGGCCGGAGCCGGGCCGTTAACGAACTGCGGCGGGAGCGAGAGCCCGTAAACGCCGTTCCTGGTCAGTGCCTTCGCATCGGAGATGAACTGCGCCCGGGTGTAATTCTCCGTCGGATACTTCAGCCCGGCAGCCTGGAACAGGTCCTTGTTGTAGTAGAGAACAAAGGGCGCTGCATCGTAAGGTATCGCCCGGAGCTTACCGTCGACGGTCATGCCCTGAATCATCGCCTGGTTGTACTTGGAGGGGTCGATATTGTTTTTCTTCGCCAAGTCATCCAGCGGCGCCAGCAGGTCTTTTAGCTCCTGCGCCCGGGCCCCTTGGGTGGTAATGATGCAGGGCGCGCCCGGGCTGGCCTCACGGGTTTTGACCTTGGTCCAGTAGTCGGGGAAGCTGGGTCCCTCAAGGGTGAGGTTGAAGCCGGGATCAGTCTTCTTCGCTGCGTCAATGAATGACTGCCATTGTGAGCGGTCATTTTCGTTGGAGATCCAGGTATACATGGCCGAGGCGGCAGAACTTGCTCCGGGGCCGCTGGCTGCAACTCCGCTCGAGCCACAGCCAGCCAAGGTGAGAGCCGCAACAGCCGAGAAGGCGATAGCGCTGACAGTGCGGCCAGCGGGGAGGTTTCGCGACACTGGGAAAACCTTTCAGTAGAACAGAGAAGGGTCGCCGCACAGCGCTGCATTCGAAAACGTCTTCAGCAAACATCTTCTGCGTTGCGTGACGGGGGTCTCATCAGAATGCAGTGCACATTATGGGAAGTCAAGGTTGTTTTGCGATATTCATCAGATCTTTGTTGATTGAGTGGGCCGGAATGAGGCATCTCAGCGGTCAAATCTGGGGCGATGGGCATATACATCTGATGTATCGTCGGGTTCAGCTGGGCGGCGCTCCCCCGGTCGCGGCTGTGCCGCCGGCTCAGATTTCAGGCTCCTCAGCATCGGCCAGGGCGCCAGGCGGGATGTCACGCACATAGTCTTCGACGGCATACAGGTGGCTTGCCATGCGGACTCGGGCGCGTTCGGGATCGTGCAGCCGCAGGGCGGCGAGTATTTCCAGATGTTCCCGGTGGGTGTCCCTCAGGCCGGGTTTGTCGTGGGTAGAGCGCCACATTCGGCCGCGGAGAGTCCGCCCCGACAACGCCTCGATCAGAGCCGACAGGACCCGGTTTCCCGAGGCCTCGGCGATGAGGCGATGGAACTCCATATCGGCTTTCAGGGCCGTTTCGTGATCCGTTGGATCCGCATTGATCGCAGTGTGGGCCACCGTGAGAAGTGCTTCCGCCCGTTCCAGTTCCTCTTGCGAGATCCTCCGCGCGGCAGCGCCGGCAGCCTCCGTCTCCAGGGACCGTCGGACGGCGTGGACCTCTCCCGCTTGTTCACCTTCCTGCAGGCTGACCCAGAACTCCATGGCGGACAGGAGTTCCGCGGGCTCGAGCTGAGTGACGAAAGTACCCGCCCCCTGGCGGGTTTCAATAATTCCCATAGTCGACAGGGCGCGGATGCCCTCGCGCAGCGAGCCGCGGGAGACCTCGAGCGATGCGGCCAGGTCCTTCTCAACCGGTAGCCGCTCGCCGGGAACAAGCCGCCCGCTCGAAAGCATCTGCTTGATCCCGCTGATGACCACCTCGGTCTGGGACATCGGCGCAGTTGTCATCTCGGTGAACTCACTTCCTAGAGGCGTTACCTTCAGTAACCGGGGATCATTAGACAATCATCGGATGTATCTATAGACATCGCTTGCAGTTCCTGTATATTTCTCGTACCAGCAACCATTATTCATCCGATCTATCTGTTCTGTACAGGATCAAGGCTACAAGACCGCGGTCGACAAGACTGCGATCTAAGGGGAACCATGACAACCATTACCGGATTCGACGTTTACGACGTTAGATTCCCCACCTCGTCGTCCGCCGACGGCTCCGATGCAATGAACAAGGACGCCGACTATTCGGCCGCCTATATCGTGCTGCACACTGACGACCCGGACATCTTCGGGTGCGGGTTCACCTTCACTATTGGTCGAGGCAATGATATCTGTGCCGCGGCCATCGAGCAGCGGGCCCTCCCGTTGGTCGGACGCGAAGCAGCGCACCTCTGTGATAGTCCCGGTACGACATACCGGATGTTGAAGCAGGATTCCCAGCTCCGCTGGCTTGGCCCGGACAAGGGCGTGGAACATCTGGCTCTGGGCGCAGTCATGAACGCGGTCTGGGACATGGCGGCGCGAAGAGCCGGCTTACCGCTGTGGAAACTCCTTGCGGGAATGACGCCGGAGCAGTTGGTGGACGCAACTGATCTCAGCTACCTGTCCGATGTCCTGACCCGCGATGAAGCCATTGACATGCTGGCCAAGCTGGAGCTGACCAAGCAAGAACGCATCGATCAGCTGGAGTGGACCGGATATCCCTGCTACACAACGTCCGCCGGTTGGCTCGGCTACTCGGACGATAAGCTCCGGCGGTTGTGCCAGGAGGCCGTCGATGAAGGCTACCGACACATCAAACTGAAAGTCGGTGCCAGTCTCGAGGACGACATTCGCCGGCTTGGCATCGCCCGGGAAGTTATTGGTCCCGACGCCTACCTCATGATCGACGCCAACCAGGTTTGGGACGTCCCGGAAGCGATCGCCTGGGTGCGCGAACTGGCCCGGTTCAACCCATTGTGGATCGAAGAACCCACCAGTCCCGACGATATCCTTGGGCATGCGGCGGTGCGGGAAGCGGTCGCTCCGGTCGGGGTTGCCACCGGAGAACACGGAATGAACCGGGTGCTCTTCAAGCAGCTCTTTCAAGCCAACGCCATCGATTACTGCCAGCTGGATGCGTGCCGGCTGGCCAGCGTCAATGAAATCCTCGCCGTGCAGCTTATGGCTGCCAAGTTCGGGATTCCGGTCAACCCGCACGCAGGTGGGGTTGGACTGTGCGAACTTGTACAGCACTTGTCCATTTTTGACTACATTGCGGTGTCCGGCGATCTGACGGGTCGGGTCACCGAATTCGTCGACCACCTCCACGAACATTTCACTGACCCCTGTGTGGTCTCCGACGGAGCGTACGTCCTACCCTCCAAACCCGGCTATTCTGCAGAAATGTTCCAGGCTTCACTGGATCGTTTTGCCTACCCGAACGGCTCGTTCTGGTCCGCTACGCCCCGGGGATCAGCGGAACGGAGCAGACGAGCGAGGCGCGTATCCGAGGGAACCGCCTTCGCCTCGGTTAGATCCGGGGAAATATCGTGATCAACTTCGAACTCATTCATCCGACCCTCCTGGCGGCCCTGGCGCAATCAGGTCATGGCACACAGATTCTCATCGCGGATGGAAATTACCCCCACAACACTGGCGGGCCGACGGGCGCTGTTCGTGTGCCGCTGAACCTGCGGCCCGGGCTCCTGAGCGTAGACCAGATCCTCGAAGTGCTTGGTACAGCCATACCCATCGAGGCTGCGGCGGTGATGAGCCCGCCGGACGGCAACGATCCCCCGGCAGTTCGGGGCTACAGGGAACTTCTCGGTCCCTCGGTGGCCGTGACATCCTATCCCCGGTTCGATTTCTATGACGCCGCCCGTAGTCCGAACGTGGCCGTCATTGTCGCCAGCGGGGACATCCGCCAGTACGCAAACCTGCTTCTGACTATAGGTGTGCGGACAAGTGCAGGCTGAGGACCGCGATGAACATTGTTGATTCCCATGTGCACTTTTGGGATACATCGGTACTGAACTACCCCTGGTTGGAGGGCGCACCGGGACTCAATAGAGCGTACGTGCCTACCGACCTGGACATCGGGAGCCTGGGTGTCGCCCGGATTGTTTTTGTGGAAGGCGACTGTTCACCCAAGCAGAGCATCGCGGAAGTTGACTGGGTCAGCGGAATGGCCGACGTCGTACCCCGGCTCGGCGGCATCGTTGCTTCTGCGCCCATCGAGTCCGGCCCCAGGCTCGCCACGCACCTCGGGTCGCTGCTGCAACGGCCCCTTGTGAAGGGTGTACGGAGGCTCTTTCAACAAGAGTCGCACTCGTTCATTACCGATCGGGCTACGGTCGCAGGTGGACGCGCCGTGGCCGAATCAGGACTGACCTTTGACGCCTGTGTTCGCCACGATCAGCTGCCGGCTTTGACAGCCTTCGCCCGAGTTCTTCCGGAGTTGCGGATCGTCCTCGATCACATGGGAAAACCGCCTATTTCTTCTGGCGAACTTTCGCCCTGGCGGGCGAACCTCAAGCGGCTGGGCGCACTACCCAATGTCTTCCTTAAGCTCTCCGGTGCCGCCCCGGAAGCCGATCCGGACGGGGACTTCCGCAGTCAGGTCATGCCGTTCCTAGAGACGGCACTGGAGACCTTCGGGGCAGCGAGATGCATGTTCGGCAGCGATTGGCCCGTCTCCCGCGCTGCCCGGTCCTCGGATAACGGCGATGACAGCTACGGCGAATGGGCCGACATCGTCCTCAACCAGGCTCTCGAAGGCGCCACGGCGGCAGAACTGGCCGCCGTCGCACACGATACGGCCACAAGGTTTTACCAACTCGATCAGTGAAAGCGAGCGACGAAGTGAGTACGCGTACCATTGCGGGAACGAGCGTTGAGATACCAGCACTGGGCTTCGGCGCAGCCCCCATCGGAAACCTTTACCGGGAGGTCCCACATCGGGAGGCGGTCGATGCGGTAGTCGCCGCGTGGGACCGAGGCATCCGCTACTTTGACACGGCGCCTCATTATGGGCTCGGACTTTCCGAACGCCGAGTGGGCGAAGCGCTGGGAGGGTATCCCCGGGACGAATACATCCTTTCAACCAAAGTCGGCCGATTGCTGCGCCCGAACCCGGCACCGACAGGGCGTGACACCGATGGCTTCGACGTGCCCGATGATCTGACCCGGGTCCGGGACTACTCCCGCGATGGTGTGATGCGCTCCATTGAAGAGAGCCTGGACCGTTTGGACACCGACCGGATCGATATCGTCTACATCCATGACCCGGACGACTACTGGGCTGAAGCCCTCGACGGTGCCGTTCCGGCACTGGCCTCGCTCCGGGACCAGGGCGTAATCGGCGCGTACGGGGTTGGTATGAACCAGGTCGAAATGCTGCACCGGTTCGTTACGGAGAGCGAGATCAATGTCATCATGCTCGCCGGACGCTACACCCTGCTGGAGCAAGGCGCCGCCGCTGAGCTTATCCCCGCCTGTATCCAACGGCAGGTAGGTATCGTCAACGTCGGCGTCTTCAACTCGGGGTTGCTCTCCAAGAACAGAGTCTCACCCGATGCCACCTTCAACTATGAGCGGGCGCCGGAGGATCTCGTTCGACGGGCGACTGAACTGGCCGAAATCTGTGAAGCCCACGGCACAACGCTGCCGGCCGCCGCCATCGCCTTCTCCTTCCGGAATCCAGCGGTCACCAGTGTTGTCCTGGGCATGCGCACCCCCGAACAGGTGAAACGGAACCTGGACCTCACGGAGGTACCTGTACCGGACGCCCTCTGGGACGAGCTGCGCCAGCGCGGCCTCATCCTCTGATCCGTGGTCTCGACTTCATTCAAAAGGAGGACATTTCGTGAGCACAGTGCTTGTCACCGGGGCGACAGGGTTTATCGGATCCAGGCTCGTCCGCCAGTTGCATGAAAATCATGACGTTATCGCCTTTGCCAGGGGGGAAGTCACAGAAGCATCGGTGAGCCTTCGCGGCGACTTTTCCGTTGCCGAGGATCTCGCCCAGCTCGACGGATACGACGTCGACGCCGTTGTGCACCTGGCGGGCGTTACCGGGGGCAGTTCAGAGGAAGACGCCTTCCGTGTCAATGTGGCCGGGTCCCGCCGGTTTTTCCGGTACGCAATCGACCACGGGATAAATCACTTCGTGGTGGCAAGTTCCATCGCCGCCGCTGGTTGTCTCTCGGATGAATTTCTTCCCTCGGACCTGCCCATCCCGGACGACCATCCTGGCCGTGCCTTCGACGCGTACGGTCTCTCGAAGTCCCTGATGGAGTCCACCATCAGGTATTTCGGGCGAACCGACCCCGGCCTCGAGTTCACGGTTTTCCGCATCGGCGCTGTGCTGCCGGAGGATGCGGAACCCGCAGAACCGGAGGCCCTGCAGACTATGAACTTGCCGTTTTGCCAGATGGGGACCATCGCCGCGTCCGATGTTGTCGACGCCATCGCCCTGGCAGCCACGCACCCCGTCGGCCCTGGAGTCCGGCAAATGAACCTCGTCGCACCGTTGGCCGGAGCTCCCATCCCAACAGCCGAAGCCCTGCGCGCTGTGCTCGGTGCCAAAGCCGATGACTTGGACCTTTCGTTCTATGAAAGCCCCGGCAACTCCGATGGCCCGTTGTACGCCGTCGACCGGCTCTACCACGTTTATGGTTTCCGCCCACGGGTCAACGTGCGGACAATGCGCAATTTTGCCGACGAGCAATATCCATTTCTTCCCCCAGCAAGGAGCACAAGCCAATGAAGGAGCTGCAAATGGAATTTGAAGGACTTAAGGCGATAGTTACCGGCGGGGCGTCTGGGATCGGCGCCGCAACGGTGGAATACCTGCAGGACCGTGCGTGTAAGGTCGCAGTTCTGGACTTGAACCCAGAAAGCGCCCCCGAAGGATCTGTGGGGATTCACTGCGACATATCGAACACTGAGTCAGTCGATGCCGCCGTGGACAAGGCGGCACAGCACCTGGGCGGTATCGACATCGTGATTAACAACGCCGGAATCGGGGCCCAGGGCGATATAACCGCAAACGATGACACAGAATGGGCTCGAGTACTGAACACCAACGTTGTTGGAATCGCGCGCGTGACGCGAGCTGCCTTGCCGCACCTGCGGGAGTCCCGGAATGCCGCGATCGTCAACACGTCGTCCATCGCTGCCACGGCGGGGTTGCAACAGCGGGCGCTGTACTCCGCATGCAAGGGCGCCGTGCATTCACTCACATTGGCGATGGCAGCCGACCACGTCGGGGAAGGTATCCGGGTGAACTGCGTCAGTCCCGGCACTGCCGACACGCCGTGGGTCGCCCGGTTGCTTGACTCCGCGCCTGATGCGCAAGCGGAGCGCGCCGCGCTGAATGCACGTCAGCCTCATGGGCGGCTGGTCGCGGCAACGGAAGTAGCCGCAGCAATCGGGTACCTCGCAAGCCCGCTCAACGGTTCCGCGGTGGGCGTCTCGCTTGCGGTCGACGGCGGCATGGGCGGCCTGCGGCTGCGTTCACGTTAATCCGAACAAACCAATCCGAGCCCGCATGATTGTTTCTATCGGGGATGCCGCTTCCGCAGGGGCTTTTCCCGGCTTGACACCGACCATCGAGAGGAAGATCCTTCGTGACCTTTGAAATGCGTACCTACACATCCACCGAGGGGCGGATGGAGGACCTGCTGACCCGGTTCCGGGATCACACCCTCCAGCTCTTCGCCGAGCACGGGATTGAGAGCCTTGGCTACTGGCATCCTGTGGACCAGGACGACGTTCTGGTCTACCTCGTGCGGCACGCGGGCGACCCGGAGGCCAATTGGGAAGCCTTCAGAACCGATCCCCGTTGGCTAAAGGCCCGTGCTGCCTCCACGGAAAACGGTGAGATTGTCGCAGGCGTTGAGTCCGTGTACCTGAAGTCGACAGATTTCTCACCCCTGAGCTGAACAGTGCGGCGAGAAGGCCGCTGGTTTCCAAGCCCGACGGCGGCCGTCCACCTTGGACGGCCGCCGCTGCGGTGAATCAATGACGCCGTCTCATCCGGGATCCGGACTCAAACGGCCGAAGCGCAGGTGGTGGTTCAGGCGCCTGGTCATTTCGGGGTCCGTCGACACATCGGTGCCGTCGATGCGGTAGACCGGAAGCGCCAGGCTTCCACTCCCGAGCATCCACACGGCGTCCATTTCCGGGAGTTCGTCCTTATGGATCTCGACGTAAAGCGGTTTGAGTCCAAGCGATGGGGCATGAGCGAAGACATCCTGCTGAGTAGTACCCTCAAGGATCCCGATGCCGGGATGAGGCGTAAGCAATTCGTTGCCGCGTCTCATCACGACCGAAGAGATCGGCCCCTCCATCACAAATCCTTCGACGGTGAGGAATAGGGCTTCGTCGGCGCCCCGCCGGTGCGCTTCCCGTGTGGCCGCCATGTTGAGCGCATACGAAAGTGTCTTCGCGCCCATTAGCAGCCAGGGTGCCTCACTCGCTGCCGCGCGCGTCACGCCCCGTGACATCGTCGCAATGCTGACCCCCGTGTTTCGCCTCTTCGAGTGGTCGGCGGCGGCTTCAACGTGAACCCAGCCGTGCACGGTTCCGTCTTCACCAGCCTGAGGACGGGTGAGCACCACCTTGACCGATAGTTCGGGCCAAGCCGGATGCTCGGCGACGGCGGCGATAATTGCCGACGTCCACACATCGCGCTCGGGTTCTGCCATGTCGAGTTTCCGGGCAGAAGCTGCCAGGCGCTTGAGGTGTTTTTCGAGTGCTTGTGGGCGTCCGTCGAAGAATGCGATGGTCTCGAACACCGCATCGCCCCTAGTGACGGCGAGGTCTGTGACCGGCAAGGCGGCAGACCGGGGGTCGGTAAATCGAACAACCCGCTCACCGTCGATCGTGCAGAGCACCGCGAGCACGGCATCCGTTAAAGAGTTCACGTCGGGCCTTTCTTGGGACGATTCAGCCTTCAGTGCGGGTGACGACTGCGGCGAAGTCAGCCAAGGCTTCGCGAGCGACGTCGACGCAAATCGACAGGAATTCGGCCCCGCGTTCAGCGGTCCCCTCATCGGGGCTGTCACTGAAACCGTCCGGGGCCCTAAAAGGGGCGGGAGTCGCGAGATGATATGCCTTCGGGCCCGCCCACCCTGCCGTCGGCAGTTCCCGATGGGGAACAGAGGACAGGCGAACGAGGTCGGGGCGGATCGCCAACATCATCGAGGTCTCGAAAGCGCCGGCGTGGCCGGGGACGAGACCGATCTCGCTTGCGCCTGCAGCCTTGAGCCGATCGGCGGCCAGCTGGAAGTATGAGCCGGAACCGGCGAAGGCCTTGCGGCGGATGCCGACGTCGCGCGCGACCAGCCTAATGATTTCAACGTTTCCCCCGTGCCCGTTCAGCAGGAACACCGAAGCGAAGCCGCTCGTCAGTAACGACTCCACGGCATCCGTCAGGGCGTCAATAAGCGTGTTCGTCGAAAGGGACGCCGTCCCGCCGTACGGCAGATGGTGGTCGGAGCTGCCGATTGAAAACGAGGGGCCGACCACGGTCCCCGGTACAAGGGCGGCAGCCCGCCTTGCTACCTCTTCGACCAGGATCGTATCCGTCGCGAGCGGTAGGTGTGGACCGTGTTGCTCGAACGCGCCGACGGGAAGCACGACGACGGTGTGTGCGGCGTGATTATCGGCATCTTCACGGGTCCAGTGGGCGAGCAGGTCCGGCGGTGTCGTGATGGTCATGCGTCTTCCATTCTTAGGCGGGTGAGTGCTTCCTGGTCGATTTCGACGCCGAGCCCTGGGCCGGTCGGAACAGCGACCGAACCCTGTTCAACGGAGAGGGGCACTCTGAGAATGTCGTCCGCATGGTAGGCGAAGCCACACACGTCACTTGCGAGCGCAAGCTCTGGAATGGCTGCAGCGAGATGGGCGTTGGCCGCTGTTCCGAGACCGAGTTCGGGCATGCTGCCGACCCACACCGCCATGCCGCTCGAACGGGCGATCTCGGCTATCGTGCGTGCTTGGAGCAGGCCACCAGCTTCACTGAAATAGAGGTTGAGGACGTCTGCGGCCCTCGCCCGGGTGATTTCCAAGGCGTCTCGCATGTTCCAGACGCTCTCGTCCGCGGCTATCGGTAGCGCTGATACCCGGCGAAGCTCCGCCATGCCTGCCAAATTGTCACCGTGAAGGGGTTGTTCGACGAGTTCCACGTCATACTCGCTTATGGCTGCTATCCGGTGGACAGCTTCAGAGACCGACGTCCACGCTCCGTTCACGTCGACGCGGATCGAGACATCGGGACCTACTGCCTCACGGACGGCGGCAAGAGATGCCAGGTCCTCTTCCCACGTGCGGCCCATCTTCACTTTGAGTGTGCCGTACCCCGCTGACGCATAATGCCCTGCTTCGGCGGCCATCGCCTCGGGAGCCTTGATGTGCAGGGAGTAGCTGACGGGAATACGGTCCCTGTAGGCGCCGCCGAGCAGCTGGTGCACGGGAACCCCGGCTGCTTTTCCGCAGATATCCAGGAGCGCCATTTCAACACCCGCTATGGCAGGGGCGTCCTCACGCCCTGGAAGTAGCTTTCTCATCCGATCGCAGAGCAGGGACACGGCGCGAGGGTCCTCTCCTTGGAGGGCCGGCGCGAGCAGGCGGTTCACGTCCCGGCACAGGCCGCTGCCCATCCGCCACCAGACGAGACAGATCTCGCCCCAGCCGGTGATGCCGTTATCCGTGTCAATCCGCACAATGCCGGCTTCTGTGTACGCCCGCGTGCCGAAAGCGCTCTGGTCAGGGCGTTCGCGCGGTACTCTCAGGGGAATTGCCTCGATGCGGACGATCCTCATCGGCCGGCCTCCTCGATGACGCCGTCAACCACCCTTATCTTCAAGGCGCGCGCGAGGTTTTCATACAGTATGGCCGTTTTGACCTCATCGGGGATGTCCGCATGGACGACCGCACCGAGAATGATGCCAGGGTCGATGAACGGGCTGTCGGACCCCCAGGTCAGGCGGGTCGGGTCAGCTCGATTTCCGAGGTACTCTACCGCGCTGCAGTGGCGCTGGATCGCCGTCATGTCGAGCAGAACATTGCTCGTGCGATCGAGGAGGGCAAGAGCGTTGTCCGCCCCGAGGTCTATGCCCGCGTGACCGAGAAAAATAGTAGCGTCGGGGTATTTCGACGCAACGCTCTCGAACGTCGCGAGGCGGTCGCCGCCGAAATAGCTGTGCGAAAGCACGGGCAGGGCGTTCGCATTGGCGAACTCCCACATCGCCCGGTAGCCAGGTCCGTCCAGAGGATAGTCTCCATGAAGCTCGGGGTGGACTTTGAAACCGCGAAAGCCGGGCTGCCCGAAGCACCGGGCGATCTCGCTCGCTGCAGTCTTGGGATAGTTGGGGTTGATCACGCAGAACCCGACAAGGCGGTTCGGATGGCGACGGACAGCATCCGCCACCATGCTGTTGCCGTATTCGTGGTCTGCCGAGATCCCGGCGTGGTGGCTGACGCACGCGACATCGATACCCACAGCGTCGAAGCGGGCGATCATGCCGTCAGCATCGTTGTTGGGGATCGCAAAGTTGCGGTAGTGCCCCATGTGGGCATGCCCGTCAATGATCGGTGACGTCTTCAAGTACGGCTTGTACGTGATGTCCATCAGAGGTTCACCTCCGAGAGGAGGCGATCGAGGTTACCGTGGGCGATCAGGGCCTTCTCGCTGTCCGAGACGGCAGCGGTCGCGACGTGGAAGACTGCGCCGGACGGGGTCCAATACGGAAATCCCGAGCCGAACATGATCCGCTCAGCCCCGAAAACGTCGCAGATTTTTTCGATGCCGTTGTGCACCCAATACCCCCCACTCTCGATGTAAACGTTGGGCGACCGTGTGAGGAGCGGGTAGAGCCCCCTGTCGCTCCTGCCGCCCGGGCGGATCACCACGATCGGAAGCCCGGGGAAAGCGTCGGCCAGGTCGTAGAGTCCGACCCAGTCGGCTTCGTCACGCCGCCCGAGTTCGAAATCGACGAAGAGCGGCACCCGAGCTGTCTCGAGCACTTCACAGATGCTCCCGATCACGCGAACATCGAACGGGTACCTGTGTCCCGTGAGCGACGGGAACAGGCGTGCAGCGAGCGCCCCGCGTTGGCGCAGCTCGTCGAGAATGTCTTCGGGCTGCCAGAGCTCTCCGGTGAGCGGGGGCATGAGGGTGAGGCAGGGACTGAAGCGATCAGCCCCTGCCAGTTCCTGACGCAGCAGGTCGTTTCCGACCGCCGGGGCATATTCTTTTGCGGCGACGTGGGTGACGAGCGCCCTGGCAATTCCCAGACGGTCGTATTCCTTTGAAAGAACGGGGACGGTGACGCGTTCGGGAAAGTACTTCACGAGGGACGGCTGGCCGATGAAGGCGTTGCAATCGAAGAAGCTCAGCTCGTTCATCACGCCCCCACCCGTCCGCCTGCGATGCCGCCGTGCATCAGCAGCTTCTGGACAGTTGCCTCGTAGCGGACCTCCGAGTCATCCACGGGCCGGAAGCCGAACACCTGCCGGGCCGACGTGAGGGACCAGAATGCCCGAGTGTTGTTGCTGATGCCGTAGACGACTTGCCACGGCACTCCGTGCTCGTTCTCGATGTTCTCGGTATCGATGCAGCGGATGAAGAGCTGTTGGGCGTCACGCTGGGAGAGCCATGCGCCCAAGTCGCGCTTGAAGCGCGCAATACCGGTCGGGAACGCCGGGCCGGGCTGAGGCGCCGGCGGCTCGTCTGCTGAATAGGTGTCCTCATCGAGATCCCGCGGAGCGCCGATCCTGACCTGGACGACCTCAAGGGACCGCCCGAGGCCTCCGCAAGCGTACACGAAGCCGAGGTGTTCGTAGCAAGCTTTGGACCAGCCGTAGAAGTTGTCGGCAAGGGGAAGTTCGTAAGGTTCCACGACGTCTTTGAGTCCATGGTGCACAAGCGTGTGTTCGTACCAGTCGGCGGCGTGGTTGGAGCTCGCGACCACGACGCGTCGCACTCCGGCATCGAAGGCCGCCCGGTACACATTCTGCGCCATGCGGAGGTTTCCGAACTCGACCTCGAACTTGTCGATGGCAGGAACACTGTTGTCGTAACTGCTCCCCGGTGCGGAATGTTTGTACGCAAGGTGGACAACCGTGTCGACCCCCTCGAAAAGAACCGTCAATTCGGCAGGGTCCGATTCAAAAAGGTCAACAACTTCGATGTCCTCGCCGCCAGGATCCGCGACATCAACAAGGCGCAAGCGGTAGCGATCCCGAAGCGCCGGAACTATCTGTCGCCCCATATAGCCGGTGGCACCGGTGACAAGTACGACGGGACGATGTGCAGACTCAGTCGACATTTTCGCTTCTTCTCTTCATCTCGGTCAGCGGATTTCTTTCGCCAGGGGTCTATCGCAGAATACGATATATCAGATACAGTGTCTAGCATGCGTTATACGAAGCCGCTGTTGGAACGAAGTCAAAACGAACGAGGAACGGAGTAATCAGTGACCATTCCCCAGTTACTGCCCTTGGGCACGAGGCCCGAAAGTCTGTCGAGTCTTGTCCTCGAACAGATCAAGTCGGCGATCGTGAATAAGGAGCTGGCTCCAGGAACGAAGATTTCAGAGGCGTCCCTCGCTGCCCAGCTGCAGGTGAGCAAGACCCCTGTTCGCGAAGCCCTATTGAGGCTGAGGCACATCGGCCTTGTCTCGCCCAACGGCTCTGGACTGCAGGTCGTGCAGCCTTCGCGCGAATCGATCCGCGAAGCGTATGAACTTAGGGCCAGCTTGGAGCGTGCGTCGGCGCGCTTTGCGTCAACGCGGCGCACGGACAATGAGATGCTTCTCCTTGCCGAGTTCGCAGAAGGTTCGCTGACAAAGACGCTTGCCGGAGACGCGCAGGGCTTCAGGGAGTTTGACGCCCAGTTCCACCGCCAGGTGGCGCTCTGTTCGGGGAACGAGCTGTTGAACACCGCGATCGACGACGCTCTCGTACTGACGTCCGCGCTCCGTGCGCGGGACGTTCCGATGACACAGCATGATTCCGTGAGTTGCGCGAAGGAGCACGTCCGGATCGCTGAGGCTATCGCAAGCGGCAGAGTGGACATCGCCGGAGAAGCTATGGAGGAACACGTCGGTCATGTGATGTCGATGGTCCTTGCCGGCTTCGACCAGGGAGAGCCTGCCCGATGAACACGCCGCCGGATCTTCTCAACCGCGGACTCTGGGGTGTCATGGCGACACCGTTCACCGGCGAATCGCTTGCCGTAGACGAACAGGGCCTGCGGAATCTCATCGATCTATACCGGGAAGCAGGAGCACAGGGGCTCGTCCTGCTCGGTGTTTTCGGCGAGGGCGCACAGCTCGACGACGCAGAGAGCGCACGCATTGTTGAGATCGCACTCGAGCATG
This sequence comes from Arthrobacter sp. NPDC080031, assembly GCF_040702485.1. Taxonomy (NCBI): domain Bacteria; kingdom Bacillati; phylum Actinomycetota; class Actinomycetes; order Micrococcales; family Micrococcaceae; genus Arthrobacter; species Arthrobacter sp. NPDC080031. The sequence continues at coordinate 42,269 of NZ_JBFBLA010000032.1, forward strand.
CCCCGGGCATGCGCCTCGTGCTTGGCCTCCCCGACCTCAAGACGGACACCGCGATCGCGAGAGCTACCCGACTGCTTGCGGTCTGTGGAGAAACCAAACCCGCGCTCATGGTGCAGGTGAATACGAACGACGTCGACGAGCTTGCGGCACACTTCGCGGCCATCCACGAAGCGACGGGCGCAGGCATCCTCGTCCAGGACTATCCCGTCGCAAGTGGCGTGACGATTCCGAACGATGCACTCGCCGCCGTCGTCAACGCAAGTCCTTTCGTTGTCGGGATCAAAGCGGAAGCGCCACCGACGGCCGTCGCCATCGGCCGCCTCACCTCCCTCACTACAGTTCCCGTATTTGGGGGTCTGGGTGGCCTCGGCTTGCTTGACGAGCTCGCGGCGGGAGCGGCGGGAGCGATGACCGGGTTCTCGTACCCTGAAGCGCTCGTTACCGTCCTCGAGGCGTTCGACCGCGGCGGATTCACTGCGGCTTGGGAGGCATACCTTCCGTGGATGCCGCTCGTTAACTTCGAGGCCCAGGCCAAGGTCGGCCTCGCAATTCGCAAGTCAATATTCGTCGAACGGGGGCTCTTCGACAATCGGGCAGTGCGCCCGCCGAGTCAGGTCATGCCGGACGAACTGCTTCCCTTGCTGTCCGCGCAACTCGCGGCTGTCAACGAATCGGGGGTGTTGTGATGGAACTCGGACTGCAAGGCAAGGTGGCGTTCGTCGTCGGGTCGACGTCCGGGCTTGGGCTCGGAATCGCAGAGGCTTTGAGTAATGAGGGAGCATCCGTCGCGGTCGCCGGTCGAAGGGGCGATCTCGCCCGCACCCACGCGGCGAGGATGCCGTCAGCCGTCGGCGTCGAACTGGACCTCACTGACGCCGCGAGCCGGAGGGCCGCGATCGACCAGGTCGTTTCCACGTTCGGGCCAATCGATGTCCTCGTGCTCAACTCCGGGGGTCCGCCCGCAGGGCAGGCTTCGCTCCTGCAGTCGAACCAGATGAAGTCGACGATCGAAGCGTTGCTGATGGCACAGATCGACCTCGTCCAGGCGGTGCTGCCGACCATGCGCGCGCGGGGCTGGGGACGCATCCTCGGAATCGGATCACGTGGCGTAAACCAGCCGATCCCCAACCTCGCACAGTCGAACATTGCCAGATCGGCGCTTGCCGCCTATCTCAAGACACTGGCGGGCGAGGTCGCGCAGGACGGTGTCACTGTCAACATGATCCTCCCAGGGCGAATAGCGAGCGAGCGCGCCATATCCCTGGACGCCGGACAGGCGATACGCGAGGGAACGACGGCACAAGACGTGCGCGAGCGGTCCCAGAAGAGCATTCCCGCCGGCCGGTACGGCACCGCCGAAGAATTCGGGAGTGTCGCGGCATTCCTGAGCAGCGCCAGAGCCTCGTATGTCACCGGCGCCCAGATCCGCGTGGATGGAGGCCTCATCTCAAGTATGTAGCCCGCGTGTGGCCCACGCCGCACTGCATTGCAGGGTCACGCAGAGCCTGCGCCCGAAGCATGCATTCCACCTCGAAATACCCCCTACCAGGGTCGACCGTCCCGTCGACCCTGGGGTCCCTTGGATCACGTTGAAGCCGTGATTCAGCCCTAGAGAGGATATGACATCTATGAGATTAACACGTTTAAGAGGAATTGCCGCCCTTGGTGTGCTTGCGCTCACCATGCTGACTGCCTGTGGCGGCGGCAGCGGCTCACCCGCCGCAAACAAGGCCAGTACAGGTACTAAACTCGTCGTCGCCGAGACGGTCCCTCCACAGACCTTTGACCCGATCCAGTCTTCGCAGATTGCCACCATGTATGCGTGGCAGCTTGTATACAACGGTCTCGTCAAGGTCGACGGCCAAGGCAAGGTACAGCCGGAGATCGCGACGGACTGGACCATCAGCAGCGACCGAAAGACCTATGACTTCACGATTCGCAGCGATGCGAAGTTCTCCGACGGCAGCCCTCTGACCGCTGACGACGTCGAGTTCTCGTTCCAGCGACTGCTCAAGGACGGACTTCCCTACGCCAAGGCGCGGTTCCTGAGCCTGGCCTCTGTCGCCAAGATCGACGCGACGCACGTGCAGTTTAAGCTGAATACCCCCGACGCAGGCTTCCTGCTCAACCTCGGCAGCCCGTTCCTGATCGGTTCAGGCATCGTGAGCAAGGCGTGGGCAGCGTCTCACGACCTCAAGACCCAGGTCCTCGGCGCCGGCCCGTTCGAAGTGGTCTCCTACGCTCCGAACAGCGAACTGGTCCTCAAGCGCAACCCGAACTACTGGAACGCCAGCGCCGCTCCCAAGTACACGGACCTTCAGGTCAAGTACATGCCGGACCAGGCTGCCCAGGTCGCCGCGGTGCAGTCGGGACAGGTCGACCTGATCTTCCCGAGCGCTGAGAATGCCCTGCAACTTAAGAACAGCAAGACAGTGCAGGTCGCAAGTGTTCCGGGAACCAACACCATTCGCCTGAACATCAACTCCGGCCGCGCTCCGTTCGACAACCCCGACGTCAGGGCGGCGATTTCACTAGCCCTCGACCGCGACGCCATCGTGAAGGGCGCCTTCCTCGGTCAGGCAGCGCCGAGTGCGCAACTCCCTGGATCAACACCGTGGGGCCTTCCGCTCGGCCAGCTCGCAAACCAAACGCGCGACGTGGCCAAGGCGAAGCAACTGCTCGCAGGAGCCGGCTTCCCCAATGGCATCAGCATCACGCTGACGCACCTCGCCGGATACGGGACCTACCTCGACCGGTTCGCCGACCTTGTGAAGACACAACTGGCGGAAGCGGGCATCAACGTCACTATCCAGGCCGAGCAGAATGCCGTGTGGCTCGATCACCAGAACAAGGCCAACTACGACATCCTGGACAACGTCTACGCATTCACCGGCGATCCAATGTCACTGTTGTCCCCCCGTCCCGGACGCCAGGGAGCAACACCGCCTGAGGTTACGGCACTGATGCAGAAAGCCGCACAGGACGATCCGTCCGCGTACGGTGCAAACCTGCAGGCGCTCATGCAGCTGGAAGACAAACTCACGTTCCCCGACATCGCGGTGGCTGCGCCAAACGCGATGATCGCCTACGGCCCGAACGTCACATCTGCGACGCCGGACCCGACCCTCGCGCGGCAGTTCCTGACCGCCGTCGCCGTCAAGTAGCACCCCCACCTCCGCCGTCCGGGTCGTTGCATCGACCCGGACGGCGGAATCCACCACTTCATGGGCGGAGACGATTTATGAATACCACTGACACTGACCGGACGCACGACACAGACGAGACAATCGTCGGGTCGGGCACGAAGGCGCCTGTGCTCTCAGTGCGCGGCCTGAAGACCTGGTTCAGCACCCCCGCCGGCGATGTCCGCGCCGTCGACGGCGTGACCTTCGACGTCGCGGCAGGAGAAACCCTCGGCCTCGTCGGAGAATCGGGCTCAGGCAAGAGCGTGACGGCCAACTCGATCCTCAGGCTCGTGCCCCAGCCAGGACGGATCGTTGCCGGGGAGATCCGGCTCAACGGCAAGGACCTTAAGGAGCTCAGCCCTGAGCAGCTGCGCGAGGTCCGTGGATCCGGCATCGGCATGGTCTTCCAGAACCCGATGACCGCACTCAATCCGTCCTTTACCGTGGGATGGCAACTGGCAGAGGCGTTGCGCGCCCATGGGGGCCCCACCGGCAAGGAGGCTGAAGCCCGGATCGAACAGGCCCTCGCTGACGTCGGGATGCCGGACCCGGCCAGGCAACGCGCCTCATTCCCCCATCAAATGTCCGGAGGCATGCGCCAACGCGTTGTCATCGCCATCGGCATGATCAACAGTCCCCAGCTGCTCATCGCAGACGAGCCGACAACGGCACTCGACGTCACCATCCAGATGCAGGTGATTGCCTTGATGAAGCGCCTGGCCGACGAGCGCGGCACCGCTTTGCTTCTCATCACCCACAATATGGGCGTCGTTGCGAAGATGTGTGATCGGGTTGCCGTGATGTATGCGGGAGAAATCGTCGAGCAAGCGCCCGTCGAACCCCTCTTCGCCGAGCCCCTTCACCCCTACACCGCGGGACTTCTTGACTCCCTTCCCCGGGCTGATCACGTCCGAGGCAAGCTGCCCACGCTGCCCGGGTTTCCGCCGGACATGGCCAACGTCCCGAGCGGCTGCCGGTTCGCTGACCGCTGCCGCTTCGCGCAAGACCAATGCCGCACAACGCACCCCGAGCTGGTTGAGATCGAGCCAGGGCGCAGCACGCGCTGCCTGGTCGTGCAACAAACCGGCAATCCCGTCTCAGCCCTGATCCCGAATGAGCCATCATGACCACAGCACCTGTCGACACCCGATCGACCACCTCATTGCTCGAGGTGCGCGACCTCAAGAAACATTTTCCCGTCAGAGTCGGGGGCAGGGAACAGACCCTGCGTGCCGTCGACGGCGTCTCCTTCAACATCAACCGCGGAGAGACTCTCGGCGTGATCGGAGAGTCCGGCTGCGGCAAGTCCACTGTCGCCCGGCTCGTCGTCGGGCTGATGAAGCCGTCGCAGGGAACTGTAGAGGTCGACGGCGGTGACATCTGGGCCCGGGGGCAGGAGGGTCGGGAGCGCCGCCTGGGCCTTCAGATGGTCTTTCAGGACCCTGCGAGTTCGATGGACCCGCGGCGCACAGTCGGGCAGGCGATTGCCGAACCCCTGCGCGCGCGACGGGCCCGGACCTCGGACGACCGGATCGCCGAAGTCCTGTCACTGGTCGGACTGAAGCCTGAGATGGCTGGCCGCATGCCGCACCAGCTCTCGGGCGGACAGCAGCAACGAGCCGCCATCGCCCGTTCGCTCATCGCCGATCCTTCCCTCGTTGTGCACGACGAATCCATCGCCTCACTGGACATCTCGATCCAGGCCCAGATCCTCAACCTCATCGTCGACCTTCAGGACCGACTGGGGGTCTCGTACCTCTTCATCAGCCACGATCTCGCGGCCGTCCAGGCGATCAGCCACCGGATCGTCGTGATGTACCTTGGCGAGATCGTCGAGGCGGCGACGTCAGAGCAGTTCGTGGCGCGTCCGCTGCACCCGTATTCAGTCGCCCTGAGGGCATCTGCCCTCACTCCGGACCCCCGAATCGAGCGTCATCGAGATTCCGTGGTGCTCGAAGGTGACGTCCCCAGTCCCCTTTTCCCCCCAACCGGATGCCGCTTCCGTACCCGTTGCCCTCTCGCGCAGAAGATCTGCGAAGAGATCAAGCCTCCGCTCGCACCCGCGGGCGACGGCCGCATGGTGTCCTGCCACTTCCCTGGAGAAGCGAAACTGACGATCCAGGAGGTGCCCCGATGATCGCCCGCATCATCACCAAACGGGTCCTCAGCTTGGCGACCGTACTGCTTGTGGTCTCTGTGCTGATCTTTTCGCTTGGAACCCTCATCCCGGGCGACATGACCAGTGTGCTCGTCGGACAGGAAGGGGCCACGGCACAGCAGTTCGAAGCGGTGCGGCATCAGCTGGGACTCGACCAGCCGCTCATCGTCCAGTACTTCCACTGGCTCGCCTCGGCCGTGCAGGGAAACTTCGGGACATCGCCCATCACTGGGCGAAGCGTCGCAGCCGACCTCGCCCAGCAGATCCCGGTGTCCGCCGACCTCGCGATCCTCACGCTCGTCTTCTCGACCCTCGTGGGAGTTCCAGTCGGCATCATCGCCGCAGTGCACGCCAACAAACGGGCGGATGTCGCCGCGCGCGCGGTCCTGCTGACAATCTTTTCGATTCCCGTCTTTGTGATCGGTATTGTGCTGCTGCTTGTGGTCTCGGTGGTCGCGCCTGATCTGTTTCAGGTGAGCTACATCCCCTTCACGGACGATCCGCTAGGCAACCTTCGCTCCATGGCCCTTCCCGTGATCGCGAACACGCTCCCGTTTGCGGCTATGACGATGCAACTCACCCGCAGCGCCATGCTCGAGGTGCTCCGGAACCCGTTCATCGTTACCGCGAGAGCTGTCGGGGTACGCAGCAACAGGATCCACTATCTGCACGCGCTCCGGAACGCACTCCCCCCGCTTGTGACGTTTCTGGGTTTCCAGCTCGGCGTGATGCTCGGTGGGCTGATCGTCGTCGAACAGTTGTTCGGGCTTCCCGGCCTCGGCCGGGGACTGCTCGAGGCGATCAATAATCGCGACTACCCCGCCGTTACCGCGACGACCATGGTGTTCGCCGTCGCATTCGTGCTGATAAATGCGGTAATCGACACCCTTTACCCGATCCTCGATCCACGACAGAGGCGATGATGAGCAAGACAATACCCCAAACCGTGCGCCTGCCGCGGGTCCGATCGGGCAAGAGCGGTGCGCTGAGAAGGCTTGGCCGAAACCGCGCAGCCGTCGTGTCGTTCGCCGTCGTGCTGGTCTTCGCCCTGTTGGCCGTCCTCTCGCCGGTAATCACACCGTACAACCCCAATGTCGGCAACGTAGTCGAGAGCCTGGCGTCGCCGTCAGCGGCTCATTGGCTCGGCACCGACGACATAGGCCGTGACGTCTTCAGCCGAGTGATCGACGCATCGAAGATCGCCATGACGGTGTCGCTGCTGTCCGTAGGCATCGCCCTGGTGATCGGACTCGTCCTCGGTGTCATCGCCGGGTACGCAGGCGGCGCCGTCGACGGCCTAATCAACCGATCGCAGGACGTCATGTTCGCGTTCCCCGAACTGCTTCTCGCGATTATCATCGTCGCGGTCATGGGCCCCGGCCTTTTGAACGCCTCGTTCGCGATCTCGCTGCTCTACATTCCACGATTCGTGCGGCTCAGTCGCTCAGCAACACTGCAGATCAAGACGAGCGAGTTCCTCGATGCGGCAAGGCTGGCAGGCGTCGGGCCACTCAGGATCCTTTGGACCCACGTAGTGCCGAACGTCTTTCCCTCCGTCATCGTGCTCGCCGCGCTGAGTATGTCGACTGCCCAGCTCGCCTACGCTTCGCTGGCCTTCCTCGGCCTGGGAGTAAGTCCTCCCCAGGCCGACTGGGGAGGGATGCTGTCGACCGGGCGCAACTTCATCACGGTGGCGCCGTGGCTAGTGCTCGGGCCGAGCGTCGCGGTGGTTGCACTCGTGCTCGCCTTCAACGTGCTCGGCGACGCCGTTCGTGACGTACTTGATCCGCGCAGCGAGAGCATTCGCGGCGCCGGGGTACCAACAGTCTGATGGAGAGGAATTCAATGATAAGAGTTGTGGTCGATCCCGGATGTCCGACGGGCGTTCCCGAGACTGTGAAGGGTTTGCGGGATCTGGATGTCGTCCTCGCCCCCGATCGGGATGCCGTCGCTGCAGAACTCGCCGCAGGTGCAGAGGTGCTTGTCACCTCGTACTGGAGGGATGACTTCCTGACCCCGAGCCTCCGCTGGGTGGCCGGGAACGGCGCCGGTACCGACCAGTACCCGCTCGAGGATTTCAGCCGGAATGGCATCGAACTCACCACCGCGCACGGGGTGCACGCCTCGTGCGTCGCCGAGCACGCCTTCGCGTTGCTTCTCGGAGTCACGCGGGGAATCGGCCAGTCCGTTCGCAACTCCGTCACCCACACCTGGTCGTCAATGACGGCGGAGGAGCTCGGCGGCAAGAAGATGGCGATCATCGGGCTCGGCCGCATCGGCGAGGAGGTTGCCCGCCGGGCGATCGCATGGGGAGTGGAGGTCGCCGGCCTGAAGCGCACACCTGAAAGCTATAGGGGTTGCGTCCCGGTGGTTCGCGGGCCTGAGGCCCTGCACGAGCTGTGCAGCTGGGCGGACATCCTGATGATCACTGCCCCCGCAACGAACGAGACCCGCGGGCTGATTGGAGCAGAGGAGTTCGCCCTCCTTGGAGCAGGGTGGTTGGTAAATGTCGGCAGGGGACCACTCGTGGACAGCGACGCCTTGCTCGTTGCACTTCGTGACGGCGAGTTGCGCGGTGCGGGCATCGATGTGACCGATCCGGAGCCGCTGCCGCAGGACTCGCCGCTCTGGGATTGCCCCGATCTCATCATCACACCCCACATCGGCGGCGACAGTCCCAATTTCGCCCCCCGGTGGGCGCAAATCTTCGAACACAACCTGCTGGCGTACGCCGGCCTCGCCGACTGGCGGAACCGGCTTGAGCACACGGCCTCGGAGGTTAGCGCATGACGAAGCGAATGGTGATTCTACCCCCGCAGTCTGAACTGACACGGTCCTGGGCAGCGGAGCTCGCGTCAATTGACGGACTCGAGGTTGTATGCGCCGAAAACGAGGCCGAGGCGATGGAAGTGCTCCCCGCTGCCGAGGCTGCATACGGCACGCTCGACCGCAGGATGCTCGCCGTCGCCGACAGGCTCAGCTGGCTTCAGGCCCCGATGGCTGCCCCGCCCCCTGGCTACTTCTTCGACGAGCTCACCGCGCATCCGGTGACCGTGACCAACTTCAGGGGCATTTACAACGACCACGTCGCAACCCACGCCGTCGCACTCGTGCTGGCAATCGCCAGGAACATCCCTGTCTACATACGGCAGCAGGCCAACGGCGACTGGGACCGGCATCTGGCCGACTCGGATGTCATTCATCTGCAGAACTCGACGGCCGTTGTGGTCGGCGTAGGCGCGATCGGTGCTGAGATATCGCGGATGCTCGCGGCGTTTGGTGTCACCGTACATGGGGTCGATCCGCAGCTGGCATCCCCTCCCGAGGGCGTGGTGGCCATGCACACACCTGACGAGCTCGATTCCCTCCTCCCGGGCGCAGACATTGTGCTGCTCACCCTGCCGCACACTCCGGAAAGCGAGGGACTCATCAACGCTCGCCGGATCGCCCTGATGCAACCCCACGCGATGCTCGTCAATATCGGCAGAGGTCCGACGGTAAGTCTTGAGGCCGTGAACGACGCCCTCGATCGCGGCGCTCTCGGCGCGGTCGCGCTCGATGTCTTCGAGGTCGAGCCGCTCCCGCCCGAGCATCCGCTCTGGCGTCAACCGCGCGCGCTGCTGACGCCCCATGTCGCTGTGGTGGGGCCCTATATCGACGATCGGCGTCTGGGGGTGCTGAAGCGCAATGCAGAGGCATTCGTCCAAGGTGCACCGCTCGAGAACATCGTGAACAAAGAACTTTGGTACTGACGGAATAGGTGAAGGACATAACAATGCATCTCGCAACAATCATGCAGAAGGACGACGCGAAAGCGGCCATCGTGCACCCGGAAAGAGGGGTGGCCGCGGTTGAGGACCTGATCCCCGGTTTCAGCGGTGACGCCATGATGCTTCTGGACGACGAACTGTTCGCGACAGCCTGTGCCGCTGCAGAGTCCGCCCCTGAAGAGGTGTTCTCGGCGCGTGAGACCGTCGTGTTCACCGCGCCATACCGCTCGCCGCGCAAGATCTGGGGAATCGGGCTGAATTACAGGGCCCACGCCGGGGACTTGTCGGAGAACGTGCCGACAGAGCCAGCGTCGTTCATGAAGGGCGACCATACGATCATCGGCCAGGACGGGCAGATCGTGCTTCCCGAGCAGAGCGAGCGGGTGACTGCAGAAGCCGAACTCGGCATCGTGATCGGCCGCTATTGCCGCGATGTCTCAGAAGAAGAGGCTCTCGACTACGTCTGGGGGGTCGTTCCGATCCTTGACCAGACCGCAGAAGACATCCTTCAGCGCAACCCCCGTTTCTTGACGCGCTCGAAGAATTTTCCGTCGTTCTTCTCGTTCGGCCCCGAGATCGTTCCCCTCGACGAGGTCCTCGGCGACGACGGCAGCCTCGAGGACGTTGTGGTGAAGACGGTGCGCAACGGCGAAGTCTGGCGGGAGAACACCGTCTCCCAGATGACCTTCTCCCCCGCTTTCCTGGTGAGCTTCCACAGCAAGGTCATGCCGCTGTACCCCGGCGACATCATCTCCCCGGGAACCCCCGGGGCTGTCGTCATTCGAGCAGGTGATGTAGTCGAGAGCACCATTCCGGGTGTCGGAACGCTCCGGAACTCAGTCATCGTGCAGAACCCGGTCGCATGATCATGGATCTGTCGACGATCGAGCACGCGACGCTCGACTGGAGGTACAAGGGAGTCCCGCTCGGGGCGACTGTGACGTTGTCCGAGATTGGTTCGCTTGGCTGGAACGTGGCCGGCGGGGATCTCTCACTCCCGATCACCACGCTTCGCGTTGACGCGGTCCGACACAACATCGCGACGCTCTCTGCGTACTGTGAGCGCTACGGGGTTTCGCTCGCCCCGCATGGTAAGACAACGATGAGCCCGCAACTGTTCGACTGGCAGCTTAAGTCGGGAGCGTGGGCGATGACAGCCGCCACCCCCGGCCAGGTTCAGATCATGCGACAGTTCGGGGTCCCGCGCGTCATCCTGGCGAACGAACTCGTCGAAGCGGATGCGCTTCGGTGGGTCGGCGGGCAACTCGAGCACGACGCCGGATTCGAGTTCATGTGCCTCGTCGACTCGATCGAGACGGTTGCCGTGATGGATGCGGCGCTCCATGGTGTGCTCACCACGCGGCGGCTGCCCGTGTTGCTCGAGGTTGGCGTCCCGGGGGGACGGACAGGCATCCGCGACTTTGCCGATGCCATGCGCCTGGCTGAATCGATCGCCGCATCGCAAACGCTCGAACTGGTCGGTGTCGAAACCTACGAGGGGCTCGCTGGCCGGTCGGCGTCCCTCGAAGACATCGCCGCCGTCGACCACTTGCTCAACGCCGTGCGCGGGCTCGTGGTCTCGCTCTCTTCTGCTGGATTGTTCGCTGGAGACGAGGTCATCGTGAGCGCAGGCGGGAGCGTGTACTTCGACCGCGTGGTGGAGAGCCTCACGAACTGGCCGGCCGGAACGGCTGTCCCTCGTATTGTCCTGAGAAGCGGATGCTATCTCTCGCACGATGCAGGCCGGTATCACCGGCTGTCACCCCTTGACGGCAGGCGTGAAGCGGACGAGACGCTGAGCCTGCGTGATGCCTTGGAGTCATGGGCCGTGGTGCTCTCTGTGCCAGAGCCCGGTCTCGTCATTCTCGGCACGGGAAAAAGGGATGTTCCGTACGACGTCGAGATGCCACTGCCCATGCGGGTGCACCGCAGGGACGGCTCCATCACCGAACTCGAGAACTGCATCGTCACCGGCATGATGGACCAGCACGCGTTCATGTCCGTCGGCTCCCCGGTGTCGATCGCTCCCGGGGACATCGTCGCACTGGGACTCTCGCATCCCTGCGGCGCGTTCGACAAAATGCCCTTCATTCCGCTGGTCGACGACGCTTGGAACGTCGTCGACGGTGTTCTCACATTCTTCTGACCAGGAGGTCACCCATGACTAGAATTGCTAACCCCGTCCCCGACGGTCCGGCGCCGGGCGGCCCGTACTCGGCCAGCGTCCGCATCGGCAAGGTTGTCGCCATTGCCGGTCAGTGCGGATACCTCCCCGATCGCTCCCTTGTTGAGGGAGTCACCGCCCAGACCAAGCTCGCGATGGAGAATGTCGAAGCTGCCCTGACCGCGGCCGGCGCGACGTTCGATGATGTCATCAGCACCAGCGCCTACCTGACGGACGTCGACGACTTCGCCGAGTTCAATGAAACGTACGCCCCGTTCTTCTCAGAGCCACGCCCCGCGCGAACCACCATATACTGCGGGCTTCGGCCCGGCGTCCTGGTCGAAGTGAGCGTTATGGCGGTTCTCCAAGATGGCTGACATCGTCTTTCGCGGGGCGAACGTCGTTGACGGGACAGGCGCCGCCACCTTCACCGCCGACGTCGCCGTGGTCGACGGCAGGATCGACGCCGTCGGTTCGGTCACGGGCGGCGCGGCTGTCTCCATCGACGCGCGCGGGATGGTGTTGAGCCCTGGGTTCATCGACCTCCACACCCACACGGACTTCGCGTTGCCGAGTTATCCCCGGGCGGCTTCGATGACTCTGCAGGGCGTGACCACGCACCTCACCGGCAACTGCGGCTTTTCGCCCTTCCCAGTCGTCGAGGAGCACGCGGACATGCTGCGCGAGTACAGCGGCTTCCTCGACGCGGGGTTGCCGTGGGGCAGTTGGAGCAGCGCCGCAGAGTACCTGGAACTGCTCGATGGGCTGCCCCTCGCCGCAAACGTAGCCTGCCTCGTCGGACACGGCACAGTGCGGATGGCAGTGATGGGCTTCGACACCGGCGTGCCGGACCCCTCCCAGCTCAAGGCAATGCAGGCTTTCGTCGCGGAAGGGATGCAGGCCGGTGGCTTCGGAGTGTCGACCGGTCTGACCTACGCGCCCGCCAGCGCAGCTGCCCTGGAAGAACTGGTCGCTGTCGCCGAGGCAGTGGCACCTTACGGCGGTTTCTATGCCACGCACATCAGGAGCGAAGCGACGACGCTCCTCGAGGCGGTGGCAGAGGCACTTGACGTCGGGCGGCGGGCGCACGTTCCGGTGCAGTTGAGTCACCACAAGATCATGGGGCGCGACAACTGGCCGAAGCTCGCCGGCTCGCTCGCGCTCATCGAATCGGCGCGCGCGGATGGCCTCGATGTCATGCTCGACCAGTACCCATACACCGCCGGCAGTACGACCCTCGCCGTCATCCTCCCGCGCTGGGCGCTCGTCGGTGGCGTCCCGGCCATGCAGCAACGGCTTGCGAACCCTGAGCAGCGCGCCGAGATCCGCGAGGTGATTGCCGCGCAACGGCCGGAAGACCTCATCGCAGGGCTGCGGGTGTTCGAACCGGACTTCGTTGTTATCGCAGAGGTCCCGGAAGGACCGCTGGCCCAGTACATCGGCTTGACGCTGACGGAGGTGGCCGAACGACGGAATCAGGAACCGGTCGACACGGTTCTCGACCTGCTGGCTGCGGCGGGGGGCGACATCCTGACGGTTGTGCACGGCCAGTCCGAAGAGAACCTCCGGACGATCATGGCGAACGAATTCACTGCGATTGCGAGCGACGGCTGGACCCTCAGCCCGGAGGCAGGCGGGCGCCCGCACCCGCGAAACTACGGCACATACTCGAGAATCCTCGGTCGCTATGTTCGCGAGGAGCAGGTCTTGGGGCTCGAAGACGCGGTGCGCAAAATGACATCGCTTCCCGCTTCGCGTCTTGGCCTCAGTGACCGTGGGGTGATCAAAGCGGGGGCAGCGGCAGATTTGGTGCTGTTCGACCCGGCGACTGTCTCCGATCAGGCTGATTTCGACCGGCCGCACCAATTCTCGACCGGCGTGCGCACCGTTGTCGTCAACGGACGGATCGTCGTGTCCGACGGCGAAGACACAGGAGCGGAAGCCGGAACGGTGTTCCGCAAAAACGACAGGAGCAGAGCATGAAATCGTCGATGTTCGTCTTCGGCACAGACATCGTGGGCGAGGGCGTCGAGACGGTGCTTGACAACCTCACGGCCCGGGCTGGCGTGGACACGATCTCGCTGTCGGCGACGTATCACAACGCCCGGGATGTCTTCCCGCACAACCCGCGCCATCGGGTCTACCGTCATGAAGGAGACATCGCCTGGTTCAGGCCGAACAAGAGGTTGTACCCCGGCGGATTCGCTCCACCCCTTGCTAGTGACGCGGACGGTATGGACGTGCTCGGCCTGGTGACGGACGCCGCCGAGCGGCGCGGCACTGACGTGAAGGCGTGGACGATTTACTCGCACAATTCAAGGTTGAGCGCAGCGGCTCCTGACACCTCCGTCAGGAACGTCTTCGGTGACAGGATGCGGGGTGATCTTTGTCCGTCGAATCCGCTCGTGCAAGACCATTTCGCGGCGCTCACAGCCGACATCTGCAGCTACCCGATCTCGACTTTGCTGGCTGAGTGCCTGCACTACCGTGCCTTCGAGCACGGCGAACACCATGAGCGGTACCTCATCGACATCCCCGGCCATGTGCGTTCTGCGCTTGGGCTTTGCTTCTGCGAATCATGCGCCGCAGCGGGGGCACTACACGGCGTTGACGTCCCGTCGCTCGAGATCGCGCTCCGTTACGCCATCGATGCCGCACTGGCCGGGGCGACTGGCGGGTTCGAGGCAGCCCTCGCTGAGGACCTCGACCGGTACGCAACTTCGCGGGTTGCGACGATCACCGCCCTGACAAGGGATATAACGAGTGTCGCCACGCAGAACGGTGTACGTCTTAGCTTCATCGATCACTCGGGAGCGATGTCGCACGTGATGACCGATGTCACCCCGGAGGAGGCGACGTCGACGGCGGCGCGGCGACTCGGGATCGATCCACGGGCAGCAGCGGGCGCTGCCGACGAGTATCTCGCCCTGATCTACACGGACGACCCTGAGCGGGCGGACACGATGATGCGGGGCTACCGCGCTCTGCTCGGTGACGATGTGCCGATCTCATACGGGTTCAGGCCGCTCAAGCCGGATTGCTCAGACGAGAGCAACCTCGCGGCCAAGGTTTCGGCCGCGCGTGCCGCAGGAGCGTCCAGTGTTGACTTCTATCACTACGCGATGATGCCGCTCGAACGACTTGACTGGATCGCCCGGGCTCTCGACGGGGCCAGGGATTCGGCAACCCGCAGCGGCCAGCCGGCCTTCGGCCCAAGCTGAAAAGATCAGGTTATGCCCTCCCCCGATTCACCATCGCAAGCCGAAGGGGATGCAGCCGCAGAACTTGCTGAACTTCGAGCAAGTGTGGACAGCATCGACAGCGCGATACTCCACGTTCTTGCGGTGCGGTTCAACATCACACGACAGGTCAGCGAGCTCAAGGCACAACACTCGCTTCCTGCTTCAGATCCCCGGCGCGAGGCCGAGCACTTGAACGAGCTCCGCGCGTTGGCTACAGCGAGCGGGCTCGAACCCTCGGTGCTGGACCCGGTCTTCTCGCTGATATATGGCCGAGTCGTGCGTTCGCACCAGGACGTTGCATCTTCGCACCAGTTCGACGCATCGCTTGTGGCTGAGTCACTAGACCATCGAGAGACCCCGTCAGAAACGAGGAACTAACAAGATGCGCGAAAACCACGTCCTTGCGCCACCAGGTGCTCCCCAGCATGGCGATGCCCTCGAGAATCTTCTCCATGAGGACCGGAGGTTCGCGCCCTCGGAAGACTTCGTCGCGGACGCGGTCGTCGGCGCCGGGGTCTATGCGGAAGCGGGTGCGGACCGTCCCGCGTTCTGGGCCAAGCAGGCCCGGGAACTGCTGGACTGGGACACGGACTTCGGCCAGGCGCTGGACTGGTCCGAGCCGCCGTTCGCGAAATGGTTCGTCGGCGGCAAGGTCAACGCCGCGTACAACGCCCTGGACCGGCACGTGAAGAACGGGCTCGGGGACCGGGTGGCCATCCACTTCGAAGGCGAACCCGGCGACACCCGCACCTACACCTACGCGCAGCTCACCGACGAGGTCAAAAAGGCCGCCAACGCCTTCGAAGCCCTGGGCGTGGCCAAGGGCGACCGGGTGGCCGTGTACCTGCCCATGATCCCCGAAGCGGTCATCACGATGCTGGCCTGCGCCCGGATCGGGGCCGTGCACTCGGTGGTGTTCGGCGGCTTCTCCGCCGATGCGCTGCGCTCGAGGATCGATGACGCCCAGGCCAGGCTCGTGGTCACCGCGGACGGCACCTACCGGCGCGGGAAGCCCAGCCCGCTCAAGCCCGCCGTGGACCAGGCCCTGACCGCCCCAGGACATTCGGTGGAGCACGTCATGGTCATCAGGCGCAACGGCGAACCCGTCAACTGGGACGAGGGCCGGGACCGGTGGTGGGAGGACACCGTCGGCACCGCCCCCGCCGAGCACACCGCCGTGGGCCATGATGCCGAACACCCGCTGTTCATCCTGTACACCTCCGGGACCACGGGCAAGCCCAAGGGCATCCTGCACACCACCGGCGGGTACCTGACCCAGACCGCGTACACCCACAAGGCCGTCTTCGACCTGCACCCGGACACGGACGTGTACTGGTGCACCGCCGACGTCGGCTGGGTCACCGGCCACTCGTACGTCGCCTACGCCCCCCTGGTCAACGGCGCCACCCAGGTCATGTACGAAGGCACCCCGGACTCCCCGCACCAGGGCCGCTGGTGGGAAATCGTTCAAAAATACAAGGTCTCCATCCTCTACACCGCCCCCACCGCGATCCGGACGTTCATGAAATGGGGCAAGGACATCCCCGGCCGGTACGACCTGTCCTCGATCCGGGTCCTGGGCTCGGTGGGCGAACCCATCAACCCCGAAGCCTGGATGTGGTACCGGGACGTCATCGGCGC
>NZ_JBFBLA010000033.1:0-57069 GCF_040702485.1 Arthrobacter sp. NPDC080031
GGAACTCCGCCCCATAAGCTGTGGGCATGGTCAACATCCTTCCACGAGCACAAGCTCGCTAGGTCAAGGAGTCAACAAAACCGGGGGCAGTCCCGACCCCTGGGCGCAGGAGTTCGCGTCTGCGGGGGTGGATCTCGACGTAGTAGATCGAGCCCGCGCCCGGGGCGAGGCGCCGGTGGGTCCGGTGACGGACTGGCCGGTATTCATGGCCGAAAGGGTCCCGCACCGTGGCCTGCTCAAGGTGCTCCAGCCCCGCGAGCAGCCCATCGACGTCCCTCAGCGTCGCCGGGTGTGTTTCTTCCCCGACGACCTCCAGCACCCACGCCGTCCCGTTGGAACTTCCGGCGCATTCGAGGGTAAGGGTTTCAAACAATTCGGCCACGAGGGCCTCGCGGGTTGCCGGGAAGAAACGCTGCAGGCGATGTGCCTGCAGGTTCCGGTGCCGGTTGTTCTTCCATGCCTGGCGGAGCCAGTTGAATTCCACAGGCCCGAACGATCGGCCAAGGCACAGGTTCCTGTTTTTATCCAGGGTGAGGCGGCAGTTGTCGCCTTCCCGGTCAAGGATGCAAGCTGCTTCGTCCACGTACTCGAGGTCTTCCAGCATCGCGCCCTCGGACGGGTAATACGTGAACTCGCCGACGTCATCGACCACGACGTAATCTTTCGGGCGCGTGCCCGGGACCTTGGCATCGGGCACCGTTCCCTTGGTCAGGGCAATGCGCTTCATCGTGAATTCATCTCCTGTGGAGGACCGTTCATAGCCCGGATGGCTGTGGATTCCTCCCTTTGATCAGATCACCGAACACAGCGCTCTCCCGGATCTTAATGGGATACATATGCCGGCAGGCGCAGATTTAGCACTCTCTTAACGGGCAGGCGTCGAGCAATGGCGGCAGGCATGGCAGACTTCGGCCATGAGTATCGAGCACTGGTGGCCAAAGCTGAAGCCGTCTACCCGGAAATGGCTGATCGAGAACAACGGCGACGCGGTGTCTCCGGAAGTGGTTGAAGAGATCACCCAAGTTGGAGGCGTCATTACTTCCGATGCGTGGTGGGTTGGTCGGAGTGGGCCTTCGGGATTCTATTTCTCGGACGAGGCGGTCGACTGGATCGAAGCGGTGGCGAACGGCGAGGTGCTGGAGCGGCCCTGACAGCACGGCTGCCAGGGCACCTTGCCCTTCAGGTCAAGCCGCCCTCAGCCCACGTGGACCCACGGGCGCCGGCTGACATCGGGTTCGGCTTCACGCAGGACTTCCCGGGTGACCGGGGCGATCTCTCCTTCGCCGAGGAATAGGAAGCGAAGGAGATTGATGACCGGGTTGCCTTCGGTCCAGCGGAAGTAGATGTGCGGCATTAGGCCGGTCACGTCGCGGATGTGCAGCAGCACCGACGCAATGGTGTTCGGGACCACGGGTCCGTGGACTTCGAGGATCTGGTGTCCGTGCCGGACCACGCCGTGGACTTCGAGTGCGGTCTCGAAGTCCGATGAATCATCCACGATCACTTCGAGGAAGAGCGCCTGGTAATCCACGGGAATGTGGCTGACCTCGATTGCCGAGGTGAGTTTGTCCCGGTAGGCCTCCGCCGTGAGTCGGAGGGGTTCGTGGGCGATGAGCGCAATCGGGCCGCTCAGGTTGGTGGACATGAACTCGAGCGCCTGGCGGTCCAGGTGGACGTGGGTGGCGTGGAGTTCAAAGGAGCGCCGGATCCTGGAAAGCAGGGAGATCACGATGATTCCCACGATAAAGATCGCGGCGATCCGGATGCCTTCGGGACGTTCGAAGATGTTGGCAATTGTTGTGTAGATGAAGACGAGGGCGATGATGCCGAATCCGACAGTGCGCTTGCGCTGCCTCAAGCGGCGCGCGGAGAGGGTCACCGCCACGGCTGCCGATGTCATCAGCACCAAGACGCCGGTGGCATACGCACCGCCCTGGGCATCGACGTCGGCGTTGAAAAGGAAGGTGATCAGGAACCCGATGAGGGTGAACACCAACACCAGCGGGCGCACTGCCCGGGCCCATCCCGGTGCCATTCCGTATCGCGGCAGGTACCGCGGTACCAGGTTCAGCAGCCCAGCCATGGCGGAGGCGCCTGCGAACCACAGGATTGCGATGGTACTTAGGTCGTAGACGGTGCCGAACCCCACGCCGAGATATTCGTGCGCCAAAAACGCCAGGGCGCGTCCATTAGCTTGGCCGCCGGGCTGGAATTCCTGATCCGGAATCAGCACAACGGTGGTGAAGCTCGTAGCGATAAGGAATGAGCTCATGATGACTGCTGCCGTGGTCAGGAGGCGGCGGGTTCCCTTGATCCGTCCGGCAGGGTTTTCCTCGGTGTCCGAGGCACGTCCACGGATCTGGGGCATCACGGCGACTCCGGTCTCAAAACCGGACAGGCCCAAGGCGAGTTTGGGGAAAACGAGTAGCGCGATACCGATCACCATGAACGGGTTTCCGTGTGAAGTCGACAGTGCATGCCACCAGTCGCCCACTGCGACCGGATGGGCGAACACCTCCACGAACGTTGAGAACACGACGACGACGTTGAGGCCCAGATAGACGAAGACGAGAACGACCGCCACGCCGATGGCTTCCTTGAATCCACGCAGGAATACCGCTGCCAGCAGGGCCAGCAGGAACAACGTCACCAGGATGTTCTGTCCCTGCAACCAGCCCGGGGCGAGCGGATTCTGGATCGCGTGGGCCGTGGCATCCGCGGCCGAGAGGGTCATGGTGATCATGAAGTCCGTTGCCGCGAACCCGAGGAGGACGAGGACGAGGAGCTTCCCTCCCCACCGTGGCAAGAGGCGCTCCAGCATGGCGATGGATCCCTCGCCGCGGTGGCTTTCTCCGGCGACGCGGTGGTACACAGGCAGGGCGCCCAACAGGGTTACGGCCACTAGCACGATGGTGGCCAAGGGGGAGATCACTCCCGCGGCCAAGGCTGCGATGGCCGGCTGGTAGCCGAGCGTGGAGAAGTAGTCGACGCCGGTGAGGCACATGACCTGCCACCACGAATGCTTCTTCAGATGGGAATCGCCCACCGCACCTGGGCCTTGGTGCGATCCTTTGGAGTCCTGCAGTCCGAACAGCAACCATGTCCGCAAGGAAGACATACCACTGGGCCGTGGGGCCGAAGGATCAGCCGGGGGCCTGCTCAAGGTAGTCATGGTGTCCTTTCCGCGCGACGCGCAGGCACCGCGATCATTGCTGAAGATAGCACCGACTACAGGTGTTTTCGCTGGTTGAGGGCGATCTTGATGAATCCTTAACGTCGATGTCCCGGAAGCAGCGTCGCACCTGTTAAGAAGCCGTCAAGATTCGGCCTTGCCGTGTTAAGGAACCATCAGGAACCGATTTTCGCGGCCTGCCAAGGAGTTGACTGACATCAGCCCCGCAAACGGGGCGCGGATGAAAGGACGTTCCAGTGGCCGACGTGGCTGTTGTGGGGATCTTCGTGGTGTCCATGGGGATCGTAATGTGGATTGCCCACCTTCTGGGCAAAATCGTCGACGGCGATGGGCCGGTGAACGGGCAGTGAGCGCGGACGCCGTGATGTGGTTGGTCCTGTTCATTGCAGGCCTGAGTTTGTTCGGCTACTTGCTGGCCGTCTTGATCCACCCGGAAAGGTGGTGATTCCGGATGGTTTTCAGCATTGCCTCCTTCGTCACCCAAGTCGCTATTTTGCTACTGCTGTTGGTTTTGTCGCACAAGCCGCTGGGCGTTTACCTCGCCAGCGTATTCGAGGGCAAGAAGTCAACCCGCGTGGAACGGCTGTTCTACCGGTTGTCCGGGGTGGACCCAAATACCGAACAGAGCTGGTCCATCTACCTGCGCAGCGTGCTGGTCTTCTCCGCCGTGTCCATCCTGGTGGTGTTCCTGCTCCAGCGGCTCCAAGGTGTCCTGCCCGGGAACAATTCCCTGCCCGGCGTAGATCCTTGGACGGCCATGAACACGGCCATCTCCTTTGCCACGAACACCAACTGGCAGACGTACGTCCCCGAAGCCACCGTGGGTATCTTCGTGCAGATGTGCCTCCTGGCGGTGCAGAACTTCCTCTCCGCTGCCGTCGGAATCGTAGTGGTGGTCGCCCTGATCCGCGGCATCGCGCGGACCCGGACGGACAGGTTGGGAAACTTCTGGGTGGATCTGGCCCGCACCTCGTTCCGGGTGCTGCTCCCGATGGCGACCCTTGTGGCCGTTGTGATGGTGATCGGCGGCGTGGTCCAGAACTTCTGGTCCACCGACGTCGTGAACCAGGCAACGGGTGTCACCCAGACGATCCCCGGAGGTCCGGTCGCTTCCCAGGAAGCCATCAAGGAACTGGGAACCAACGGCGGCGGCTTTTTCAACGCCAACTCTGCCCACCCGTTCGAGAATCCGAATGTCTTCATCAGCATGTTCGAAGTCTTCCTGCTCCTGCTCATCCCCTTTGCTTTGCCATATGCCTACGGCCGCATGGTCGGAGACCAGCGGCAGGGGTACACGGTAGCCGGGGTCATGGGCACGCTCTGGCTGACATCCACGGCACTGATGGGTTGGGCCGTCGCCTCTGCGCAGGGAACGGCAACCGCTGCGGCAGGAGGTCTGGGGGAAGGATTTGAACAGCGGCTGGGACCGGCCACGAGTTCCATCTTTGCCACGGCCACCACCCTGACATCCACCGGTGCGGTCAACGTCGCGCACGATTCCCTCCCGCCCCTGGCCGGCGGTGTCGCCATGGTGAACATGATGCTCGGCGAAGTGGCCCCCGGCGGCACGGGGTCGGGGCTTTATGGCCTGCTCATCCTCGCGATCGTCTCCGTGTTCATCGCCGGGCTCATGGTGGGCCGCACTCCCGAATTCCTGGGCAAGAAGATCGGACCGCGGGAAATGAAGCTCGCGGCCATGTACATCCTCGTGACACCCACCTTGGTGCTTGCCCTGGCCGGGATCACCGTCCTGCTTCCGGACGCAGTGGCCAACGCGCCGGCCTCCGGACCGCACCAATTCAGCGAAGTGCTCTACGCCTTCACCTCCGGAGCCAACAACAACGGCTCGGCCTTCGGCGGGATCACCACCTCCGGACCATATCTGTCCGTGATGATGAGCCTTGCCATGTTGCTGGGCCGCTATGTGCCTATCGTGCTGGTGCTCGCCTTGGCGGGTTCCCTGGCGAAACAACCCAAGATCCCGGCATCATCCGGAACGGTCCCGACGCATGGCTGGCTCTTCGGTTCCCTCTTGCTCGGCGTCACCGTGATCATGACCGCCTTGAGCTATTTCCCGGCCCTCTCCTTGGGCCCCCTCGCAGAAGGACTCCTCAAATGACCAAGTCCGGCACGGCAACTACCAAGTCCAACACGGCATTAGCCTCGGACACCGCCGCCCAGACCTACGCGGACGGCAATCCCCTGGGTACTCCAGGGGAGCACAAACACCACACCAAGGCACCGGCCAAACTGGACCTTGCCAGCATCCGCTCTGCCCTGCCGGTCGCAGTACGGAAGCTGGGGCCGCGCCAGATGATCCACTCTCCCGTGATGTTCACCGTGCTGGTGGGAGCGGCCCTCTGCACAGCCATCTGCATCCTCAAACCAGCCGTGTTCGGCATCTCGGTGACAATCTGGCTTTGGCTGACCGTGCTCTTCGGTACCTTGTCCGAAGCCATCGCAGAGGGCCGGGGCAAGGCCCAGGCAGACAGCCTCCGAGCCAGCAGGAAAGGTGTTGTAGCCCGGCTTCGGCTTGCCGATGGCACCCTGAAGGAAGTACCGGGAACGGAACTCCGGAAGAACGACGTCGTCATTTGCGAAGCCGGGGACATCATCCCCTCCGATGGAGAGATCATCGAAGGCCTGGCAAGCGTGGACGAATCCACCATCACGGGTGAATCGGCGCCCGTCATCCGTGAATCCGGCGGCGACCGCTCCTCGGTGACCGGCGGCACCAAGGTCCTTTCGGACCGCATCGCCGTCCGCATCACGGCTGAGGCGGGCGAAACGTTCATCGATAGGATGATCAAGCTCGTGGAAGGCGCCGTTCGGCAAAAGACCCCCAACGAAATCGCCCTCCACGTCCTCCTTGTCTCGCTCACCATCGTGTTCCTGGCGGTCACCATGAGTTTGGCGCCGTTCGCTTCCCTGCCGGGTGCAACGCCTTCGCCGATCGTGCTGGTGGCGCTGCTGGTCTGCCTCATCCCCACGACCATCGGGGCGCTCGTGCCGGCCATCGGCATCGCAGGCATGGACCGCTTGGTGCAGCACAATGTCCTGGCTACGTCCGGCCGCGCCGTGGAAACCGCCGGAGACATCACGACGCTCCTGCTCGACAAGACCGGCACCATCACCTACGGCAACCGCCGCGCGGTCAACTTCTTCCCCGCCCACGACGTCGACCGGACCGAACTCATCGAAGCAGCCCGGCTTTCCAGCCTGGCCGACGAAACGCCCGAGGGACGCTCGATCGTGGAACTCGCGGCAGAAAAAGGCGTCAGCGGCCCGGACCTGGCTGCCCTCCTGAAGGGCTCGGAGGACTTTGCCGTTGTGGAGTTCAGCGCCAGCACCCGCATGAGCGGACTGGATCTCGATGGGCGGCAGATCCGCAAGGGCGCCGCAGCCGCCGTCGCGAAGTTCGTCGCCGACGCCGGCGGCCAGACGCCCGCGGAGGTCGACCACAAGGTGCAGGAGATCTCGGCCCAGGGCGGCACCCCGCTGTTGGTGGCCGGCGTCGGGAACGACGGCGGAGCCCGCGTCCTGGGGACTATCCACCTCGCCGATGTGGTCAAGCCGGGCATGCACGCCCGATTCGCCGAACTGCGGAAGATGGGCATCCGGACGGTGATGATCACGGGGGACAATCCCATCACGGCCAAGGCGATCGCCGCCGAAGCCGGGGTGGATCACTTCGTTGCCGAGGCCACTCCGGAAGACAAGATGGCCGTCATTAAGGAAGAGCAGGCCGAAGGGCGGCTGGTGGCCATGACCGGCGACGGCACCAACGATGCCCCCGCGCTGGCAGCGGCGGATGTCGGCGTCGCCATGAACTCGGGCACGCCGGCCGCCAAGGAAGCTGCCAATATGGTGGACCTGGACTCGGATCCCACCAAGCTCATCAACATCGTGGGCATCGGCAAACAGCTGCTCATCACCCGCGGCGCCCTGACCACGTTCTCGGTGGCGAACGACGTCGCAAAGTACTTCGCGATCGTCCCGGCCCTGTTCACCTCGGTGTTTCCGGGGCTTGGCCGCCTGAACATCATGGGCCTGGCCTCGCCTTCCTCGGCCATCCTGTCCGCGGTGATCTTCAACGCCTTGATCATCATCGCCCTGGTTCCGCTTGCCCTGCGAGGCGTCAAATACCGTGCCGTCTCGGCGAACCAGGCCCTGGCCCGGAACCTGGCGATCTACGGCCTGGGCGGTCTCATAGCGCCTTTCATCGGGATCAAGCTCATCGACCTGCTCATTTCCCTCATCCCCGGCATCGGCTAGGAGTCCATCATGAATACCCTTCCCGGATATCTTCGGCAAGCAGGAACGGCCCTGCGGTTCCTGATCCTGGCCACCGTGGTCCTTGGATTGATCTACCCGCTGGTGGTTTTCGGTATCGGCCAGGCCGTTGCGCCCTTCCAAGCCAATGGCTCCATCGTGAAAGACGCGGCGGGCAAGCCCGCCGCTTCGGCCCTGATTGCCCAAGTTTCTGCCAACGACGCCGGCATCCAGAACCCGTTGTGGTTCCACGCCCGCCCCTCGGCAGCCAAGTGGGACCCGGGGGCATCCACCGCCAGCAACCTGGGCCCCAACGATCCCAAGCTGCTCGACGCCGTCAAAGCCAACCGTGCTGCCATCGCCGCCGCAGAGGGGGTCAAGGAATCGGACGTACCGGCCGACGCCGTGACGGCGAGCGGTTCCGGGCTGGACCCGCAGATCTCGGTAGCGTATGCCCGCCTCCAGGTGCCCAGGGTGGCCAAGGCACACGGGCTGAGTCCTGAGACGGTGCAGGCCATGGTGGACCGGCGCACCGTCACCGGTCTTGAAGCCTTCCTGGGGCAGCCGTCCGTCAACGTCACGGAGCTGAACCTGGACGTAGCCGCAGCGGCGCCCGCCTCAGCGGCGCCGGCCAAGTGAGGGAAGCCCGGGCCAGGATCCGCGGGAGCAACCGCCGCGTTCAACAAGTGAAAGAATGACCACATGGCACGGGCAACGCTGCGCATTTTCCTCGGGGCAGCCCCGGGGGTAGGGAAGACCTACGCCATGCTCGAAGAAGCCCACCGGCTGCGCGGGCGTGGTGAAGACGTGGTGGTGGCTTTCGCCATGGACCACGGGCGCAGCGACACCCGTGCCTTGATGGACGGCTTGGAAGTCATCCCGCCGCGCAGCATCGCGTACCGGGACACCGCATTCGAGGAGATGGACCTCGACGCGGTCCTGGCACGCAAGCCGCGCACCGCCGTCGTCGATGAATACGCCCACTCGAATGTCCCCGGAAGCCGTAATCCCAAGCGCTGGCAAGACGTCGAGGAACTGCTCGACGCCGGCATCAACGTCCTCTCCACCGTCAACGTGCAGCACTTGGCTTCCCTTGGCGACGTCGTCAGCGCCATCACGGATGTCCGGCAGGCGGAGACAGTGCCCGACGACGTGGTGCGGCGGGCCGATCAAATCCACCTCGTGGACATTTCACCGGAGCTGTTGCGGCAACGGCTGGGCGACGGCAAGATCTATTCGGCCGACAAGATCGACGCCGCGCTGTCCAACTATTTCCGGATGGGCAACCTGACGGCACTGCGGGAACTGGCACTGTTGTGGCTGGCTGACCGGGTGGACGAAGGGCTCGCGAAATACCGTTCGGAACAGGGGATCGAGGCGAGCTGGCCCGCCCGCGAACGCATAGTCGTTGGCCTCACCGGAGGCCCCGAAGGCGAAGTCCTCGTCCGCCGGGCCGCCCGGATCCTCAAGCGCGTCAACGGCGGCGACTTGCTCGCGGTGCACGTCCGCGCCGCCGATGGTGTGGCCTCGGAATCTCCCCAGGCGCTGGAAGCCCAGCGCCTGTTGGTCCGGGATTTGGGCGGCAGCTACCACACCGTGGCAGGGGAGGACCCGGCGAAGGCCTTGCTTGACTTCGCCCGCAGCGTGAACGCGACGCAGATCGTCGTCGGGATTTCCCGACGCCGGAGTCTCGTCGCCAGGCTGACCGGCCGGGGGATCGGCAACCGGGTGGTACGTGACTCCGGCGATATTGACGTGCACATGGTTTCGCATCCGTTGGGTGGCCGGGGCGTCGACCGTCCGCGCCAGCGGGACCTTGGCCGCACCAGGGTGATCGTTGGATTTGCAATGGCGGTGGTCCTTCCGGTTCTTTTGCAGCTCCTGCTGGCCGCGAGCCCTTCTCACAGCATTGCGACGGCGGTGCTCCTCCAGCTCACGGGCTCGGTTGGCGTGGCATTGGTCGGCGGGTTGTGGCCCGCCTTGCTCGGTGCATTCTGGAGCAGCCT
The DNA here is from genome assembly GCF_040702485.1 of Arthrobacter sp. NPDC080031. NCBI lineage: Bacteria > Bacillati > Actinomycetota > Actinomycetes > Micrococcales > Micrococcaceae > Arthrobacter > Arthrobacter sp. NPDC080031. The sequence continues at coordinate 9,472 of NZ_JBFBLA010000033.1, forward strand.
GTTGGTGAACTTCTTCTCCATACCGCCCGTGGGAACCCTGACCATTAGCGACCCCGACAACATCCTTGCCTTGCTGGTCTTCGTGGGCGTTTCGGCCGCTGTGGCGGCCGTGGTGGACGTTTCGGCCAGGCGCTCCAAGGAGGCCGCCCGTGCCCGTGCCGAGGCCACCACCCTGGGCGATCTCACGCGTGGGGCATCGAGCGCCGACGACACCGTGGAAGGACTCTTGAACCAGGCCCTCGACGTGTTCCAGATGCGCGGTGCGGCACTATACAGAGCCGCGGGTTCCACCGGCGCGTCGGCCACCGGCTCGTCGGCCACCGGCGTGGCGGCCACCGGCTGGCGGCTCGTCGCGAAGGCCGGAGAGGCCGCACCCCTCCCTCCCGACAGCGGCGAAAACACCGAACAGGTCGACGCCGGAACCCGGTTGGTCCTGTCCGGCCGCGTTCTGCCAGCCAGCGACCGCCGTTTGCTCAGCGCCTTCGGCGCGCACCTTGCCGCCCAGCTTGAGCGACGACAACTGGCCGCGAGCCGACGTGAGGTCAGGCGCTTGGCGGAGAGCAACTCCATGCGCACCTCCATCCTGCGCGCCGTGTCCCATGACTTGCGGACGCCGCTGGCCGGCATCAAACTGGCCGTGGGCGGCCTGCGGCAAAGCAACGTCCATTACACGCCCGAGGAAGAGCAAGAACTGCTGGCAACCATCGAAGAATGCTCGGACAGGCTCGACGTCCTCGTGGGGAACCTCCTGGACATGTCCCGCATTACCTCCGACTCGGTGAACGCCCTCATTCGCCCGGTGCGCTGGTACGAAGTGATCCCGGCCGCCCTGCATGGCGTACAGCCGGGACGGGTGCGCGTCGACCTGCCCGGAAACATGCCGGAGATCGACGCCGACGCCGGAATGCTGGAACGCGTCATTGCAAACATCGTGGAGAACGCCATTAAGTACGCGCCGGATTCCGACGTGGTGCTGGTGGGAGCCGCGGGTGGCTTCAGTTCTTCGACCCTGGATGGGAGGCCGTCCGGAGAGCTGCGCATCATCGACCACGGCCAAGGAGTCCCCGCCGAAAGCGTGGTTAGGATGTTCCAGCCATTCCAGCGGCTCAACGACGTCCCTACCACCACCGGGGTTGGCCTGGGGCTCGCCGTGGCCAAGGGATTCACGGAAGCGATGGGAGGCACGCTCACCGCGGAGGAGACTCCGGGCGGCGGCCTGACCATGGTCATTCGGCTTCCGCTCTCCACAGGGGTCGCGTTCCCGAATGAGGAAGCCCAGGCGCCCATGGAAGCGCAATCGGTTCTTTTAGAGCGTCGCCACGTGCCGCCGTCGGGCAGCTCAGATAGCGTCTCCGGGGAGGCAAGATGAGCAACGTCCTGGTGGTGGACGACGATCCCCATATCGTCAAGGCGCTGCGGATCACGCTCCAGGCCCACGGTTACACCGTAGCCACCGCGGCCGACGGCGAATCGGCCTTGCGCTCTGCGGCCCAGCACCCGGTGGGGGTCTTGATTCTCGATCTGGGCTTGCCGGACATCGACGGAACCACGGTAATCACCCGCTTGCGCGAGTGGAGCAGCGTGCCCATCCTGGTCCTGTCCGCGCGGCACGGCTCCGACGACAAGGTTGAAGCCCTGGACGCGGGCGCGGACGACTACATCACCAAGCCCTTCGGGCTCGACGAGCTGCTGGCGCGCCTCCGGGCGATCCTGCGGCGCACCGCAGATCCGGGCGAAGAAGCACCCGTGCTGGTAACTGAATCATTCACTGCGGACCTTGCCATGAGGCGGGTGACGCGCGACGGCGAAGACGTCCGGCTGACGCCTACGGAGTGGCGGATCCTGGATCTCTTCGTGCGCAATCCTGAGAAGCTGATCACCCAGCAGCAGCTCCTCAGCCAAGTCTGGGGCCCGGCCTACGCCAAGGAAGCCAACTACTTGCGCGTGTACATGGCGCAGCTCCGGCGGAAACTCGAACCGGAGCCCGGGAACCCGCGCCACCTGATCACCGAGGTCGGGATCGGGTACCGGTTCATGCCGTGAGCCTGGCTGCCAGGGCTGGAACGCCTTGATCTTCAAGCTCCATGGCCCCTCCGGCCCCGACGAGCCGCGCATACGCGCCGCCGGCATCACGGAGTTCGCCGGGCGTTCCGAACTCAACGAGGGCACCCCGGGCCAGCACTGCAAGCTGGTCAGCTTTCTCCACTGTGGAAAGCCGGTGGGCGATGGTGAGCGTAGTCCGGCCAACGGATAGCCGGTCGAGCGCCGCCTGGACCTGGGCCTCGGTAGCGTTGTCCAGGGCGGAGGTGGCCTCGTCGAGGACCAGAACTTTGGGGTTGCGCAGGATGGTCCGGGCAATGGCCAGGCGCTGCTGTTCTCCTCCGGAGAACCGGTGGCCACGGGCGCCGACCATGGTGTCCAAGCCGTCGGGCAGGCCCGCGATCAGGTCCGCGATCTGCGCGGCGGCCAGTGCGCTCCACAGGACTGCGTCGTCCGCGCCGGGCGAGGCCAGCAACAGGTTTTCCCGGATGGTGTCGTGAATCAAGTACGTCTCTTGGGACACGACACCCACGATTTTCGTCAGGTCCTCAGGGGCGATGTCGCGGACGTCAACCCCGTCAATGATGATCCGTCCCGCTGTGGCGTCATGTAAGCGGGGGACCAGCGAGCCCAGCGTCGATTTCCCGGAGCCCGTGGGGCCCACGATTGCGGTGCTGGTGCCGGCCGGAAGCGTGAGGTCGATGCCGAGCAGGACATCAGTGCCACCGTCGTACGCGAAACGGACGCCCTCGAAGCGGACCTCGCCGCGCACTGCGGCCGGGTCCAGGGCGACGGGCCGCGCCGGGGCCGTGATCTCGGGGGTCAGGTCCAGGTACTCAAAGATGCGGCTGAACAGGGCCATCGCGGTGACCCATTGGACGCCGAGGTCCAGCAGGCTCATGACGGGACGGAAGATGGCGGACTGCAGCGCGGTAAACGCCACGAGCGTGCCGATGGTCATGCCTCCGCTCGTGACGGGCAGTCCAGCGGCGAGGTAGATGAGCGCCGGAATGGCCGAGAAGATGATGCCCATCGTAGACATCCGCCAGCGGCCGGCCAATTGGGAACGCATCTCCAGGCCGATCAGCCGCCTGGAGCTTTCCGTGTAGCGGTGGGCATCGCGCTTGGTGGTTCCGAGCGTTTTGGAGAGCCGGACGCCGGAGACCGACAGTCCTTCCTCGACCTGCGTGTTCATGGTGGCCAGTTCGCTCTGGAGCGTGGACGTGATGTTGCGCCGGAGCAGGGCCACGCGGCGGGTGAACCATACAGCCGGCGGGATCACTATCAGGGACAGGAGCGAGAGCCCGGGTGAAATGGCCACCATGGCGATGGCGGTGGCAATGGCCGTGGTCAGGTTGGATGCAACACCGGTCGCGGTGGAGGTGATGACCTGCTGCAGGCCGGAGATGTCGTTGTTCAACCGAGACTGCACCTCGCCGCTTCGGGTCCGGGTAAAGAATCCCAGTGATTGCCGCTGCAAGTGGGTGAACAAGCGCGTGCGCAACGTGTGCATGATCCTCTGGCCCATGCCCGTGGTCATCCAGGTCTGCAGCACGCCGATGAGTGCGGTTGCGGCTGCTACGGCAACCAACCCGGCGGCCAGCCATGCGAGAAGCGGAAGATCCTTGCCGGGCAGCGCGACGTCGATGATGTGGCGGACCAGGAACGGCTGGGCCAGGCCGATGATGCTGGACGCGCTGATGAGAAGCACGACGGCGGCAATGGTCATCTTGTGCGGCGTGAACAGCCCGGCGATCCGTTTGAGGCTCACGGGATGCTGCTTTAACTGCGTGCGGTCGGCGGGATTGAGGCGGGCGGGGCCGCGGCCGGGATTTCGGGCTCCAGCGCCCGGTCGATGGGGATTTTGGGTGAGGATGTTCTCCGTCATAAGCACCACCTCCAGTGGCGAGCGGGGCGCGGGAATCGCGCCCACTAATACAGAGGCTACCTCACTATGTGGTTGCAGGTCAAATTGCTAGACTGGCAGCATGCACTCACAGCCCTCTGATTCTTCCGACCTTGGCGATCTCTTCCATGCCGCTTTCCGGGGGCTGCGCCGGACCTGGGCCGAGCAGCTGTCGCCCTGGGAGCTGACGCCGCACCAATGGCGGGCGCTCATGACGCTGATGCGTCCGGCGCCGGGGGAGCCGATGCGGCTGAAAGACTTGGCGGAGCGACTGCGCATTGCGCCGCGTTCGGCCACGGAAGTTGTGGACCAGCTTGAAGTCAAGGGCCTCGTCCGTCGCGATCCGGACCCCACGGACCGGCGGGCCACGCTTGTCGCCGCCACCCCGGCCGGACAGCAGCTCTACGCGAAGGTCAGCGCCGAACGGCGCGGCAAGTCCTCCGAGTATTTTGCCCGGCTCAGTGCAGAGGATCGCGCTGAGCTGGCCCGGATTCTTGGTCAGCTTAGGGATTGAAGCCAACGCCGCCTCTCTCCTAAGTTGCCGTGGAGTAGGTAGAGTCGAAGCCATGACTCGCCGGAAGGTTCCAGTTGCCCTCGTCGCGCTCCCTTTCGCGTTGTGCCTGATCGCACTTGTGCCAGCGCAGACTGCAGGGGCCGCATCCTGCGATTCGCAAGGCCTTTTGGGGGTGGTTGGCATGTGCTCTCCCGGCGGCTCCCCATCTCCCCGGCCGTCGGGCAAACCCACCCCGTCCGCCACGGCCATCCCACCGGTACAACCGCAACCCCAGCCGGACCCCGGCGTCGCGATTCCTCCCGGCGGCGCTTCAACGACGGCGCCGGCGCTGACTGCCGAACCGGCACCCACCCAGGTGGCGCTACCCGCTACAACCACGGCAGCAGTGCCTTCGCCGATCGTTTCCAGCCCGAGCCCCTCGGCGCAAAATTCAGCCTCGGCGGCCGCCGCCCGGATCGACCCCGGCTCGCCGGCCCAGGGCGACCGTCCCCTCGCCCCGACCATCTCAGTGGCCGGAATCCTGGTGGCCTTCGGCGGAAGCCTGATTGCCGCGGGCGGAGTGGTGGGCCTTAGAAGATTTCCGCCGCTCTAATCCCGGCCTAGAACGCGGACCCTCCGCACCCCGGAACGAACCACTTACAGCCGCCACGGCGGTCGCCAAGCAGGTGTTCGCCGAGTAGCCGAGTTCACGTCGGATGGTGCTTGGCGCCCGCTCCCCGGTCGCTGCCGGAGCTCAGGCCTGCGGGGTCTGCCCTTGGAGGGAGGCAATCTGTGCACGCGCGGCTGCGATGAGCTCCTCATTAGTGTTGGCGTGGCCGTTGAGGCCCCAGCCGCCGTCGGGGGCTTCCGTGAGCAGGACCCAGGTCCGATCGGGCAGGGTCGGATCCGCGGCCGCCGTGGCGACGAGCGCGGTGAGTTGTTCGACCAATGCGAGCTGCTTTTCACGGTTCAATGCACCCGCGTTCGTGAGCACCTGGACGCGCACGTAGTTGCTGTCGCCGTCGACATTCGACAGATCCCCCTCTGGGAGTTCATGGATGAATGCCGCCGTGTTCTTGCGGAACATCGGGATATCCGGCACCTGCTCCACCCGCATCACCGTCGACGCCAGATCGACGGCGAGCCGGTGTTTGTCGGCGAAGGTCCCGGTCGTGGCGTACACGTCGATCATGGGCATGATGCTTCTCCTCTTCGGTACAGGTCAACCGTCATTTGTTGTGCCATCCTTGCACCCTGCTGTCACCGTGTCTTCCTCGGGGCAATCATTTGCGGATCGTCTGGTTTGACGTCCTTGGACGTGCGGTTTTTGGGCCGGTGCGGCATGATCGGCTCGGATGCGAAGCGTCGTGGGCCGCTCCACATCGATGGCGGGGCGTCGATCGCGTAGGCGAGGGCGTATGCGACTTTTTCGTAGTTGACGCGCCAGCCCCTGAAGTGGGGCCACGCTTGTTCCGCCGTCACCTCAACCGGATAGTCGACGGTCCGCATGAGCTCCACGGCCGCTTGAAAGTCCTCGAAAGTCACATCGAGTTCGGAATCGGGGTCGGGGTCTTCCTCCACAGGGATACGAATGGCCCGGGCCACTTGATTCAGGCAGGTGAACCCCATCCGAAGGACCAGCCGCGCCCGGGTGCTCGGGGCAGACCCCGGACTCAAGGAAAGCTGCAACGCGGCCGCGTCCATGACGCTGAGGAGGGAGTTGAGCCAGTTCGATTGCGGTGAAGGTGAACGGAACCATACCAACGTGAGGTATGTGCTGTGTGATTCGGCTACGTCCGCGGCCCATCGCTCCCACCGTTGGTAAAGCTCGCTGAGCTCGCTGGTGCTGGTTTGGGCGGCCATGCCAAACCGCGTGCGCACCAGGAGTTCCGGCCCCCACGAGGGTGAGCCTGCCCTCGATACCAGGAGCGTTACCTCTGCTTCACGTCTATTGAAGGCTGCATAGAGCGTTGGCAAGTAACCGATCTGCAAAGCGATGACAATCAACCCGGTATAAGCGGCGACGTAAACCAGCACCGTGTTGCCGACATTCGTTGGGGCAGCGTAGCCAAGCGTGAACATTGCGGAGCCGGCCTCGCTTGCAGCTTGCCAATAGTCACCATCGACGAATGGAAGGAGCAGGAGGCTGAACGACAGATCGAACAGGATCACCCAAAAAAGCAGGCGGACGAACAGCGACATCGGAGACTGCCAGGCAAGGATCCGATCGCGTGCTTCGTAAGAGGTGACGGGTTTTGTGATGGCAATGAAGATTTTCGCAGTGACCCTGTGGGTCAGCCGTGAAAGGTTGCTGTGCAGCGGCCGGGGAACTATCAGCGTTCCGATCACACTCATCCAGTTCAGGAGCAACCCAACCAACCCGACTGAAAAACACGCCCACACGAATACTGTCAACAGACTCTTTCGACAATGTCGGACACAACTTCAGCTATCGTCCACCGGAAAGGACGAAGCAGGTGAGGCTCGTATCATTCATTCCATCCTCGGATCTTGTCAAGGGTGATGGCTTCCGGCGACTAACCCCTCCGCTCAACCGCCGCAAGAATGGCTTCCCCGAGCTCAATCGGCCTGGTGAACTGGGGCCAGTGCCCAGTGGGCAGATCCATGAATTCGACGTCGTTGATGCGTGCGAGCTCGGCCACGAAGGGGTGGCCGGATTCGATCCATTCGCCCAGCAGGCTGGAGGGGAACTCGCACGCGATGATGGTGGCCGGGACATCGTATCGGCGCACATCGTGCAAGCGTTGTTTATCGGTGGCCACGTTCTTTGGTTCCGGGATGGCACGTGCGCGGAAGGCGGCCCGCAGTTCGTCATTGAGGTCCACGAGGTCCTCATTTTCGAAAAGCTCCCATTGGGGCAAGGGCACGGAATCTCCCTCAACCGGCAATTCGTCGTTGATGACTCCGCCCTCTCCGAGCGGGCCGCTGTCCACATACACCGCCCGGACCACGCGATCCGGGCGGGCATCGACGGCGCCGTGGATGATGGCTCCGCCGCCGGAGTGGCCCACCAGTACAACGGGATTGCCAACAGCGTCGACAGCCGCCACTACGGCGTCGATGTGATCCCTGAGGCCGATTCCGGACCGGGGGGCGTCAACGGCCTCCAGCCCAGGCAGTGTGAGCGGGTGGACTGTGTGCCCCGCAGCAACCAGCGGCGGCGTGACCTCCGACCACGAAGAAGCGTCCAACCAGAATCCGGGAACCAAGATGATGTCCATGCCGGTACCCTACGACGGGCCACCGACAGAATGAACCCTTCCGCAGCCGGTGCGCCCGCGTCCCCAACAGCTCACACTGCCGCGGTCCGTCCCGATCGAAGGAGGGGAGCGAAGAACGCGGCGAGTTCCGCCGTCGCGGTCAAGGGCAAGACGTTCGCCACGTACTGGTCCGGCCGCACCACAACCACGACGCCGTTCCGGTCAAGGCCGCGCAGTTCGAAAATGTCAGCCGAAGGGTCGGTGCCGTAGACGTTCTCGAGGTACGTGAGCTTGAACGGCCCGACCTGAGGCTTGAATGCCTCCGGCACGGCCCCGATGTCGACGCCCATGTGCTCCTGCTGATAGATCACCTTCACGTCGAACCACGCGTCACGGTCGGCGCCCGACGGCGTTGCGGCCAGCGGCGAGTCCGGCGAATTCGCGATCCACTCGGCAAAGTCCGCCACAGCTCCGGAGGAACCGGCCGGTGCGCTGTCCGCGAAGACGTAGATGCGCCACCGTCCGTCCGCCTTGGCCTGGTGGCCGAGTTGTAGCGGGTTGGTGTCGCAGACGCGAACCACCGGCGCGGACTTGAAACGCTTGCCGATGGTGAATCCCGTGGCCAGGTCTTGGTGTGTTGGCTCGGCGACGAGCGGCGAGGGGGCGTAATGGGTCATGAAGCCGGCAGGGAACTCTGCCGTTCTGACGTAGAAGTTCTCCAGCTCGGTGGGGTCCTCAAATTCCTCGGGCTTCTTCGCCATGAGCCTGGACCACTCTTTGTCGAAGTCGATGAGGTTCCTGGCAACGACTTGCCGCTCGGCCGAGTATGTGGACAGGAGGCTTTCCGGGCTGCGGCCTTCGAGCACGTGTCCGAGCTTCCAGGCCAGGTTGAAGCCGTCCTGCATGGAAACGTTCATACCCTGCCCGGCTTTGGCGCTGTGGGTGTGGCAGGCATCGCCGGTGATGAACACGCGTGGCGTGCGGGTGCCGCGCTCGTCCGGCAGGACGTCGTCGAACCGGTCGGTGAGGCGGTGGCCCACTTCGTAGACGCTGTGCCAGGCGACGTTGCGCACATCGAGCGTGTAGGGGTGGAGGATGTCGTTGGCCTTGGCGATGATCTGCTCGATCGTGGTGCTGCGCACTGCGCCCTTGGTGTTGGGGTCCACCTCGCCCAGGTCAACGTACATCCGGAAGAGGTGGCCGCCTTCGCGAGGAATCAGCAGGATGCTGCCGCCCGTGCCGGACTGGATGGCGCACTTCGTCCGGATATCCGGGAAGTCCGTGACGGCAAGGACGTCCATGACGCCCCAGGCATGGTTCGCCTGGTCGCCGGCGAGGGTGCAGCCGATCGACTCCCGCACCTTGCTCCGCGCGCCATCTGCCCCCACGACGTACTTGGCCCGGACAATGCGCTCCTGGCCTTCGTTGGGTCCGGCGGTGTGGAGAAGGGTAACCGTGACAGGGTAGTCCTCCTCACCCCTGACCTTGAGGCCGCGGAACTCGTATCCGTAATCGGGAGACATGCGGGTGGGGGAGTTCGCCATGAACTCGGCGAAGTAGTCCAGCACGCGCGCCTGGTTGACGATGAGGTGCGGGAATTCGCTGATGTCACCGGTCGGATCGTCGAGGGCGCGGGCGGTCCGGATGATGCGCGAGGGATCCGCGGGGTCCGGCTTCCAGAAGGCCATCTCGGTGATCCGGTACGCCTCGGCGATGATGCGCTCGGCGAATCCGAAGGCCTGGAAGGTCTCCACGCTTCGGGCCTGGATGCCATCGGCCTGGCCGATCGCGAGCCTCCCGGGGCGGCGCTCCACGATCCGGGTTGTGACTCCGGGGAACTGGGACAACTGCGCGGCTGCAAGCATGCCGGCTGGCCCGCTGCCCACGATGAGCACGTCGACTTCGTCGGGAAGCTCGTCCGGTCTATCGATGCCGACGCCGGCCGCCGGCTGAACTCGCGGGTCGCCGGAGACATAACCGTGGTGGTGGAACTGCATGGGCTTTCCTCACTTCATTGTGGGGTTGTTCAACTATAGAACTGTAAATTCTCTATTTGAACCCTGAATTGGATTCCAACTGTACGGCAGGGGTGACGCGGGCTACAAGGGCCAAGCCGCGGGCTCTGCCTGGGGTTGACGTCTCGAAACTCCCGGGTCATAGTTATCGTATACGATTTCGTACTCGATGAGGAGTAAATCTTGGAACAGGTCACCGACCACATCCTGGCCGCGGCCCGCAAGGTCATCGCGGTGCATATCAACTACCCCAGCCGTGCGGCCCAGCGCGGCCGTACGCCGGAGCAGCCGTCATACTTTTTGAAACCGTCGTCGTCCCTTGCGCTCAGCGGCTCAGCGGTGGAGCGCCCGGCCGGCTGCGAACTCCTCGGCTACGAGGGCGAGATCGCGCTGGTCATCGGCAAGCCTGCCCGCCGCGTAAGCATGGAGGAGGCCTGGAGCCACGTCGAGTGGGTGACCGCCAGCAACGACCTCGGCGTGTATGACCTCCGCTACGCTGACAAGGGTTCCAACCTCCGGTCCAAGGGCGGCGATGGTTTCACCCCGGTAGGTCCCGCGCTCATCCCGGCCGCCGACGTCGACCCCTCCCAATTGCGCGTCCGCGCCTGGCACAACGGCGAACTCGTCCAGGACGACACCACCGAAGAGCTCCTGTTCCCCTTTGCCCGGCTCGTGGCCGATCTCTCCCAGCTGCTCAGTCTCGAAACCGGCGACATCATCCTGACCGGCACCCCGGCCGGCGCCTCGGTCGCCCAGCCCGGCGACGTCGTCGAGGTTGAAGTGACCGCGGGTGGTTTCAGTAGCGGCCGCCTCACCACCACAGTCACGGAGGGTACGACGGCGTTCGCGGACTTCGGCGCCCGGCCCAAGGCCGATGACACCCAGCGGGAGGAGGCCTACGGTTCGCGCGAAGCGGCCGGCTTGCCGCCGCTGGAAAAACCGGCGCCGGCACTGAGCCCGGAGCTGAAGAAAAAACTCGAAAGCGTCGCGACCGCCACCTTGTCCAGCCAGTTGCGCAAGCGCGGGCTTAACAACGTGAGCATCGACGGGCTGCAGACCACCCGTCCGGACCGCCGCGTCGTCGGGCTCGCGCGGACCCTGCGTTACGTGCCCAACCGCGAGGACCTGTTCGCAACCCATGGCGGCGGTTTCAACGCGCAGAAACGGGCCATTGATTCCGTCAACGAAGGCGAAATCCTGGTCATGGAGGCCCGGGGCGAAAAGGGCACCGGGACCGTGGGCGACATCCTGGCGCTGCGTGCCCAGATGCGCGGTGCCGCGGCCATCATCACCGACGGCGGCGTGCGCGACTATTCCGCTGTGGCAGGACTGGACATGCCCACCTACTTCGCTAACCCGCACCCGGCCGTGCTGGGCCGGCGCCACATCCCGTGGGACACGGACATCACCATTGCCTGCGGCGGGGCCACGGTCCAGCCCGGGGACATCATCGTGGCCGACTCGGACGGCATCCTGGTGATCCCGCCGGCCATCGCCGGGGAACTCGTGGATGAGTGCATCGAGCAGGAGAAGGAAGAATCCTTCATCTTCGAAATGGTCAAGCAGGGCAACAGCGTGGACGGTTTGTATCCGATGAACGCTCAGTGGCGTGCCCGCTACGAGCAGTGGGAAGGAGCCCAAGGTGACTGAAACCGCCGTCGGGAGCAAGTCCGAGCAGGCGTATGCGGCCGTGAAGGGCCGCATCGTGGAGGGCACCTACACGCCGGGTTACCGGCTGGTGCTGGCGAAGATCGCCGAGGACCTGGGCGTGAGCGTGGTCCCGGTCCGGGAGGCGATCCGACGCCTGGAGGCCGAGGGGCTCGTGAAGTTCGAGCGCAACGTCGGCGCCACGGTCTCCGGAATCGACCCCACCGAGTACTTGTACACGATGCAGACCCTGAGCATCATCGAGGGGGCCGCGACGGCGTTGTCCGCACCGCTGATCGGCGCGGTGGACATTGCCCGGGCCCGTGCGGTGAACGCGGAGATGCGCGATTGCCTGGAGCATTTCGATCCCGTCCGCTTCACGGCGCTGAACCAGGATTTCCATAGCGTGCTCTTTGAGCACTGTCCCAATCCGCACATCCTGGACCTCGTGCACCGGGGCTGGAACCGGCTCGCATCGATCAGGGCCTCGACGTTCCGCTTCGTCCCCGGCCGTGCGCAGGAATCCGTCAAGGAGCACGAGGCGCTGCTTCAGCTCATTGAAGGCAACGCCGACCCCGACACCATCGAACAAGCCGCCCGCCGCCACCGCTCCGCCACCCTGGACGCGTACCTCGCACAAAGCAACGCGGGGTCACTTAGCGCCCATTAAACGGCACAACATGGGCCGTAAGTGACCCCGCGTTGGCGAAAAGTAAAGGAAGAGAAACAATGACGTTCACTGCACCAGAAACCACCACCCATTACGTCCCGAAGGACCTTCCCACCCACATCCAGCACTTCATCAACGGCAAGTTCGTTGACTCGGTGTCCGGGAAGACCTTCGACGTCCTGGACCCGGTCTCCAACGGCAACTACGCCACCGCCGCGGCCGGGCAAAAGGAAGACATCGACCTTGCCGTCGCCGCAGCCCGCGAAGCGTTCGTCAACGGTCCCTGGCCGAAGATGAAGCCGCGCGAACGCGCCCGCGTCCTGAACAGGATCGCCGACGCCGTCGAAGCCCAGGAAGAGCGCCTCGCCGAGCTCGAAACCTTCGACACCGGCCTGCCGATCACCCAGGCCAAGGGCCAGGCCCTGCGTGCGGCCGAGAACTTCCGCTTCTTCGCGGACCTGATCGTGGCCCAGTTCGACGACGCCATGAAGGTACCGGGTTCGCAGATCAACTACGTGAACCGCAAGCCGATCGGCGTCGCGGGCCTCATCACACCGTGGAACACCCCGTTCATGCTCGAGTCCTGGAAGCTCGCCCCGGCCCTGGCCACCGGCAACACCGTGGTCCTCAAGCCGGCCGAGTTCACGCCGCTATCGGCCTCGCTCTGGGCCCAGATCTTCAAGGACGCCGGCCTGCCCGACGGCGTGTTCAACCTGGTCAACGGCCTCGGCGAGGAAGCCGGCGACGCCCTCGTGAAGCACCCGGACGTGCCGCTGATCTCCTTCACCGGGGAGACCACCACGGGTCAGACGATCTTCCGCAACGCCGCTGCCAACCTCAAGGGCCTGTCCATGGAGCTGGGCGGCAAGTCACCGTGCGTCGTATTCGCCGACGCCGACCTGGACGCCGCGATCGACTCGGCATTGTTCGGGGTCTTCTCCCTCAACGGGGAACGCTGCACCGCAGGCTCGCGCATCCTCGTCGAACGCGCCATCTACGACGAGTTCTGCGAAAAGTACGCGGCCCGCGCGAAGAACATCGTCGTCGGGGACCCGCACGACCCCAAGACCCAGGTCGGCGCCCTCGTCCACCCCGAGCACTACGAAAAGGTCGCCTCGTATGTGGAGATCGGCAAGTCCGAAGGCCGGCTGCTCGCCGGCGGCGGCCGCCCGGCACACTTGCCCGCAGGCAACTACATTGCGCCGACCGTGTTCGCCGACGTCGCGCCCGACGCGCGGATCTTCCAGGAGGAGATCTTCGGCCCCGTCGTCGCGATCACCCCGTTCGAGAACGACGACGAAGCCCTCGCCCTCGCGAACAACACCAAATACGGCCTCGCGGCCTACATCTGGACCCAGAACCTGACCCGCGCCCATAACTTCGCGCAGAACGTCGAGGCCGGCATGGTGTGGCTCAACAGCCACAACGTCCGCGATCTCCGCACCCCGTTCGGCGGCGTCAAGGCTTCCGGCCTGGGCCACGAGGGCGGCTACCGCTCCATCGATTTCTACACCGACCAGCAGGCCGTGCACATCACCCTCGGCGCTGTCCACACCCCCAAATTCGGCGCCTAACCCAACTAACTCGCACTTGGTGTCGTTATGAGGCTCCAAAACGACACCTACTGCGAGTCAGTTGGGTACCCAACACCAAAGACCCCTTTCAAAGAAGAGAGAACCCCATGACCGATTTCGTCCCCACTCCTACCGTCCCGGCGCCGGATATCGTCCGCTGCGCCTACCTCGAACTCGTGGTCACGGACCTTGCCAAGTCCCGTGAGTTCTACGTTGACCTCCTGGGCCTGCACGTCACCGAGGAAGACGAAGACACCATTTACCTGCGCTCATTCGAGGAGTTCATCCACCACAACCTTGTCCTGCGCAAGGGACCGGTGGCCGCAGCGGCCGCATTCGCATACCGGGTGAAGTCCCCGTCTGAGGTGGACGCCGCCGAGGCCTACTACCGTGAACTCGGCTGCCGGGTGGAGCGCCGGAAGGATGGCTTCACCAAGGGCGTCGGCGACTCCGTCCGCGTCGAGGACCCGCTGGGCTTCCCCTACGAGTTCTTCTACGACGTGGAGCACGTCGAACGCCTCACCCAGCGCTACGACCTCTACTCGGCCGGGGAACTGGTCCGCCTGGACCACTTCAACCAGGTCACCCCCGATGTCCCCCGGGGCCGGAAGTACCTTGAGGACCTCGGCTTCCGCGTCTCCGAAGACATCAAGGATTCCGACGGCGTCACGTACGCCGCGTGGATGCACCGCAAGCAGACCGTGCACGACACCGCCCTCACCGGCGGCAACGGACCGCGCCTGCACCACATCGCGTTCTCCACGCATGAGAAGCACAACATCATCCAGATCTGCGACAAGATGGGCGCCCTGCGCATCAGCGACCGGATCGAACGCGGCCCCGGCCGGCATGGCGTCTCCAACGCCTTCTACCTGTACATCCTGGACCCGGACGGGCACCGCATCGAGATCTACACCCAGGACTACTACACCGGGGACCCGGACAACCCCACGGTCACTTGGGACGTGCACGACAACCAGCGCCGCGACTGGTGGGGCAACCCTGTGGTCCCGTCCTGGTACACCGAGGCCTCCCTCGTCCTGGACCTGGACGGCAACCCGCAGCCGGTCATCATCCGCGAGGAAAAGAGCGAAATGGCGGTCACTGTCGGTGCCGACGGCTTCTCCTACACCCGCCAGCCCGAGGACGGACCCGCCGGTGAAAAGAAGGGCTTCAAGGTCGGCTCGCAGCTCTAGGCCCACAGCCCTCAACGTATGCTGACGGCAGGATGGCCGAACGGAGTGTGGAAATGCTTGACCCGAAGACGATAGAAACCATTGCGGACGAACTGCTGGAAGCAGGCCGGTCCCGGACCCCGGTTCCGCGCCTGACTGCCCGCTACGCGGACATGACGGTGGAGGATTCCTACGCCGTGCAGCAGTTGTGGCGTCGCCGGAACGAGGACGCAGGGCGCACGCTGGTGGGTCGCAAGATCGGGCTGACGTCCAAGGCCATGCAGGCCGCCACAGGCATCACGGAACCGGACTATGGCGCGATCTTCGACGACATGGTCCTGGAGACCGGGTGCTCCGTGGCGTGGGACCAGTTCACCCACCCTCGGGTGGAGGTCGAGCTGGCGTTCGTGCTCAAGAAAGACCTCTCCGGGCCGGGCTGCACCATCTTCGACGTCCTGAACGCCACGGACTATGTGGTTCCGGCCCTGGAGATCCTGGATTCGCGGATCGAGATGGAGGGCCGGACCATCGTGGACACCATCTCGGACAACGCGGCCATGGGTGCAATGGTGGTGGGCGGACGCCCGGTCCGCCCGGACGCCGTCGACCTCCGCTGGGTCTCGGCGATCCTGTACAAGAACCAGACCGTGGAGGAAACCGGCGTCGCCGCGGGCGTCCTGGACCACCCTGCCAACGGCGTGCATTGGCTCGTTAACAAGATCGCCCCGCACGGGGACGGGCTGAAAGCCGGGGAGATCATCCTCGCCGGCTCCTTCACCCGCCCGCTGTGGGTGTACAAAGGCGATACCGTCCACGCCGACTACGGACCCTTGGGAGTTGTCACATGCCGGTTCGAGTAGAACCAGACCGCACGTTCCGCGAAGCCCTGGCCGCCGCGAACCGGCCCCTCGCCGGGATGTGGGTGTGTTCCGGCAGCCCGCTCATCGCCGAACTGTGCGCCGGGGCCGGTCTGGACTGGATCCTGATCGACGCCGAGCACAGCCCCAACGGCCTTGAATCCATCCTCGCCCAGCTCCAGGCCGTCCGCGGCTACCCCGTCCAGGCCGTGGTCCGTCCGCCGGTCAACGACACCGTGCTACTCAAGCAATACCTGGACTTGGGCGTGCAGGACCTGCTCATCCCCATGGTCAACTCGGCCGCGGAGGCGAAGGCCGCAGTCGCCGCTGTCCGCTACCCGCCGCACGGAGTCCGCGGCGTGGGCTCGGCCCTGGCGCGGGCCTCGCGCTGGAACCGGATCCCGGGCTACCTCGCCCGCGCCGCCGAGACCATCAGCGTCACGGTCCAGATCGAAACCGAGGCCGCCGTCGCTGCCGTGGAGGAGATCCTCACGGTCGACGGCGTCGACGCCATCTTCGTCGGGCCTTCCGACCTCGCCGCGTCCATGGGCCTGCTCGGCGAGCAGGAACACGCGAAGGTGCGCGCCGCCGTCGAGCACTGCCTTATTGCGGCGAAGACCGCAGGCAAGCCCGTCGGCGTCAACGCCTTCAACGAAGCTATGGCGCGTGCGTATATGGACGCCGGGGCGTCGTTCGTGCTGGTCGGCGCGGATGTCGCGCTGCTGGCGCGCGGCACGGAAGCCCTCGCGGACAAGTTCATTCCGACAGCCCCCGACGGCGGAGCGCCCTTCGGGGGGACAGGTGACACCCCGTCGAGCTACTGAACTAGGTAGGTAGTCGGTACTCTTCCGGAGCTGCTTGGACGGAGCTACATTGGATATCCCGAGGCCGCTTGGGGGCGGTCGAGGAGGGGGTCGTCCGCAACTTCAATGGAGCATGCCGTGGTCCCGCAACCAGATTTCAATCCTCAACAAACCGCAGCCGTTGCCCACCCGCCGGTTGCGAGGCGTTCAGCCCCCGTGGAGTACGATCTTCGGGCGGTTTACGTCCCGCAGTCCGGGCTGTTCCTGGATGATGAGGGGCGCGAATTCTTCGTCACGGCGGTGGAATTCTGGGAACACGCGACGGTAGTCAGCCTGTGCTGGAAACGCAGGCCCGTGGCGGGGCAGGGAAGTCCGCCCTTGGTTGCCACGGATGAGCACGACCGGGTGCTTGGCGTGAAGCGCATCTGGAACGTTGGTGCGCGATCGATCCAACATTTTGAACCGATTTCAACGTCGGCTCGCGCGCTGACAGTGCTCATCGCCAGGAAAACAGGAACACAGGAACTGTTTAGCTGCAGGACGCCTCCGGCAAAGAAAGAATGAGGACGCTAGGCCTAGCCGGGCCGTCGGATCCGGCGGGTGGCCTTGCGGATGTGGTCCGGCGTGAGACCGGTCAGCGATGCAAGTTCGATGTCGTCGCAGGCCCGGCTGCGGAGGGCCATGGCGATCAGTGCCTCCCTGCGCTCCTCGATGCGTCCCCTGTGTTCTTCGGCCGTGTGGAGATCAGCACTCTTGGCCTTCAAAGCTTCGAGATGGGCGCTGCGCGAAAGGCCGCTCGGATGAAGGTCACCATAGGCTAGCCCGATGGTCCGGACGGCACGCATGTTCTCCCGGGTCACGGCGGAGATGGTCGCCACGCTGAGCCCATCTTCAAGGGCCTGGGCGATCATCTCGTTGCGGGCAGCGGTCAGGGCCCTGATGGCGCTTGTTGCTTGAGATAAGAGTTGTTTATGGGCCGCGAGCGACTGGATGAGCTTGTCGTGTTCACTAGTGGCCGGTGCACGGTCCTCACGCGCCACTGGCGCCTTGCCCCGGTAGGTGTACCTGCCGGTGGCTGACGGGCCCCGAAAGGAGCCGTATAGGGCTGGCATTGGATCCCTTTCGAATGCTTCGCTGACTCTTCTGGTCTATGAAATCTAGGCGGCATTCGCAGAGCCGCGGAAATACCAATACCGCGTGAACCCATAAGGAAAGTGCATGGAAACTAACCCGTATGGTCACGCGGTCATAAGGGTCTCTTATTGATCCACGCACATTAGGTCTTATCCACGGCGCCCGGCAATGCCTAGTCTCGAAATTGGGGATTCGACACCCGAATCCTGAGTTTCACGATTCTGGAGAAGACAATGTCCGACTACCTGCCGGCGTCGAGGGTCACACGCATCAAGTCCTCAGCAAGCGTTGCGGCCGCCGCCCGCGTCCGCGAACTACGAGCCGAAGGCATCCCGATCATCGACCTGACCGTCGGCGAGCCGGACTTCGACACCCCCGACCACATCAAGGCGGCCGCTATCGAAGCGATCAACGCCGGCGAGACCAAATACACCTCGGTGACTGGAACGCCCGAGCTGCAGACCGCCATCCTCCGCCGGATTGAAAGCCACACCGGCGTGCACTACGCAGCGAACCACCTGACCATCGGCGGCGGTGCCAAGCAAGTCCTCTACGTTGCCCTCATGGCATCGCTCAACGAGGGCGATGAGGTCATCGTCCCGGCACCGTACTGGGTGTCCTACCCGGACATGGTCCTCGCCAACGACGGCACGCCCGTAATCGTCGCCTGCGGAGAAGACACCGGCTTCAAGCTCACGCCGGGCGCCCTGAAGGAAGCCATCACGCCCAAGACCAAGTGGCTTATCCTCAACGCTCCGTCCAACCCGACGGGAGCCGTCTACTCACGTGAAGAACTGCGGGCGCTTGGCGCCGTGCTTGAGGAATTCCCGCACGTCTACATCCTCACCGACGAAATCTACGACGAAATCCACTTCGGCGACGGCCGGGTAACGAGCCTCGTTACGGCGGTTCCTTCCCTGCGGGACCGCATCCTGCTGGTCAACGGTGTCTCCAAGGCGTACGCCATGACCGGTTGGCGCCTTGGTTACGGCGTGGGTCCGGTGCCTTTGATCGCCGCCATGAACAAGCTGCAGTCGCAGACGTCCTCCTGCCCGTCGTCGGTCAGCCAGGCAGCCGCGGCAGCCGCGCTGAACGGTGACCAGTCGTTCGTCCGGGACAGCGTGGAGGTGTACCGCAAGCGCCGGGACGTCGCGGTCGAAGGCCTCAACGCCATTGACGGACTGTCTGTCGCGCCGGCCGACGGTGCCTTCTATGCGTACGTGAACTGCAGCGGCGTCATCGGCAAAACCGCTCCGGACGGCACCGTCATCGAAAACGACCAGGACTTCACGCTGTACCTCCTCAACGCGGCCTCGGTTGCCGTCATCCAGGGCTCCGCGTATGGCCTTGGCCCGTACTTCCGTATCTCCTTCGCCACATCGCTGGAGACCATCAACGCCGGCGTGGACTCGATCCGCAAGGCAGTCAGCGCCCTCAACTAAGCCCTCCGGGCACCCCGGAAGCCAGCCAAGAGAAAGATTCAGGAAATGATCCACGTAAAGACCAAATTCCAGAGGCCGGACGCCGACGTCGTCAGCCGCCTTGCGGCGTTCTCCTCCGCGACCATCCACGAAGCCCAGGGCCGCAGGGGCGCCCTGAGTTCCAAGATCAAGCCTATCGACCGCTCCATGTCGTTCTGCGGCCCGGCCGTGACAGTGGCCTGTGCCCCGCAGGACAACCTCATGCTGCAGGTCGCCATCCACTACGCCCAGGCAGGTGACGTGGTCCTGGTCGGCGCGCAGGAATTTTCCGACGCCGGAACCTTCGGCGACGTCTTGGGCAATGCCATGAAAGCCAAGGGCATTGCGGCGATGGTGACGGATTCCGGCGTGCGGGACACCCAGGACCTCATCGAACTCGGCCTCCCGGTGTTCTCGGGCAGCGTGTGCATCAAGGGAACGGTCAAGGAAACCCTCGGGCCGATCAACCACCCGCTCGTCTTCGGCGATGAGATCGTCTACCCCGGCGATATCCTCCGCGGTGACGCTGACGGCGTCGTGGTAGTGCGCCGTGAGGAAGCGGAAGAAGTCATTGCGCTCTCGCAGGCCCGCGACGATGCCGAACGCGAGCTCATCAAGGCCTACCACGCCGGGAGCACCACCATCGAGTTGTGCGGGCTGACGGAGAAGCTGAAGGCCAAGGGGCTTCTGGTCGAAGACTGATCTTCCAGCTCGGGCCGGCCACCGAATACGGTGGCCGGCCTTTTGCGCGCCTTTCCGGGCACGAAGAAGGCGCCTTGCCGGGGGCAAGGCGCCTTCTTAGCCGAGTCAGTCCAGCCCGGAGTATCCTGGCCGGGCATCGACCAGATACCATTCGATGCTGTGTCCGGCGTGGGCCGGCATGAGGCTTCCTTCGAAGACAAAGAGAGGTTCGCCCACCCCACCCACGGGACGCCAGAAACCGTTCCTTGGGCAGTGGAATCCCGTCCGTGCACTGATCGCTCCGAGGGTTGGATTCGAAACCCACCGGGTCTGGCTGATCTTTTTCACCGATGTTCCTTTGATTGGGTTCACGGAATCCGTGAGCCGCTTCGAATTACTTGCTAATTCGATAATAGGAAACAAAAGCGCCGGTGAATAAGACCAAAGACGTCTGTCCGGATAAGGCGATGTTATGGATCAAGCCTCGGATGGATCGGCCGCGTATTTGCTGATCAACTGTTGCTGCAGCATCTCCTTGACCAGGATGAGCACGGCAGAGGCGGCCTCGGACAGCGGCTCATGGTCCGGGGTGCACAGGGCAATCTTGCTCTGCAGGGCCGGTTCGACGATCCGCAACACCTTGAAGTTCTCATCAGGGAAAAGCGCATCAGCGGCGGACTTTGGAAGGACGGTGGCCCCGAGGTTTGCGCGGATGAGCCGAACCAGCGACGGAACCGATTCCACTTCGCCTACGAGCCGCAGGGGCAATCCTTGGTCGGCCAGTCCCTTCTCGATGATCTGGCGCAGGGTGTGGTTCTTTTCGGGGAGGAAGAGTCCGAGGCTGCTGGCCTCTTCAAGCGTGACCGTTGTTCGCCCATGGGCCACGTCGACGTCTTCATTGGTCACCAAGTGCAGGTCTTCCACAATCATCGTGGTGAACTGCACTCCGCGGATCTTCCCTGGTTCATAGATCAACGCCATGTCGAGGCGGCCGTTCTTGATCGCCTCGCTCAATACGCCGCCGAAAATCTCCGTCAGGTGCACCACAATGTCCGGGTAACGCCGGCCGACCTCGCGGATAATCTGCGGCGTCAGGCTGGAGGCCATGCTGTACGGTGCGATCGCGATGGACACCCTGCCGGACGGCGCGGCCCCGGACGTCGCTACATCCTGCCGCGCTTGTTCGACGAGCCGCAGGATGGTCTGGGCGTGGCGATAGAGGGTGTGTCCCGCGGCGGTCGGCTCGACTCCTTGCTTGCTGCGGATCAGCAGGCGTTGCTTCAAGTCGCTTTCCAGCGCCGAAACCTGCTGGCTGAGGGCAGGCTGGGCGACGTGGAGCGCGGCGGCGGCCTTGGTGATGCTCCCCGAATCGACGATCTTTACAAAGTATGAGAGCTTCCGCGTGTCCATGGGTCTGCCTTCCTCTGGGCCCTCAATCGGGGCCTGGATGCCATAAGGAAATTCTATGTAGGCACACACAATCCGTCTTTGTGTGACCTGTCTCTCAACGGCTAATTTGAGATCCACATCCCCGTGGTGGCGTTTCCCAATCCTTACCGGAAGTTCGTTGACTCCCCATCAACCAATTGTCCCGATACCCAAATATAGACGCACTTGGCGCGCTGCCCCACAAATCGTTCCTCACGTAAAGAGCACCCTATGAGACTTTCGGGCACATCGCCCTCCGGCCGCGGCGGCATCCGGTCAATGCCAGCAGCGTGTGTGCCGTAGGTCATAACCGGGAGCTATCCCGTGATAGCGAATAGGTCTTTGTGCCCGAAGTTAGTCGGTGCGAGACTTCTATCACCAAAGAATTACGGACAGTTCCTCTGATTGAAGAATTTTAGCCAAACAATTTCAATCGAACAGGCAACTGAATTCTTCCGATATTTCAGCGTGTGCATGGAATATCCAAACCCCAATGCAGAACCACGGAAAGAGAACCACGTGAACCCGATAATTGATCTTGTAGCGGATCTTGGAGAGGGATTCGGTGCCTACACGATAGGCAGCGACACCGATCTTCTGGAGATCGTTTCAAGCGCCAATATCGCTTGCGGGTTCCACGCCGGCGATCCCGACATCATGGACGCCACCGTTGCTGAATGCGTTCGCCGCGGGGTAGGTATTGGAGCCCACCCGAGCTTCCCGGACCTGCGTGGTTTCGGCCGCCGGGACATGGGCCTGTCTGCCAACGAGGTGCGCTCGGATGTGCTGTACCAGCTGGGGGCCCTGAACGGCTTCGCAGCCTTCCACGGAACCAAGGTGACCCACATCGCGCCGCACGGCCGGCTGGGAAATCTCGTCGCCGTCCGAGCGGACTACGCTGAGGCCGTAGCCGAGGCCGCCGCCCGCGTGGACAACGAACTCATCGTGGTCGCGCAGGAGGGCGAGTTGGCCGAGGCGGCACGTTCCGCCGGCCTGGACGTAGCCATCGTCGGCATCGTCGATCGTGCCTACCAGGAAGACGGGACACTTGTCCCGCGCAGCCAGCCCGGTGCCGTACTGCACGACCCCTCGGCCATCGTCGAGCGAACCGTCCGCATGGTGTGCGAGGGCAAGATCCGCTCCGCCAACGGCACTGACATCGACATCGCCGCCGACACTGTCCTGCTTCATGGGGACAATCCAGGAGCCGTCGAACTCGCCCGGTTCATCCGCTCGGAGCTCATTTCGGCCGGCGTCCGTATCGTCCCCCTGACCGAAGTCATGGATGCCAAGAGGAAGGTGGCCTGACATGTCCGTTCTCACAACGGCTCCCACCGAGATCTACGAATCCGGAGACTCCGCACTGCGCGTCGTCGCCCTTGCTGAAGCAAGCGAGGACAACTGGCTCACGGTCCACCGTCTTGCTGACTGGCTGGAGAGCTGTGGCGCCGAAGGCCTTCATGGGGCGGTACCTACCTATGATTCCGTGCTGGTGGAATTCGACCCCGTCCTGGTGTCGGCCCGCCAGGTGCGCGCGTTCGTGACGCTGGGACTTCTCGAAATGGGCCGGTCCGCCGGCAATGCAGCAGCACCCCGTGAATTTGACGTCCCTGTGGTGTACGGCGGCGAATATGGTCCCGACCTGGAGAACGTAGCCCAATACCAGGGCATCTCCACCGAGGAAGTCATTCGCCTTCATACCGAAAAGACCTACACCGTTCGCTGCCTCGGTGCACCGGCCGGCTCGCCCATGATGGACGGCCCCGCGTTCCCCAAGCCCGTGCCGCGCCTCAAGGATCCCCGGCTCAGCGTCCCGGCAGGGGCGGTGGCAGTGGCGGGACGCCAAGCCGTCATCGCACCCGCAGTGGCACCCGGCGGCTGGTGCGTCATCGGCCAGACCCCTTTGACCGTCCTGAACATTCGTCGCGAACCGCTGGTCCCCTACAAGCCCGGAGACATTCTTCGGTTCCGGCGCATCGAGGCCGGAGATTTCGACTCATACCTCGGCAAGGAACTGGAAGCAAGGCCATGAGCGGGCACATCCTCATCCAGCAACCGGGTAACTCCGTGGTCACGGACCTTGGCCGTTTCCGCGGACCGCGCTTTGGACTTCCGGTCAACGGCGCCTTGGACCAGTACTCAGCGCGGGCCGCCAATATCCTGGCCGGCAATGCGGACAACGATCCGCTCGTGGAGATCACGGCCCTCGACTTCAGGATGAAAGCGCAGTCCGACATCCTGATTGCGGTCACAGGGGCTCCCCTGACACTCACCGTCGGTGGGCGTCCGTGCAGCCAGTGGGAACCGGTTTCGGCCCGTGCCGGCGAGACGGTGGCCATCCGGGGAATCAACCGGGGCCTCCGCGCCTACCTGGCCATCCATGGTTCGGTAGAGGCCCCTACGCTGCTGGGCAGTTGTGCTCCGGACACCGTGGTGGGCTTCGGCCTGCAGCTCAAGGAAGGAACCACGCTCGTGACCCGCCGCAGCGTGGGTCCTGTTCGCCAACCGTACTTCGACCTCCCGCTTTTCCGGCTTGGTCTTGAACGGCCGGACATGGGGCAGGAACTGATGGTCGATGTGACCGATGGTCCGGATGTCGCCGAGTTTGGCGGTTCCGCCGAATTGCTCTTCGCGTCGGAATACGCCGTGAGTGGCCGGAGCAACCACATCGGCTTGAGGCTTGGCGGTGAACTTCCGGAAAGAACCTCAAGCGGTGAAGTGCTTTCACGCGGGGTGCCGGTGGGCGCCGTCGAGGTTCCTTCCCGGGAAGAACTGCTGGTACTGCATCGGGGACGCGGCGTCACTGCCGGATATCCAGTCCTCGCTGTGGTCACCAGTAATGGCCTGGACGTCCTTGCCCAAGCCCGCCCGGGCGACAAGGTGCACTTCAGGAAAACAACGGTGGCGGAGGCAACTTCCGCCCACCGGCGCTCGCGGGCGCAGCTTGAAACCCTCCGCGAATCCGTCAACACAGTCTTCGGACTACTTGGCATTGGATGCCGACCCCAGTGGCAGGACCTCCCGGTTGCGGCATGCAGCTAAAAACCTGTCGTCAGAACCAATAGGCGTTGCTACGCTCAACATCAAGAAGGAAGCGTCATGACCGCTAACACCAACGCTGCACAAGTGCAGCATGAACGGCTCACAGGCCGTCAAACGCGCAAGGTTGTCACCGCAGGCTGCGTTGGCATCTTCGTGGAACTTTATGACAACGGCATCTTCGCGTTTATGGCCGGGACACTTGCCATGGTGTTCCTTGCCCCGGGAAACCCGGACAACGCCCTGTTGTTCGTATTCGCCGGCTACGCAGTCTCGTTCTTCGTCCGGCCCCTTGGCGCAGTTGTTTGCGGCTACTTGGGTGACCGGATCGGCAGGCAAAAGCTACTGGTCTTCGTCATTCTGCTGATCAGCGTCGCCACCGCGGGTATCGGGATCCTGCCGACGTACGCGGCCATCGGCATAGCGGCGCCCATATTGCTCGTCCTCCTGCGGCTCCTGCAGGGCTTCTCGGTTGGCGGCGAGGCCGCCGGCGCTATGACCTTCCTCGCTGAACACGCCCCCGAAGGCAAGCGCGGCATCATCACCTCCTACGCACAGATCGCTTCGTTCGCAGCACTGCTCACCGGTACCCTCGTTGCGTTCTCCATGTCCCCTTGGCTCACCCAGGCCGCGATCGACGGCGGTGGCTTCGGCTCCTTCGCGTGGCGCATTCCTTTCCTGGTCGCCATTCCCATGGGCGTCATCGGCTGGTACATCCGAAAGGCCATCGCGGACACCCCCAACTTCACCAAGCTCAAGGAAGAGGGCGGCCTTTCCAGGAACCCGCTCAAGGAAGCCTTCCAGTCCGCTGAGCACCGCCGTGCCATGGTTCTGGCCCTCTTCATCCCGCTCATGAACGGCTCCGGCTACTACGTCCTGTTCTCCTACATGCCTACGTTCCTCAAGGGCAAGCAGCTCAACTTCACCATCGGCGAGGCGCTGTTCATCACCGCCTGCAGCCTGGTTGTCATCTGCATCGCCATTCCTTTCATGGGTGCCCTGTCCGACCGTATCGGCCGCAAGAAGGTCATCGCCGGCTCCGCCATCGCCATGACCATCCTGGGCATCCCGTCCTACGCCCTCATCGCAACCGGAAACATGGGCCTGGCTATCCTCGGCGCCTCGATCATGGCCATCGTCTTCGCCGGCCACACGGCCGTCATTCACATCCTGATCGTTGAGCTGTTCCCCACCCGGGTTCGGTACTCCGCTTACGGCCTTGGCTACAACATCTCCTCCGCGCTCTTCGGCGGAACGGCTCCTTTGCTGATGACCTGGCTTATCAGCAGCACGGGCAACATCTACATGCCGGCCTTCTACGCAGTCGTCACGGCCCTCGGCACGCTTGCAGCCGTGAGCACGGTCAAGGACCGGGCCCACGAACCCCTGCGCGACGCTTAGGCGCCGCTGACCTCCGGCACAGTTCGTGCCTTCCCATTTCCACCCTTTGGAGAACCGATGTCTTTTTCCGACTACAACACCGCCCTCGTCACCGGAGCGTCAACCGGTATGGGCGCCGCGATCACGGAGCGCTTGGCCAAGAGGGGCCTGACCGTTCACGCCGTGGCCCGCAACGAGGAACGCCTCAGTGAACTGGCCGATCGTACGGGTGCTATCCCGCACGTAGTTGACCTGACCGACACAGCGGCGCTCACCGCCGTCGTGAGCGAACTGAAGGTCGACGTGCTGGTCAATTGCGCCGGAGTTTCCCGGCCCGGCAACCTCCTGGACTCGTCCGAGCAGGACATCGATGAGCTCATCGACGTGAACCTTCGCGGCCTGCTTCAGCTCACGCGCATGGTCCTGCCGGACATGGTTGAGCGCGACCTTGGCCACATCATCAACATCAGCTCGATCGCCGGCGTCTATAACTTCTACGGCCACACGGTGTACCACGCCACGAAGGCAGCCGTGCACCAGATCTCCCGCCAGCTCAGGAATGACACGGTCGGCAAGCGCATCCGCGTGACCGAAATCTGCCCGGGCCGGGTGGAGACCGAGATCTTCGGCCGGAACATGGGCGGTACGCCTGAAGCCATGGAAGAAGCGTGGAAGACCTACTACGAAGGCTACGAGTCGCTGACCACTGACGACATCGTCAACGCCCTCGACTACGCCATCGAAACCCCGCGCCACGTCAACGTGGGCATGCTGGAACTCATGCCGACGTTCCAGGTCCCCGGCGGTCTGACCTTCGACAGGCGCTGACCGCAAGCTGGCGGCCGCGAATTTCGCGGCCGCCAGCTCAGTCCTCGTGGAGCGCTTGCGTCAGGTGGTGCGTAGGGATGCGGTCACGGTCATAGGTGATTTCGGTGTAGCCGTGCGGTTCCGGCCGGCCGTCGTGCCCGAGGTTGACGAACACGATTTCCTCGATGGTCAGGATGCTGTCGCGGGTGATCATGTTGCGCACTTCCGCGCGCATGGTCAGTGACGTCCGGCCGAAGCGGACTGCGGTCAGGCCCATCTCCACTAGATCGCCCTGAACGGCCGAGCTGACAAAGTTGATTTCGGAGATGTACTTGGTGACGGCGCGGCCGTTTCCAAGTTGGAGGATTGCGTAGATTGCCGCTTCCTCGTCGATCCATTTCAGCAGGCTTCCACCGAACAGCGTGCCGTTGGCGTTGAGGTCCTCCGGACGTATCCACTTACGGGTCCGGAACGTGATGTCAGCCTTTTCCATAATGCGAGATTAGCCGAGGCCGGGCGCCCGCGTCTCCTGCGGCGTGCCATGCTTGGCGCGACTCCGTAACATGGTTAGGGTGCACCCGGTTCAGGGCACAACACGACATGCCGATTCGCGCACCATGCGGCACACCGGGAAAGCGCTGGAGGAACACCATGAAGATCGACAAAACCCATCGCAGTGCCGGGCTAAACACCCGGCCTTCCGACGTGGACCACTGACCATGCCACCGTTGAACGCCGTGTTGGGCGCCTGGTCAATGAACTGGCCTGCCCTGGTCATTCTTATTGCCGCAATCGTCCTGTATTCAAAGGGCCTGATTGCTGCCAAGCGTCGGGATATCCGCTGGCCTCTGTGGAACTCGTTTGCATTCTTCGTCCTTGGCCTGGGTAGTTTCGCGGCACTCAGCTTTGGATTCCCGGGAACGTACAGCCACGAGCTGCGGTGGGCGTTCACCCTCAAAGTGACGTCCTATCTGTTTGTGGTCCCGCTGTTGATTGGCCTGGGCAAGCCGTTAACCCTTGCAAGGCAGACCCTTGGCCCCGTGGGCGCTGCGAGGCTGGAAGCGGTACTCGGGCACGGGCTTGTCCGCATGCTCAGCAACACGCTCGTGGCGGCGCTTCTGGGACTCGCCATGTTCACAGTGTTCCTGACTCCGTTTTTCTACGTGCTCCGAACCAACCCCGCCGCCGACGTCATCCTGACGCTGCTGGTTCCCGCCATGGGACTCCTCATGAGCGTACCGATCATGGAAGACGGCGCAGGACGCACCTCATCGCTCATCGTCGTCGAGTTCATCTTTGTATTCATTGAGCTGCTCGCCGATGCGGTGCCCGGAGTCCTGATGCGGCTCAGTCCGGGAATTCTCGACGGCGCCGCCTCAGTCTTGGGCAATCAGCCGGCCTGGTTCCCCTCGCCGCTACGGGACCAGCAACTCGCGGGAGACCTGATGTGGTTCCTCGCGGAGATCGTGGATCTTCCCCTCATCATCCTGATGTTCGTCCGGTTCTCCCGGAGCGACAAGCACGAGGCCAAGAGCTTCGACGACCTGAGCGATGAAGAAATCGAGGCACTGAACCGGGCCCATCTGGGGCAGGGCGGACGCAGCCTGGACTGATCGGCGGGCGGGCAGCGCGGCTGGAGCGGAGGCCGACCTGTCCTTAGGCCATCGCAGTGTGCGAGGCGCTGTGCGAATCGATCGGCTTGGCGTAGCACTGCGAGTGGCTGACACCAATGTAAGGGCCGAAGTTGGGCACTGCGGCGAAACCGGCGCTTTCGTAGAAGCTGCGGCCGTCCGATTGGGCCGAACCCGCTTCCGCTGTGATCATGCTGAAACCGTGGGCATGCGCCTGCGCTTCCAACGCGGCAAGGATGGAGCTGGCCACTCCTGAGCCCCTCGCATACGGGACGACGTATAGACGCTTGATTTCGGCGGTTTCGGCATCCAGAATCCGTAGGCCTCCGCAACCCAGGGGCTGGCCGGAGCACTTTTCATAGGCGACGACGAAAACGGCCGTGTCCGCTTCCGACGGCGCGGGTCCGGGCTCGTGGTCTGAGTTGCCGAAACGTGCGTCCAGTTCCGCTTGTTGCGCCGCGCGGAGGTCTGCACCCACAGGGTTCGCCCAGGTGACCTGTCTGATGTTGAGCCGCGGATTGGTCTGCATCGGAACCTCTTTCGCCGGAGGGGGTTATGCCTATCAAGCCTAGGAAACGGGGGTTACCGCGGTGTTTCCTGCGCGTAAGCGTCCGGAGAAATACGGGTGCGTTGGGGTTGGCCCAAGCAGCCGTCATTCGATGGCGTCGCCGGTGGGATCTTCGGCCGTCCGGTCGGCCAAGGCGAGTCCGCCTACCGGGCTTTGGTCCCAGTGCAGCAGGTGCCAGCCGCCCTCCGGGTCGCCGTCGAGCACCACGATTCCGGTGTTCTGCAGCTGGTGGGCGGCGGCGAACTCGCGGCCGACGTCCGCGGCACGGCGACCTGCCCAGCAGCGGATCGCGGCACCGTGGCTGACCACGACGGCGGTTTGGTCGCCTGCCGCTGCCACCTTGGCAATGGCAGCGTCGTAGCGGGCGAAGAACTCGTGGCCATCACCCGCGCCCGGCATGCGCAGGTCGAGTTCACCGTCCGTCCATGCGAAAACGGTGCTCATGTACCGGTGGTGCGATTCGTGGTCGGTGAGCTTCTCCAGGGCCCCGGCTTCAATCTCCTGCAGGCCGTGCAACACGGTGGCCTCGAGCTCCAGGGCTTTTGCAAGCGGGGCGGCCGTCAGCTGGGTGCGAACCAGCGTGGACGCGTAGATGGCCGTGATGTCCTCGTTGGCAAGGGACTCCGGGAGCGCAGCGGCCTGACGTTCGCCGAGTTCAGTCAGTCCCGGACCGGGAAACGCCGTGTCCAATTGCCCCAAGACGTTTCCGGGGGTCTGCCCGTGGCGGATAAGCAAGAGCCTCATGCTGGCACAGTTCCTTACATCGATTCGGAAACGCCGGGTCCGCAGCGCTCGCTCTACTTCAGGTGGTCCACCAACTGGTCCGCGATACCGGTGTACTTGCCTGGAGTAAGTGCAAGGAGGCGTGCTTCGGCT
Organism: Arthrobacter sp. NPDC080031; assembly: GCF_040702485.1. NCBI lineage: Bacteria > Bacillati > Actinomycetota > Actinomycetes > Micrococcales > Micrococcaceae > Arthrobacter > Arthrobacter sp. NPDC080031. The sequence goes on from NZ_JBFBLA010000033.1 coordinate 38,877, forward strand.
TCGGAAGACAACCCCAGGCTCGAGACGAACTCCTGCATGCGGACGGCATCCACACGCTGACCGCGGGTGAGATCCTTGAGTCGCTCGTACGGGTTTTCCATTCCCTCGACGCCGGCGATGGCCTCGGCGCGCATGACCATCTGGATCGCCTCGCCCAGGACTTCCCAGTTGGTGTCGAGGTCGGCTGCCAGTACTTCCTCGGCAACGTCAAGGGCCTTCAGTCCCTTGGCAACATTCGAGATCGCAAGGAGCGAGTGCCCGAATGCGACGCCGATGTTGCGCTGCGAGGAAGAATCAGTGAGGTCTCGCTGCCAACGGGAGGTAACCAGCGTCGCGCCCAGAGTGTCCAGCAATCCGTTGGAAATCTCCAGGTTGGCTTCGGCGTTTTCGAAGCGGATCGGGTTGACCTTGTGCGGCATGGTTGAGGAGCCGGTGGCGCCGGCAACCGGGATCTGCCGGAAGTAGCCAATCGAGATGTAGCTCCAGATGTCCGTGCAGACGTTGTGCAGAATGCGGTTGAAGCGGGCGACGTCGGCATAGAGCTCGGCCTGCCAGTCGTGGCTCTCGATCTGCGTGGTCAACGGGTTCCATGTCAGTCCCAGGCCTTCAACAAAGGACTGGGCCACGGCCTCCCAATCGGCGCCGGGAACGGAAGCGACATGTGCGGCATAAGTGCCGGTAGCGCCATTGATCTTGCCCAGGTACTGGGTCTTGGAAACGCGGTCCAGCTGGCGGCTCAGGCGGTGCGCGATGACTGCCAGTTCCTTGCCAAGAGTGGTGGGAGTGGCCGGTTGGCCGTGTGTGCGGGAAAGCATCGGGACGGCGCGGTTCTCCTCGGCCATCGCTTCGATCTGCTTTACCAAGGCGCTGGCAGCGGGGAGCCAGACATTTTCCACGGCACCCTTGACGCCCAAGGCGTAGGAAAGATTATTGATGTCTTCCGATGTGCAGCCGAAGTGCACCATCGCGGTCAGGTTCTCGATACCGATCGCGGGGAGGCGGCGGCCGATGTAGTACTCAACGGCCTTGACGTCGTGGACCGTGACGGCTTCGATTTCAGCGAGTTCCGCGATCGAAGCGGAGTCGAACTCGGTGACGATGGCCCGCAGCTTCTCCTGCTGTTCGGTGCTCAGGGGCCCGGCGCCGGGAAGTACGTTGTTGCTGGTCAGGTGGATGAGCCACTCGACCTCGACGGCCACGCGGTCGCGGTTGAGAGCGGCCTCGGACAAATAGTCGACCAAGGGAGCGACGGCGGAGTGGTACCGGCCGTCCAGCGGGCCCAGAGCGATCGGCTCAGGCGACGCGGCGAGAGCCAGGCGTCCAGAGGGCGTACGGGTAACAGCGGCGGCGACGGTTTCAGGCATGGGGCAATTCTTTCATGAACTCGGCTCGCGCCATCAAGCCGGACTTCACTATGTGCATAACATCGCGGCCTCCTCTTCCTCAGCGTGTTTCCGGCAGGTTATCCACATAGCCGGTCGCGGCGGTTCCGCACCACCGGACCACAACGTAGCGTCGCTGCCACAACATCAATGGACATGGAGGAGGACAACGTTTTGAGCGGCATTCTTATGGCGGCCGGAGGAACCGATCTGGATTCGCAGCAGTGTATCTCGCGAGACGGGGAGATCCAGAAGCTCGGATGGCGGATGAGCGTCTGCGCGGACCAAGCCGACGCCGTTCTTGCCAAGCTGGCGCAGTTGCAACTTGAGCAATGGGAGTCGCCGGCCGGCCGTGCGTACCGGACAATGCTGGCTTTGCAGGCCGCCTCCCTTCGAAGGGGACGTGATGGCTTGCGCGAGGCCGCTGCGGCGACGCTCCGCCATGCCCGGAATGTGGGATCGAAACCACAGTCCGGCTTCTGATGGCCGAGGTCGCTCCCATCGGTGCGGGCGGAACTCCCCACCCTCGAACACCCGGGCCGGATGGCACTTTGCGGATACGCGGCGGAGTGGGTGGAATCCGCTTCCAATTCGAAGAGCTGCTTGCTGGCGCTGCCGCGCTTGACGGACTCGTGCGCCAACTGGAGGCCATCGAAGTCGAAGCTGAAGCGGTGAGGGTGGCTCTCTTCCCGCACCAGGCCTCGGCCTACACCAGTGGAAGCAACGCCATCATTGCCGTCGGCGAGAGCGGCAGGGACATTGGGCGCGTCCGCGATCAGCTTCAGCGGATTGGCAACGATGTCAGGGCAAGCCACCGTGAATACGAGTTTGCCGAATCACATGCGGCGATCAGGCTGCGGATGGGCATGGGAATGCCAGTCCTCATGACTGGTCCGAATCCCTTGGACCTTGGCCCGAGGGGCGCCACAGAAGGAGCCGTCCGGGATCTGACCCGGATATTGACGCTGATGATGGGCCTGCCCCCGGCAGCCGCGAACCTTTCCGGGGCGATCGTCGGCCCTACTGATGTGGGCGCCGTCCTGAGAGCGATCGTGGCGGTCCCCGCATTCGCCTTCCTCAGGCCGCGTCCTGTTTCGGTCAGCAGGGGAGAGCCCGCCACCAAGAGTGTGGACCTGTCGGCAGCCGGAATGCTCCGGGAACTGGATCACGTCGGCACCACTTCAAATGGCGAAATCGAAGTGCTGCAGGTAGATAAGGGCGGAGCGCGGGCGTGGGTGGTCTTGATCCCGGGCACGCAGACGGGCAATCCGCCCGGAGGCAGCAATCCACTGGACGAAGCCGGGATTGCCGAAGCGCTGGGTTACAACTCGACCGAAACCCGCAAGGCCATCCGTCAGGCGTTGCTCGAGGCAGGCGCCGCGGCCGGCGAAACGGTGGTGGCAGTCGGCCACAGCCAAGGGGGAATCCATGCCATGAACTTGAGCAAGGACAAAGCGTTCCTCGCCGAGTATGACCTCAAGTTCGTAGTGACAGCTGGATCGCCCGTCGGCGGGATCACCCCGGAAGCCGGCATCGGCAGCCTTCACTTGGAGCACGAACAGGATTGGGTTCCCGGCGCGGAAGGCAAAGCGAATCCGGACACCAGGGACAGAGTTACGGTGACCATGACCAATCCGGTGATCCTGGAACCCGGCGAAGACCAAGGCATTGGGCCGGCTCACAAGCTCTCACGCTACGAGGAAGGGGCAAGGCTGGTGCAGCTCAGCTCGGATCCTTCACTGGTCGCTTCCACAGCGACTCTGGGCGGAATACTGGGCGGTGCTGGAGTGGTCAAAGCGACCCGGTTCAAGCTCAGCCGGGAAACACCGCAGGCCCCGCGGGGAGGACGACGAGGAAAGCCGGGCAACATGCTGGGCTAAGGCTATTTACCGCCTGCCGCCTGGAATCCAGCTGGCGACCATGGAGATCAGGCTGACGATGATCGCCGCAAGAACAGCGGTCCAGAAGAAACGGTCGATGGTGAGGTGTATCGGAGTGTAGCTACTGAGCCACGCTGTCAAGGACAACATGGCCGCGTTGATGACGATCGTGAACAGGCCGAGGGTGAGGATCGTGATCGGAAGGGAGAGCAGCTTGACCAGAGGCCGCACGAAGGCATTGACGATGCCGAAAATGAGCCCTATGAAGAGATAGGCAAGAACCACGCCCAAAGTGTCGCTGCCTTGGGTGACCCCCGCATTGCTCACTGCGTTGGTCGTCGCTGAAGTGGAGATATCCATCCCCGGCAGAATCCAGCTGGCAACCCAGAGGGCCAGCCCGTTGATCAGGACACGCACGATGAATGAACCCATACGCCCATGCTTTCACATGCGCCGGTTCCACATACGCCCATGCTTTCACATGCACCACTTTTCCAGGCACTGACCAGAAGGCTTGCCAGCATGGCCCGAAGCCCTGCAAGTAGGCTGGTGCCATGAATTCTTCTGACAACACACCGGAGGGCGTGCGTCCCCGCCCGGTTGTGGACAGGCTCCCCAAATATGCGGCGGGCAAGCCTCCCGCAGCGATAGAGGGCCTGACCAGTTACAAACTGTCGTCCAATGAAAACCCGCTACCCCCGATTCCCGCTGTGCTCCAGGCAATCGCTGATCAGTCGGACATCAACCGGTACCCGGACCCTTTGTCCACCAAACTGCGCACGGCGCTCGCTGGCTTCCTGGGAATCCCCGCTGACGACGTCGTCACCGGAGCCGGAAGCCTCGGGGCCCTGAACCAGATCCTTGCCACCTTCGCCGGACAGAACCACGACGGGAAGGCTGATGAGGTTATCTATGCCTGGCGCTCCTTCGAGGCCTACCCGATCTGCGTAGGGCTGGCCGGAGCTGACAGCGTCCAGATCCCGTTGCTTCCGGACGGGCGCCACGATCTCGAAGCCATGGCGGCTGCCGTGACCGTCCGCACCAAGGTGATTCTGCTTTGCACGCCGAACAACCCTACGGGTCCCATCCTCACCGCCGAGGAAACCGAACGGTTCATCCAGTCAGTCCCGGCGGGCGTCGTCGTTGTTATCGATGAGGCCTACCAGGAGTTCGTCAGGAACGAGAACGCCGTTGACGGTATCAAGTTGTACCGCAAGTACCCGAATGTGGTGGTCCTCCGCACCTTTTCCAAAGCTCACGGCCTTGCGGGGCTGCGCGTCGGATACAGCGTTTCCGGTCCGGACCTCACCCAGCACCTGAGGGTCGCTGCCACGCCGTTTGCCGTTTCGCAGATTGCCGAACGCGCCGCCATTACTTCGTTGGAGAATTTCGACCAAGTTGTGGAAAGGGTACAAAGCCTAGTTGACGAGCGGGATCGGGTTACCGCAGGGCTCCGGGAACTGGGATGGTTCGTGCCCGAGGCTCAAGGCAACTTCGTGTGGCTGAATTTCGGGGAGAATAGTGCCGAATTTGCCGGACTAGCAGGCGAGCGGGCCCTGTCCGTGCGGGCCTTCGGCAACGAAGGCGTCCGGGTCAGCATCGGAGAGGTCGAGGCCAACACCCGATTCCTGGAACTCTGTGCGTCCTATACAAAAGCGCCGCAGCCTTCCTAGCGGTTAACAAATGCCCCTGTGTCCCCTACTGCGGATAAAGTAAGGGACGAAAGCCAAGATATGCCGATTCCGGAATGCATTCCGGAATCGGCATATATCAGCGAATATTGCTCAGCATCGGACTGCGGCAGGCAAGGAGACGGAATGGGCGCAACTCAACTGCCCACCCCCGGGATCAACGGAACAGGACTGGGTCAGCAGTCTCCGGCGGGAGGCGCTTCAAGCGATCCCGCTGCCGAGATGATCCAGCTGCTGGGGCCGGACGGCAAGCTAGGGACAGATCCCGTCTTCTCGGACTACGCCAAGCGCCTTGATCCTGAGCAGCTCCGGGGCTTTTACTCCGACATGGCCAAGGTCCGCCGCTTCGACCAGGAGGCCACGGCCCTTCAGCGCCAAGGCGAGTTGGCTCTTTGGGTTCCCCTCACCGGCCAGGAGGCCGCCCAGATCGGTTCCGGACGCGCCACTCAACGGCAGGATTACATCTTCCCCACATACCGGGAGCACGGCGTTGCCTTGACCCGTGATGTGGATCTGGCGGAACTCCTGAAGCTCTTCCGCGGAATTTCCAACGGTGGCTGGGATCCCACCGAGAACAACTTCCACCTCTATACCCTCGTGCTTGCGGCCCAGACACTGCATTCAGTTGGTTACGCCATGGGAATCCAGCGGGACCAGAAGCTTGCGGACGCCAACGGTTCCAACGACCCGAAGGCTGCTGTTGTGGCCTACTTCGGCGACGGTGCCAGCTCCGAAGGCGACGTCCACGAATCCATGGTCTTCGCGGCGTCCTACAACGCTCCCGTGGTGTTCTTCTGCCAGAACAACCACTGGGCCATCTCGGTCCCCACCGAGGTCCAAACCAAGGTTCCCCTGTTCAACCGGGCCAAGGGATACGGCTTCCCGGGCATCCGGGTGGACGGCAACGACGTCATCGCAGTCCATGCGGTCACCGAGTGGGCGCTTGAACACGCACGCGAAGGCCGCGGCCCGGTGCTCATTGAGGCATATACGTATCGCGTCGGTGCCCACACCACGGCGGACGATCCCACCAAGTACCGCGAGTCCGCCGAAGAAAAGGCATGGCGCGGCAAGGATCCCTTGGATCGCCTCGAGAAGTACCTTCGTAGCGAAGGCCTGGCCGATGAAGCTTTCTTTGAGCAAGTCAAGGTTGAAGGCGACAAACTCGCTGCCCATGTCCGCAGCACCACGCAAAGCCTGCAGGGCCCGGACTTCCGCGAGTCATTCGCGGGGGTCTATGCCGAACCGCACCCGCTGGTGGCCGAGGAACTTGCTTGGTTTGAGGAATACTCCGCTGGATTCGAAGGCGACGAGGAAGAGGGGACAGGCAACTGATGACCACCATGACCATTGCCAAGGCCATCAACGAAGGCCTGCGTGCCTCGCTCACCAACAGTCCGAAGTCCTTGCTCATGGGAGAAGACATCGGGCCGCTGGGCGGCGTCTATCGCGTGACCGATGGACTGATCAGGGAGTTCGGTGCAGACCGGGTAGTCGATACCCCGCTGGCGGAGTCCGGCATCGTCGGCACCGCCATAGGCCTGGCCTTGCGCGGCTACCGTCCGATCTGCGAAATCCAGTTCGATGGTTTTGTGTTCCCCGGCTTCAACCAGATCACCACGCAACTGGCCAAGATGCACTCGCGCAGTGGCGGCAAGCTGACGGTTCCCGTGGTCATCCGCATTCCCTATGGCGGCGGCATCGGCTCGATCGAACATCACTCCGAATCGCCGGAAGCGCTGTTCGCCCACACGGCCGGCCTGCGCATCATCACCCCGTCCAATGCCCACGATGCCTACTGGATGATCCAGCAGGCTGTTGACTGCACGGACCCGGTCATCTTCTTCGAGCCCAAGCGCCGCTATTGGCTCAAGGGCGAGGTGGACACCGAAAACCCAGGACCGGCGTCGGACCCGTTCCAGGCGCACGTCCTGCGCGAAGGCTCCGACGCGACCATCGTGGCCTACGGGCCGCTGGTACCGGTCGCCCTGGCCGCCGCGGCGGCGGCGGAAGAGGACGGGCGCAGCATAGAGGTGATCGACCTTCGCTCGATTTCCCCCATCGACTTCGACACCGTCACCGCCTCCGTCAAGAAGACCGGGCGCTTGATTGTCGCGCACGAGGCCCCGACATTCGGGGGGATAGGCGGCGAGATCGCTGCGCGGATCAGCGAGCGTGCCTTCCTGCACCTTGAGGCTCCGGTGATCCGCGTGGGCGGTTTCCACATGCCGTATCCCGTGGCGAAGGTCGAAGAGGACTACTTGCCGGACATCGACAAGATCCTCGAAGCCCTGGACCGTTCCCTGGCCTACTAGCCGCCCCTGATTGCACCCGCCGCCCAGCGGACGGGCCAGCCGAGATCGAGGACCTAAGTGACTGTTAAGAAATTCAACCTGCCGGATGTCGGCGAAGGCCTGACCGAGGCGGAAATCGTCTCCTGGAAGGTCAAGCCCGGCGATACCGTGGCTATCAACGACGTCATCTGCGAGATCGAGACCGCGAAGTCCCTCGTGGAATTGCCGTCTCCCTATGCCGGTACCGTGGCGGAATTGCTCGTCGCCGAAGGCATCACGGTTGAAGTAGGAACCGCGATTATCGGCATTTCGGACAGCGCGTCGGAAGAACAAACGGCCACCCCAGCGCCGGCTTCGCCCACGGCCACGGCCGTGCCGCCGCCCTCCGCTGAGCCTGCCGCTGAACAGCTCGAAGAGACCCTGATGTACGGCAAATTGCCCGACGACGCCGGAACGTCCGACGGCGGTCCGGCCGGCGGTCCGCTGGTCGGCTCAGGTCCAAAGGCCGACGCCGTCAAGCGCCGCCCGCGCAAGCGCACGGAAGGCACCCCCGCTGCATCCGTGGCCGCGCCGCGCACGGCACCCGCCGTCGTCGAGCCCGTCGTCGAGCCTGCTGCTCCGACCCTGCCCCCCGTCGCCGAACAGCAGCCCGCGCCCATAAGCCAGGGAGCCGCAAACCAAGGACCTGCAGGCCAGGCGCCGGCTCTCACCGGCCTTGGCGCAACGGTCAGCGGCCTCGTCAACCGGGTGTTGGCCAAGCCTCCGGTGCGCAAGATCGCCCGTGAACTTGGGATTGACCTGGCCGACGTCGTTCCCACGGGAGCCCGCGGCGAAGTGACCCGCGAGGACTTGGTCAGCTACCAGTCCCAGCGTGACGCCGAGGTGGACCAGGCGGACAAGTTCTGGGGTGCGACCAAGAAACCGCAGGATCAGCGGGTGGAACGGATCCCCGTCAAGGGCGTCCGCAAGGCCACCGCGAAGGCCATGGTGGAATCAGCATTCACGGCCCCGCATGTGAGCATTTTCGTGGATGTCGACGCCAGCCGCACGATGGAGTTCGTCAAGCGGCTCAAGGCCTCCAGGGACTTTGAGGGCATCAAGGTATCGCCGCTGCTGATCCTCTCGAAGGCCGTTATCTGGGCGGCCGCCCGCAATCCGAGCGTTAACGCGACCTGGGTAGAGAACGCAGACGGCAACGGCAACGCGGAGATCCACGTCAAGCACTACATGAACCTCGGTATTGCCGCAGCAACCCCGCGCGGGCTCATGGTGCCGAATATCAAGGATGCCCAGGACCTTTCCCTCAAGGAACTGGCCCTCGCGCTCAACGAGCTGGCCAGCACGGCACGCGCGGGCAAGACCCAGCCCGCGCAGATGCAGGGCGGCTCGTTGACCATCACGAACATTGGCGCCCTCGGAATCGATACCGGAACGCCCATCATCAACCCGGGCGAGGTGGCGATCGTCGCGTTCGGCACTATCAAGCAAAAGCCCTGGGTGCTGGACGGCGAGGTCATCCCCCGCTGGATCACCACGCTCGGCGGTTCGTTCGATCACAGGGTGGTGGACGGGGACCTCTCTGCCCGCTTCATGGCCGACGTCGCGTCCATCCTCGAAGAGCCCGCTCTGCTGCTTGACTAAGCAGGGCGGGGTTGCAGGACTTTGGGGGGTCCTGCACGGTTGGCTGAATTAGTAGGACGTGTAACTGAGCGCAAGGTCGCGCAGTTGCTGGTCGCTCATGCTGCCGATCATGCCAAATGACAGCACCATGGCCAGGGCTCCGACGGCGAGCATCGCGGAAGCAACCACGAGCAACAGTTTCCAGTCGGAACGAAGGATGCTGCGGAACGTCTCCGGCATCTGGAGCAACGGAGAGATCATGTTCGGAGCGCTGTCGACCGAGCCGTCGTCAAGTAGCGCCACGATGCGGTCATTTGCCCGGTCGAAGCGCATGGAGCTGATGTGGTTGCCGTGGCGGGCAAGCAGGATATCGTGTCCGACGCGTTGGCGCGGCTGCAGAGTAAGCAAAAGGGATCCCCTACGGGTTGTTGTGATGGGCGGCTCGCGCCCTTGGGGGCCACCTCAATTTTACCGGCGGCATCCTAGCCGCACGGCCAAAATCGGGGTGAGACCGCCCACCACAACGCGTGATCCCCGTCAAAGCCCCCGGTGCCGGGGAGTCTTTTAAGGTTCGTCCGTCTTGGCGATGTAGACGTCGCACGGCGCATTGTGTGCCACCGTGTTGGCAACGCTGCCGAGAACCCTGGCCAGTCCCTGCATACGGCGGTTGCCGACCACGATCACTTGGGCACCCACACGCTCGGCTTCCTTGACCAAGGCCTCACCGGCTTTGCCGAAGACAGCTCCATAGCTTGTGGTCAACTGATCGGAGGCGAGTTCCGCGGCCACCTTGCCGGCCACCTTCTCCGCGGCGTCGGCGTCGGAGAGAATCCACTTGTCGCCCCCGCTTTCGACGACCTCCACGTGGGCGCCTTCAAAAGCGGTGATGACGCGCAATTCCGCGCCCAGTGCCGTCGCCAAATTCTTTGCCGAATCGGCGGCCCGCCTTGCTGTTGCGCTGCCGTCGACTCCGACGAGGACTATTCCGCTCATATCCCTGCTCCTTTGCTGATGACATCAATGGCTTCTTGCAAAACCGGCGCCAATCGGCGGACGCCTTCGGCGATGGACTCCGGTGGCACTGCGCTGAAAGCCAACCTCAGTTTGTTGGATGGTTCGTCAGAGTGCGTGAACGCCGCGCCGGGGATGAACACGACCCCTGCATCGATCGCCTTCTTGAGCAGCGGATAGGTGTCGATGCCGTCGGGCAGGGTGACCCAGACGAAGAAACCTCCCTCGGGCCTGGTCCAGCTGAGCCCGGAAGGCATGTGCTCTTCCAACGCCACCAGCAGGGCGTTGCAGCGTTCCTCGTACAGGGCCCGGTAAGTGTCAATCTGCCCACGCCAGTCGTAGTCCCGAAGATATGCCGAGATGATCATCTGGTTCAGGGTGGGAGGGCAGAGCGTCACGGCTTCAGAGGCCAGGTAGAAGCGCCGCTGCAAGTGCTCGGGTACCAGTGCCCATCCGATCCGCAGTCCTGGGGCGAAGATCTTGGAGAACGAGCCCATGTAGATGACATCGTGCTCGTTTGCAGCCCGCATGGGTTCCAACGGGTGGCCGTCGAAGCGCAAAAGGCCGTAGGGGTTGTCCTCGAGAACCAGGATATTCGCATTGCGGCATATATCGACGATCCGCTGACGCCTCCTCGGAGCAAGTGTGATGCCGGAGGGGTTGTTGAAGTTGGGGATCGTGTAGAGGAACTTGATGGTCTTGCCCTCGGCCTGAAGCGCCGCGATCTTGGCTTCGAGGAGTTCCGGGACCAAGCCGTCGTCGTCCATGTCCACTGTCTCAACCTGGACTTGGTACGCCTCGAAGGTGTTCAGTGCGCCCACATATGTGGGGTTTTCCACGAGGACGACGTCGCCAGGGTTGCAGAAGACCTTCGTGGCGACGTCCTGGGCCGACTGGGAACCCGCGGTGATTACCACGTTCTCCGGCCGGGCGTCCAGGATGCCCTCCGCGGCCATGATCTCGCAAATCTGGGTGCGCAGTTCCTCGGTGCCTTGGCCGCCGCCATACTGCAGGGCCGTCATGCCTTCTTCCGCGATGATCCGGGCCGCGGTTTGGCCGAGCTTCTCGAGGGGCAGGGACTGCAGATAGGGATTTCCGCCGGCGAGGGAGACGAGTCCGGGCCGCATTGAAATGTCGAAGACGTCACGCACGGCGGATTGCTTGATGTTGGCGGCGCGCTCCGAGAAAAGTTCCTCGTGGCGGTGGGCGGCAGTTGCTGCTCGCTCTATTGCGTCGATTGCTTCCGCGGGCAACTCGGGCCCGGCATCCAATGTTTCGTGGGTCACATTGAAAGGATACTCCCCGGAGTTGCCAATTGAGCAACGGATGTTTCATCCCAATTTAGGGATTCGCGGTGCGAAGCGCTTTACGTGCTGACGCAGGGAGGCTGGAATAGAGCCATGACGATGCATCCCGAACTCGAATCCAAGGCCCTCCGTTTCCACGAGCTCCATGCCGCGCCGCATGCACCGTTGGTGCTGGTGAATGCGTGGGATGCGGCATCTGCCCGGATGGTCGAGGAAGCGGGAGCGACGGCGGTGGCGACCTCCAGCTCGGCAGTCTCCTGGAGCCTGGGGTACCGGGACGGGGACCACCTTCCACGGCAACTCGCGATGGAAGCACTGTCGCGGATTGCGCGGGCCACGCGCTTGCCGGTGACTGCGGATATCGAGACCGGGTACGGGCGTACGGACGAAGAACTCCAGGCCACGGTTCGAGCGGTGCTGGACGCCGGCGCCGTCGGGATCAACATCGAGGACTCAGCGGACCAGCCGCTGAGCGAGATCGCCGAACAGTCCAGGCGAATCGCCCTGATCAGGCAGACGGCCGAGGACGCGGGCGTCGGACTGTTCATCAATGCGCGTACTGACACTTATTGGTCAGGAAAGTTTCCGGACGCCGCATTCGAGGAAACCCTGCGCCGTGCGGATGCCTATCAGCGGGCCGGGGCCGACGGAATATTCGTGCCGGGGGTGACGGATCTCCATATTCTGCACGAACTTTCCCGGCGGATAAGCGCACCGCTCAATGCTCTGGCCGGCTTGGGTTCGCCGTCGCCCGGAGAATTGCACGACGTCGGCGTGCGGCGAATCAGTATTGGCGGCAGCACTGCCCGGGCGGCCTACGCGAAGGTCTCCAGGCTGGCAATGGAAGTTCTTGGCGATGGAAACTGGTCCGGCCTCGCCGGAACCCGGAGCTACGCAGATATGGACGCGCTATTCGAGTAGCCGGCGGCCTCAGCGCAAGCTCAAGACGTCCGCCAGGATGTTCCCGTCGATGTAGATCGCGGCCTGGGATGCTCCGGTTGCCGCCACAGCGGTCTGCGCCAGCTGGGTTTCGATCCGCGGGTGGTCGCACACGCCTCCAGGGCGAAGGGACCCGCTCAGATTCACGACGGCGGTGGTGCCGTCCAGGTAGCCCGAAACGTACCGCAGCGCAGAACCAGAGAGCGCGTTGTACAAACCTTCCCGGGACGCGGTTCCATCGGGCGCCAGCAGCTGCGCCATTGCCGCCGCCAGCGGATCGCTGCCCGGAGGGGTGCTGATGTGGACAGCCACGAGGCTGTCGTCACAGCCGAACCGCACACCGCGGCTGCCGCCGTCGCCGATTGCCACGAAATACACGGTGGTTCCGGTCGATTCGCCGGCGGTCGGGAGGGGCAAGGGAGCCGGGGCGGCTACGGGTGCCTTCGGGCTCGCCGAGGTTGGGGGCGATGCCGCGGGCGGGGGGTTGATGTACGGGGGAGGTGCCGGGAGGGGCACGGGAATCGGCCCGGCTACCGGCTCCTGCGTCGGCTGCACGGAGTCGGGTGAAGCTGGTGGTGCCGAGCGTGACCCGCCCGGATCGCCGCCGCCGGGTGAGGCGCAGCCAGCCACGCAGAGCGCGAGGGATAGACATAGCGCGGCGATCGCCGCCGTCGTGCATTCCACGCCGCGTCCGATCCGCATGACAGCCCCCGCTCCTGCCCTGACCACCCTTGGTGCCTGTATCTCAACGTTACGGCTGGCCGCACGGGTGTGGGCCGTTCCGTCCATGACGGTTCGGCCTCAGCTCAGTCACGGAATGGTAGCGGTGCGGTGCCGACGCCGACAAAGAATGCCCCCGCCCACGCTTCAACGGCGGGACAGGGGCATTCTCGCGGCACGCGGAGCGAACCGACGGGAACTAGGCTGCTGCTTCTTCTTCCTGGACAGCGGTCAGGGGCTCAAAGATGGCCTTGATCTGCTCAACGACTTCGGTGTCGTCCTTGGGGTGCAGTTCGGCGAAGCGGATCATGGAGCCCGGAACGGCGAGCTTGACGTTGTCGAGGACCTTGGCGCCGGCGATGCCGGCGGCCTTGCGGGCCTCGTCCTGTGCCCACACGCCACCGAACTGGCCAAAAGCGGTGCCGACGACGGCGGTCGGCTTGCCCGCGAGGGCGCCGGCGCCGTAGGGGCGGGACAGCCAGTCGATGGCGTTCTTGAGGGAAGCGGTCAGGGTGCCGTTGTGTTCGGGCGTGACAAACAGGAGCGTGTCAGCTTTGGCTGCTGCGGCACGCAAAGCCGCGGCTTCGGCCGGAACCTTGCCTTCGACGTCGATGTCTTCGTTGTAGAACGGGATGTTGCCGAGGGAGCCGTGGATCTGCACTTCGACGTTTTCCGGGGCGTTCAGCTGGATGGCTTCGGCGAGCTTGCGGTTGTGGGAATCGGCGCGGAGGCTGCCAACAAGGGCGAGAACGGTGTTCTTGGACATGGGAACTCCTTGGGTCTGGCCGCGGACGGTGCCGCAGGCGCTCGGTTTTGGAGGCTTTTGCTGCCTTCGTAGATTCTAAACGGACTGCGGTCCGCTTAATATTCCCGAGGCTAGAATGTTTTTGTGAGCCTCATCCCCATTCGGCCCGGATCGTCTTTCGGGACGCAGCCGGAGCGCAGCGACGCCGCGCGCAACCGCGAACGGCTCCTTCAAGCTGCGCGGGATCTCGTTGCCGAACATGGCGTGGACGCCGTCACCATGGACATGCTCGCGTGCAGGGCCGACGTCGGGAAAGGAACGGTCTTCCGACGTTTCGGCAGCAGGGCAGGACTCATGATGACCCTCCTGAGCGACGCCGAAGCCGAGTTCCAGCGCGAGTTCATCTTCGGTCCGCCGCCGCTGGGTCCCGGCGCGCCCGCATGTGAACGCCTCATTGCGTTCGGCGAAGCGCGCATCAAATATGTCGAAGAATACGGCGAGCTGGCCCGTGCCGCGGCGGAGCATTCCCCCCAGAACCGGCACGACGCCCCTCCGGTCGTGTTGTGGCACCGGCACATCGAGATGCTGCTGCGGGAAGCGGGCCTGGACCGCGATCCTTGGCTTTTGGCTCTTTCCCTCGGCGCCACCCTGGATCCCGAGCGCATACTCCATTCCCTTCGCGCTCACGGAGTCCCGTCGGAGCGCCTCGCGGCGTCGTGGCGCGAGCTCGTTACGCGGCTGTTGCGAGAGTGCTGACAAAACCTTCGCCGGGCTGCCTTGGCCCGGTAGCGTAGCGGCATGACCCTCTCACCGATCCGTACCGCCGTCGTCGGCTTTGGCCTCTCCGGCAGCGTCTTTCACGCGCCGTTCATCGCAGCTAATCCCGCGTATTCCCTCGACGTCATCGCTACTTCGGATGCCGGCCGTAAGGCCAAAGCGCAGGAACGGTATCCCGGCACGAGGATCGTGGACAGTCCGGAAGACGTTTTGGCCCTGGCCGGTGAGCTGGACCTCGTGGTGCTCGGCACGCCTCCCGCGACCCATCACCCACTCGCGAAGGCCGCGCTCGAAGCTGGGCTCGACGTCGTCGTGGACAAGCCCTTCGCCGTGAGCAGCGCGCAGGGGCAGGAGCTGATCGAACTGGCGGCGAGGCTGGGCCGCGTGCTCACCGTCTACCAAAACCGCCGCTGGGACGGCGACGCCCTCACGGTGAAGAAGCTGCTCGACGCCGGGACGCTGGGCGAGGTCATGCGCTGCGAGGCGTCGATGGAGCGTTGGGCGCCGGAAATCAGCAAGGCGTGGAAGGCAAGCGCCACGGCCGACGACGGCGGTGGGCTGCTCTTCGACCTGGGAACCCACCTGCTGGACTTGGCGCTCCAGATGTTCGGTCCCGCCGAGGTCACCCACGCTGAAATCCTCGCGCGACGGCCGCAGGAAAAAGCCGATGACGACGTCTTCCTGGTCCTGAAGCACGCTTCCGGTGTGATCAGCCACGTCGCCATGAACGTCAACAGCCAGCTTCACGCACCACGATTCCGCATCCTCGGCAGCAAAGGGGGCTTCGTGAAGTACGGAATCGATCCCCAGGAGCCGTTCATCCTGGCAGGCGGGCTACCCACAGATGCCGGCTACGGCGTCGATGATCCGCAGCACTACGGCACCCTGGAAATCGATGGCGTGCGGACCCCGGTACCCACTGAGCGCGGCGCCTACCAGGAGTTCTACCGCATCCTTGGGGAGAAGATCGCCGACGGCGGGGCCGCCTCCGCCTTGCCGCTCCCCGTGTCTCCGGCCGGGCCGGTGGAGGTACTCAAGCTGATTGAGCAGGCCAGGGCGCTGGCCTGACCGGCGCGAACTGGCATCAAATGACCCCAAAACGCTTGGGAAAGGTCATCTACTGCCAGTTCGCCTGAAAGTTTTTTGGATCGGGCGTAACCTCGCCGGGACCCCCAACGATGTAAGGGGAGTGTGGACAACGTCCGCACTGATCATCCGGTAGCGACAGAGCCGCTGCCGGAGCAGTCCCAAAACGTTTGTCGGAGGGTTTCATGTCCTTGTTCACTGTCCTTGCCACCAGCAAAATCGCCGCAGGCGTCCTCGCCGCCGGAGCTGTCGCGGTTGGCGGAACCGGCGTAGCAGCCTTCAACGGAGCACTTCCGAGCGGCCTGCAGCAGAGCGCCCACGAACTGGTCGGCGCCCCGGCTCCGGTCGCGACCAAAGCGGCCGAGTCCGCACTGTCCAAGACGGCTGACGCGTCCCAGATGGCAACGTCCAAGGCCACTGACGCCGTCGCCGACGCAAAGTCCAAGGCCACTGACGCCGTGGCCGACGCAAAGTCCAAGGCCGCCGCAGCAGCCGCTTCCGCCAAGGCCACCTCGCCTGAGGCGTTCGGCCTCTGCACCGCTCTCCTCAACGGCGGCCTGAAGGGCGACGCCAAGGTGCCCGGCTACTCCTCACTGGTTGTTGCCGCTGGCGGCGAGGCCAACGTCAACGCACACTGCGCAACTGTAGTGACCGAAGGCAAGGCTGCCGGCTTGAAGGCTGACGGATCCGCTTCCGCCAAGGCAGACGCCGACGGAAACGCTGCAGTGCCTGCCGTACCGGCTGTTCCCGCAGTGCCGTCCGCACCGGCCGTCCCCGCTGTGCCTGCCGTGCCGGCTGTCCCGTCCCACGTGCCGACCGCACCTGTGCAGGTGCCGTCCGATTCAGTCAGCCCGTAACACTGCGGCTACGCTTGAACGGCGGGGCTCCTTGGCTACATGACAAGGAGCCCCGCGACGCAACAGACTGCAGCAGTGGTCATTTCCCAGGCCATGGACGATGACCGCGCTGCGTGGGATGGAGGGGTCGCGGGTGCTGGACCCTTTGGCTGATGAATGTTTGCAGGCGGACGAGGACGATCCCGCACTGCTCTTCACTGCTGCCTACAACGAGTTTTCCGGACCGGTGTTTGGATACCTTCGCGCCCGCGGCGTAGACGATCCGGAAGCAGTTACCCAGGACGTGTTCCTGGCTCTCTATCCCAAACTGGATACCCTCCGAGGAGGTCTTCAGGGGGCTAAGACCCTGCTCTTCTCCATAGCGCACGCGCGAATGGTGGATCACTATCGCAAGCGGGAACGCACCCCTGATTCCGCACCCTACGAATCCGATCTGGATTCGCGGCGCACGCCTTCGGCCGAGGACCAGGCATTCGGGCATGGGCAAGGACTGGGCGTAACCGAGCTACTGGCCGACCTCAACCCCGATTACCGGGAGGTCCTGGCACTACGGGTTGTGGCGGACCTGTCGTTGGAAGAAACAGCGGCCATCATGGGCAAGTCCCAAGGAGCCGTGAAGCAGTTGCAGCGCAGGGCATTGAGTGCACTGAGAGAACGTGCACTACTAAGGAATGGCACATCATGAGCGAAAAATCCGCATCTTTCGGCGAGCAAGGCATTGACCGCCTGCTTGCTGAAGCCGGGCTCGACGAAGCGTACGAGATCCGCACCGAGTTGCTGGAACTGCGCGCCCTTGCGAGCAGCCGGCCGCAGCCATCGGCGGCTGTGCAAGCCTTGATGGCACCTGCCCGCGTCGCGACCGCGCCGGTTGAAGCCATTGCGCCGGTTGAGGCTGTTGCCGCTGTGGAGACTGTTGAGGCGGCTTCCGGCGCCGCGGCTGCACCTGTTGACGAACTGGCCGCCCGTCGCCGTAAGAAGGGCCGTTTGACCTTCGCCGCTGTTGCCGTTGCGGCTTCCCTTGCCGCCGGAGCTACCGCAGCGGCAGCGTCCGACGGCGGCATTCCCGGAACGATTGAACACCTGGGCGCCGTGGTGGGTTCGGTCGTCTCGCAGCTCAGCGCTGGATCGGGCGGCAAGGCTCCGCAACAACAGGGGACACGTCCGGAGCCTGGTCCCATGCCTACCAAGGGAACAAGCATTCCGGCATCGCCTACTCCGGAGTCCTCCAGCCCCGATGCCCAAAACAGCAGCACGCATCCATCGCCGCATCCCACTCCCGGCACTACGGCGCCCGGGTCCGAGCCGGATCCGCGTAACGGATTGCATGACATCACCAAGGGCCGCCCGGGAGGTGTCACGATCCCGACGCCGGCGGTCCCAACGCCCACGCTCCCGTTGCCCCAGCCCGTTCCGTCCGAGATCCTCCCGGGCAACCCGGTCAAGCCGTAGCCGGGCGCGTGCGCGCCTGGGCGCCGGAGCCGCTCAGGTGGCGGCGTGTAGTTCGGTGACGTGGGCGTACTTCAGTGTCTTGGCGTGGTGTCGCAGTTTGCGTCGGTGGCGCCTGGAATGCGGTGGGTCTGTGCCTTGTAGCCCGGTTCCCGGCAGCGGCGGGGCTGTTGAGCGGTAGGTATGGCCGGTGGGGGTGCGGATGTCGAGGACGTGCCGTGTCCCGGGGCTTGTTTGTGCCGTGCCGGTTCGTGCTGTCCAGGTTCGTGCTGTCCAGCCGGGGAGTTCTTTGGTGTGGTTGCAGGCTTCGCACAGGCCTGCCCCGTTGGCCAGGCTGGTGGGTCCGCCGTCCCGCCAGGGGATGATGTGGTCGAAGTGCCGGATGGGTGCGTCGCAGTAGGGGGTGCGGCAGGTCTCGTCCCGGGCCTGGATGAAGCG